>NZ_CP093310.2:2400000-2764895 GCF_022631235.3 Psychrobacter raelei
GCTACAAAAAGAGCAGGTGCGCTTGACAGATCCAACCATTCTACGTCCTGCGCTATTTATTCCAGACACCTTATCGCTTTTTGATGTTCTAGAAACCTTTAAAACCACCGGCTCTGACTTCGCGATTATCGTCAATGAGTATGCCCTTGTGGTGGGCGTCATCACCCTAAAAGATGTCATGAGTATCGTGATGGGTGAGCTGGTAACGATGGATGAGCAGCCTATTGTACAGCGTACTGAGAACTCTTGGCTGGTCGATGGCATGACGCCGATTGAAGATGTGATCCGCACCGTAGGCATCATAGATTTGCCCAAGTCGGAGAACTACGAGACCATCAGTGGCTTTATGATGTATATGCTGCGTAAAATTCCAAAAAAGACCGATGTCATTGAGCATGGCGGCTTTAAATTTGAGATTTTAGATACCGAAAACCTCAAAATCAACCAGCTATTGGTGACCAAGATCGAAAGTGATAGCTAACTTACGCCACACCGCTAAAGCCAGGTTTAGTGTGTGAAATAAAGACAGTGCCCTTTGAAGATGGTCGCTCTTTAAGACAGCCTGCTTTTACCACAATGCTTTTTTTAGTTGAGTGCCTTTATGTCAAAATCACCCTTAATCTCCCGCCTGCCCTTTATCTCGATTTGGGCCGACGGCGATGCTCAGCAGCGTACGGCGCTAAAGGGCGTGGTTTTGGCCATTGTTTCAAACTTATTATTCGGCGTGCTTTATTTTTATAGCAGTCTTTTGCAGCCATTAACCGGCACTCAGGTATTTATCTGGCGCATGCTGTCTATGTGGGTGGTGTTGGTTGGTTTTTTGGCAATAACTGGCAGGCTCAGCTTTCATATCAATCGCTTGCGTGAGCTAAGCAGCTTTAAGCAGTGGCTGTGGCTACTATTACCCACACCCATATTTTTTAGTCAGCTGTGGCTATTTATGTGGGCACCGGTCAATGATCAAGGGGTGCAAGTGGCCATGGGCTACTTTTTGTTTCCGCTAATGATGGTGGTGTTTGGTTTTATTTTTTTTGGTGAGCGCTTAAGCCGGTTGCAGTGGTTGGCGGTATTGTTTGCCATGCTGGGTATTGGCCTTGAAATGCTACGTACCCAAAGTGTGTCTTGGGCCACGCTATGGGTGTGCGGCACCTACCCTATTTACTACATCCTGCGCCGCTTGCAGGGCATAACGGCGATGACGGGGATGCTGGTCGATTTGAGTTTATTTTTGCCCATTGCAATAGGCTATCTGGTAATAGCAGCGCCTGGTAACTTTATGTTTGTGACCGGATCTGGGCTGTATTTTATGTTGGTTGCAAGCTTAGGGGTAATTAGCGTATTAGCCTTAAAGACCAATATTGATGCCAGCCAAATACTGCCAGTCAATGTGTTTGGTATGATGAGTTACCTAGAGCCTTTAGTGCTGTTTGTATTGGCAATTACCGTGCTCGGTGATAGCTTTGAGACCAGTATGCTCTATAGCTATGGCTTTATTTGGCTGGGCATTATGTTCTTGATTGCTCATGGTATACAACAAATACGCGCCAATAGACGCAGCCCCAAACCTTGGCAAAAAGGGGCTCGGGTCAGTTAGTTCAGCTCGCTTGCTCATGTCAGTGATCTAAGCAATATAGATGCCCCATATCAGCAAACATTAAAAAATAAAAAGATACCGAGCTTGAACCTAACTTCACACAATAAAACGGCAAGTTCACAGCTTAGTGTTTAGACTCATTACTGTCACTTAATAAAACAATAAATAGAGGTTGTTATGAAGTTATATGTATTGCCCGGCGCCTGCTCGTTCGTTCCTCATACCGCTTTAGAATGGGCCAACGCAGATTATGAGTTACAGATTATGGACCATGACTCTATCAAGTCAGAAGCCTATCTAAAGATTAATCCGCAAGGCTCAGTGCCTGCGCTTGTCGATGGGGATACGGTGGTTACCCAAAATATTGCGGTACAGACCTATATCAATGCCCGTTATCCAAAGGCGCACATCTTCGGCAACTACGCCACCCCTGCCGAACAAGCGCAGATTCTACATTGGCTGGCATTTTTGAACTCAGATGCGCATAAAGGATTTGCGCCTTTATTTGCGCCCGAGGGCTTTGTAAGCGATGAGTCAGCTCAGCAAGACTTGGTGGCTAAAGCCAAAGACAAGCTGGTCAAACTGTTCAAACTGCCCAATGAGCAATTAGCAACAAACGACTATCTCGTAGGCAGCAAAAGCACCGCAGATTTATATTTATATGTGATTTTACGCTGGTCAAAAAACTTTAAGCTTGATCTATCACAATACAGCAACTTTAATGCCTTCATTGAGCGCATCGAAGCGGATGCAGGCGTTACCAAAGCACTGCAACAAGAAGGGCTAGAAAAGATCGGTTCGTTATAACAAAGCCTTTTTGGCCAGTAAAACAGATCAATCATCTTCGTTCAACACTCGCTAAAACAAGCCCTTCTAAAAAATAGAGGGGCTTTTTTTAACCCCTTTAATACGTTTTGGTACGCTTTAAATATTGTTATTGGTCTTATGAGTGTGTCACTATATTCGTCCTTATTAATGTTGATATCTTTTATAGTATGTTCAAAGTCTGCGCAGGAGCCTTATAATGAGTGTGACACCCGAATCCCGCCCTATTGAATCTAATAGCCCAACCAATAGTGGTGCGACTAAGTCTGCTGCCACCCGTCGTTATAAATACTTGGTGTTTATTGGTCGTTTTCAGCCCTTTCACATGGGCCATAAAGCGGTAGTCGATGAGGCATTAAAACGTGCCGATAATGTGATTATGCTGATTGGCTCAGCCAACCTACCCCGTAGTCTACGCAATCCTTTTAGCGTGGAAGAAAGAGCTGAAATGATTGAAGGCGCCTACTCTGATAAAGATGCCGCCCGTATCCATTGCGTGGGTCTGGATGATGCCTTATATAATGACACTCGCTGGCTACAATGCGTGCAGCAATCGGTGTACTCAGTCACCAAAAACTTGCAAGAAGACATTGCCTTAATTGGCCACTCAAAAGACAGCTCGTCTTACTATCTATCGCTCTTTCCTACATGGGAGTCCATCTCAGTACCCAATTACAAAGAGCTTTCCGCCACACCAATTCGCGAAGGCTACTTAATGGGCGCTACACCGACCAAAGAGCGCACGCCTGCCTCTACCCGTGCTGTACTCGAAGCCTTTAAACAGACGCAAGAGTATCAGCAGCTGCATGAAGAGGCTTGGTTCGTTGATAATTATAAAAAACAGTGGCAAGACACCCCCTATCCGCCCACCTTTATGACTGCCGATGCGGTGGTGGTACAGTCAGGGCATATTTTATTGGTCGAGCGCCGCAGTATGCCTGGCCGTGGACTGTGGGCATTGCCCGGTGGCTTTGTTGACCAAAAAGAGACCCTATTAGATGCGTGCGTGCGTGAGCTAAGAGAGGAGACCAAGCTTAAGGTGCCTGAACCTGTACTGCGCGGCTCACGTCATTCCCAGCATACCTTTGATGACCCCTACCGCTCAGCACGTGGCCGTACTATTACCCAAGCCTTTTATTTTCAGCTAAAAAATGACGCCAAAGGTTTGCCAAAGGTAAAAGGTGGTGATGATGCGGCCAAAGCATTTTGGTTGCCGTTGGCCGAGCTTGATCCCAAAAAAATGTTTGAAGATCACTATGCCATTATTACCAAGATGGTGGGCTTATGATGTTTAGTATCCATAAAGACCTGTATAGATGGCTATTTTATGGTTTTGCCCCAAGCGATAGACGCAGTGGGTTTTTAGACGGCACTCAATTATCGAGTGTCTTACAATCAAGCAGAGGAGTTCTGTGATGTTTACCGCAAATTTTAATAATTTGATTTTAAATTCTGATAGTTATAAGACCTCACACTGGCTACAATATCCACCTGGTAGTGAGTATATGTCAAGCTATGTCGAGGCGCGTAAAGGCGACTATGATGTGGTGTTTTTTGGTCTACAAGCTTTTATAAAAGAATACCTTAATAAGCCGATTACCACAGCGGATATCGATGACGCTGAGCTGGTGATTAAAGCGCATGGCCTGCCTTTTAATCGCAGCGGCTGGGAGCGCCTAGTCGAAAAACATAACGGCTACTTACCCATTCGGATTCAAGCAGTGCCCGAAGGCAGCTTGGTTCCTGTATCTAATGTGGTGTGCCAAATCATTAATACCGATCCTGAGTTTTATTGGCTGCCAAGCTATCTTGAGACCACTTTGCTTAGGGCCATTTGGTACCCCTCGACTGTGGCCAGCTTATCGTATTACTGCAAAAATATTATTAAAGCTGCCCTAGAAAAATCTGCAGATAGCAGCGCAGGCTTGCCCTTTAAGCTGCATGATTTTGGTGCTCGCGGAGCTTCTAGCATGGAGTCTGTGGCATTAGGTAGCCTTGCACATTTGGTTAATTTCTCAGGTACTGACAGTATGACGGCACTGGTTGCTGCAAGCCGCTGGTATGGCATGAGCGATAACATGCCAGCCTTCTCAATCCCAGCCGCTGAGCACAGTACTATGACCGCCTGGGGCCGTGAGCGTGAGACTCAGGCCTATGCCAATATGCTCGATCAATTCGGCGGTGAAGGTCACATGGTCGCTGTGGTGTCTGACAGCTATGACTTATGGAATGCCATTGATAATATTTGGGGTGATGCGCTTAAACAGCAGGTAGAAACTATGGGAGGCACCTTAGTGGTCCGTCCAGACAGTGGTGATCCAGCCAAAGTCGTGCGAGAGGCACTCGAGCGCTTATCGGTCAAATTTGGATACCGTGTTAATAGTAAAGGCTACAAGGTTTTGCCAGACTATGTACGCCTAATTCAAGGTGATGGCATTAGTCCGCAGAGTCTAGGTAAAATTTTAGACACCATTATGCAAGCAGGCTTTAGTGCCGATAATGTCACCTTTGGCATGGGCGGCGGCTTATTACAACAAGTCAACCGCGATACCATGAGCTGGGCAATGAAGGCCAGTGCCATTCGCATCGATGGTGAGTGGAAAGATATCTTTAAAGACCCCATCACTAGCCGCTCAAAGCGCTCGAAAAAAGGCCGCTTGGCATTAATTAAGCAGACCAATGGCACGCTCACCACCATCAAAGAGGACAGCTTAAACTCCCCCGAGGACAACTTACTACGCGATGTCTTTGTCGATGGTAAGCTGTTAGTCGATGATAATCTGACCACCATCCGTCAACGTACTGGCTGGTAGCGTCAACACTCATTTTTATGGTGCTTTTATTCCAGCCTAGCCCATAAAATAAATAAAGCCCGGATTAAGGCTTATTCCGGGCTTTTTTGGGGCTTGATGGGCTAAAAGTTAGGCACATGGCACCATCATTCACACTGTCGATACTTACCTTAGCAAGTGCTTATTTAACAAGTGCTTATTTACCAAGTGCCTATTTACCAAGTGCCTATACTGTTCAGCCATTTTTAAATGTATTAGACTCTCAATATCTTCATTAATCATTTTACGACAGTAGGTTTTTATGATTCCATTACAGCCCAAGCACATCGCCTTAGCACCAGTCTATTTATACCAAGGCCTAAAGCTCAAACGTACCGCTTTACGCTTGCCAGAGGCGCAAGGTGAGCGTCATGGCCGCTTGCTACTGTCTGATGCGCATCTGAATGATGCCAATACCCTAAGCTTAATGCTGCTTGGCGACTCTTCGGCGGCAGGAGTTGGGGTTGGGTCACAGCAAGAAGCGCTGGCCGGTCATCTGCTAGGTCACTTACAGCAGACCCCTGAGATTACTGCTCAATTTAATCAAATCGACTGGGCACTGCACGCCACCTCGGGCCACACCAGCTTTGATGCGCTGCGTAGACTTTACGTATTGCCCACCCCGCAGCGGCCAGTGGATGTAATGGTGGTTCTGATTGGCGTTAATGACACCACCAGCAATGTGTCTGTGAGCCAATGGCAAGCACAGCTCCATCAAATTATTGAGCTGGGCAAACGTAAATTTGGGGCGAAATATATCTTATTTGCTTGCTTACCACCGATGCAAAACATGCCCGCTATTCCAAGCCCCTTAAATAAGCTATTAGGCAGCAAGAGTCAGCTGATGAATGATAAGCTTATCGAGGTGTGTGAGTCGTATCAGCAGGTATATGCACTGCCTATTGAGTTTGCCAATACCGGCTTAAGTGATGCCGATTTATTTGCTGAAGATGGCTTTCACCCCAATTCTCAAGCTTATTCATTCTTGGCGCTTAAAATTGCCAAGAACATTACTAAGCTTATGGTTTCAAGCGGTATAGACACGCACAAGTAATTGTTCTATCAAGAGTTGACTTCCTCCCCTCGCTAAACCGAGGGGATTCCTACAGCTAGACGGTCAAGCCCGACCGCAAGGATGTTCTTAGCAGCATTGATATCTCTATCATGCCATGTGCCACACTCAGCACACCTCCATCCTCTTATTCCAAGACCTGCTCTACCTTTTGGACTACTATCACTTATTTTAAGACAGTGCGAACAGGTCTGGGTAGTGTAACTCTCATTCACCATCTCAAGCTGACAACCTGCATACTTGCATTTGTATTCCAGTTGTCGTTTAAGTTCAAACCATCCTGCATCGTATGTCGATTTAGCTAGGTTGGTCATCGAATTAGTGAATGAGCGTGATTTAACATCACCAACCACAATTAAGGCATTATCCTTAACTAATTGGGTGGTGAATTTGTGTATGGCATCTAATCTTGAGTTTTTGATCTTGGCATGGATTGCCTTTACCCGGCTTTTATTGTTTGCACGCTGGGCGACTGCTAATTTATTCGCCCATTTTTGAGTTTGTTTAGTTGTCAGCTTGTCACCGTTTGATGTGGTAGCAGATTCCTTTAAGCCTAAGTCAATACCAACGCTGCCTTTGCCACTTGCTTGTCTAGGAAAATCTTTGACGGTAATACAGGCATACCAACGGTTACGACTGTCTTGCACTATCTCAAGCGTATTGATTTGATATAGGTTTAGATTATAGCTATCGAATACGTCTATGATAAGCTTTTGACCTTTACAGAGCGATAGCTGTATGGTTGATTTAAGTGCTTTCTTTCCCGTTTGTCTTGTATTTAGATACTTGATAGCAGACTTTTTAAAGGGTATCCAGCCTAGGCTTTTACGTTTGGCATCAGGTCGGTTGGTTCGCCAATTGAGTTTAGCTTTTTTAAACTGTTTACGAGATTTGGCATGAGTTTCGTTGATGGCTTGCAAAGTTTGCGAGTGTAAGCCTAAATACTCACCACTGCCTTTGGTGTATTGGCTTAAATCATAGGCCCAAAAGCACTTACCTGTGCGTCTTACATGCTCAAAGCTTAACGCATTAACATAGTTCCACGCATAGTTAACACTCCCAGCTAGTTTGTTTAGCTGGTTTGCATGTTTGTCTTTGATGCGTAGCTTGAGTGTTTTCATAGGGTTAGTATGGCGAGGTTAATTTTAACTTGCAATACTTTAAGTACTGATCACGACAGTGTGTGTCGCCTTATATCCACCCCCTGAAGTGGGTGGTTTTACGGCGACCGGTGATAAATCAGTGCATCAGACGCTACTAGCAGAGGCTGTGGTGCTTGGGCTTTACAGAAGGCCCTTGCGGCGCATCTGCTTATATACTACGATGACCACCACCACGTTGAGCAGCAACACCCCAAGCTTGATCCAGTCAAAGGGGCGCACAATCAGATAATACACCTCAACAGGGATAAATATCCCATAGCCGAGTACGCTATACCAATACGCCCATGTCTTGTCTTTCCATAAACCATACGCCTCAATAAAGCGTAAACTGGCATACCCTAGGATAATCAAGGTAAAAATATGCCAGTTTTGGGAAGCCTGATGTGCCGCTTGAGTCAGTGCAGCCACCTGTACACTAAACAAGGTACCAAAGCGCTCAACCCAAGCCGTGTTAGCCAAGCTAATAAAGTCTGTCACATCACTGTGCCACGCCCATAAAGCAAGGGCAGCCAATACTGCCCCGACACCTTTGGCCACCTCATATAAGGTAACGGCTTTAATAGAGCCACTTACCTGTGGCGACTCAGTCAAAATAAGTCTCCACTACTTTGCCTTGCAGTGTTTGATTTAAAAACGGCGTATTCTTGCCTTTTGACAACATCGTTTCGGCGGTCAATTGCCACTGCAAGTTCGGGTCAACCAACACCGCACCGCCCACGTCATTGTACACCGCTTCAATACCAGCAATACGTGCCGGCGCTAGGCAAATCTTGTCAACCAACTGCTCAGGAGTTAACACCCCCTCTCTAACCAGTTTGCAGCCTAGAGCCATAAAGGTATCGAAGGTTGAAATCCCTGGGGTAGATTCTGCAAAAGGTGCCTTTTTAGCCGAGTCATTTAACGGCTCGTGATGACTACAGATGGCATCAATGGTGCCATCTTGTAAGCCTTTACGCAGCGCTTTTTGATCGGTATTACTACGCAGCGGTGGCAAGACAAAGGCTTGAGCATTAAAGCCCTCGATATTATCATCGGTTAAATGCAGCTGATGCATCGCCACATCGCAAGTGACTGGCAGGCCTTTGCCTTTGGCCCAGCGCATAAGCTCCACAGACGACTTACAGGTCAGCTGGCTAAAGTGAGCGGCAATACCCGTCTCCTCCACCATAAGCAGCTGAGTGGATAATGCTACCGTTTCTGCCAACCAAGGAATGCCTTGTAGGCCATGAAATGAAGCAATATAACCTTCATGAGTCACACCACCGGCTGAGAGACTGGGCTCATTGGGATAAAAGAATACCTTTAAGCCAAAAGTGGCGGCGTACTCTAAGGTTCTTAGCATCACCAAGTCATTTTCAAAGGCACGCCCTGCATTGGTGACCGCAATACAGCCCCCTTTTTTTAGACCCGCCACATTGGCAGGGCGCTCACCTTTTAGGCCTGCCGTTAGCGCCCCTAAGATGTGCAGATGAATACCGCCATCTTGCTTAGCACGCTCACGTAAGCCTTTTAGTAAAGAGCCATTTTCTAAAATAGGATTGGTATCTGGCGGAGTAATGACGTGCAAAAAGCCCGTGCTACGAGCAGCATAGCCTTCAGATTCTAACGTACCGTGCTGCTGTAGACCTGGCTCACGTAAGCGTGCACACAAATCTACTAAAGGTGGCAGTAACCAGTGGTCTTTTTTTGTTTCGATGTTGGGCTGAGTAAAAGTATTAGGCAATAGGTTTAGCATGACACATCCCGTTTATTTTTGATAAGAAGAATAAAATTGCTTATAAAATGGCTCAAAGCTTGATCATTTTGGGCTAAGTTAACAGGCCAAAAATAGGCAGCTGACTTAAGTACGCTGCGCTAGGTGCTTGAGCGTAGGGCTTGATATTCACGCTGACCTTGCATTGCCATCGACAACACTGCCATACGAACCGCAATACCATTATTTACTTGCTTTAAAATCACCGACTGTGGACCGTCTGCCACGCTAGAGGCAATCTCAACCCCACGGTTCATAGGGCCTGGGTGCATGACCAAGGCATCAGGTTTGGCTTTGGCCACACGCTCTGGGGTAATGCCATATTTTTTAAAATACTCATTTGAAGCGGCCATAAGCGGCGAACCAATACGCTCATTTTGAATGCGCAGACCCATCAGCACATCACAGTCCACCACCCCCTCATCGATGTTTTCAAATACTTTTACCCCATAACGCTCAATACCTTTAGGCAGTAAGGTACGAGGGGCGATGACTCGAATCTCTTTGACACCTAGTATTTTTAGAGCGGCAATATCAGAGCGTGCCACACGAGAGTGCTTAATATCGCCGATAATGGCCACCGTCAACTCTTCAAAAGGACGTGGTGCCTCACGGTGAATGGTTAGCATATCTAGCATGGCTTGCGTGGGATGGGCATGCCACCCATCGCCGCCATTGATAATGGCAATATCGGGGGTTACCTCTGTCGCCATAAAATGTGCTGCACCTGAAGCTGAATGGCGTACCACGAAGATATCAGCGGTCATTGCTTGCAAGTTCCATAACGTATCGCGCAGACTCTCTCCCTTTTGGGTGCTTGAACGGGCAATATCTATGTTCAATACATTCGCGCCCAAACGCTTTTCGGCCACCTCAAAGGTGGTCCGAGTGCGGGTTGATGGCTCAAAAAACAAGTTCATCACCGTACAGCCTTCAAGCTCTGGGCTGTTAATCAGCTGTCCCTTGTCATCAAAGAAACTCTCGGCCTTATGAATAATCGCCAGCAACTGTGCGCGGCTTAGGCCTTCAATGCCCAAAAAATGACGCAAGTGACCATCAGCATTAAGCTGCGGCTTACTCAACGAGGCATTTAAACGCGCTGTGGTTGAGTCAAATTCAGCAGCCATATCAGAGCTTGCGGTATTAGTGCTTGTCTTGGAGGTAGAATCAGTCATGGCAGTTTTAGGCATCCTTTATGAGCAGTGAATATAAACTGGGGAATCTGTAATCGGGTGAAGTATCAAGCCAAATCCATAATAAATCAAACCCAAATTTTATTTCTCTTAAATCCGACCTTAGTTTAAGGGACTTGGCTGCTGATATCGTCATTTTGTCCGCTATTATAATGAAGTAGCACAAGAAATATTGGTTGGTTTTTGCTACACTTTGTGCACTTTAATTAAGAATTTTAATACTCGAGTGTTTGGACCACGTTAAGCCACTTTTTGGCGGCTATCTGCCGCTATAGTTTAGCGGATTTAAGCGGGCTCAAAAAGCTAACTTTTTACGTCGCTCGGTCAATTATCGCCCTATTCGCCGACTTAATCGTATTTGGTGGTCGTATGTCATGCACATTCACTTTATGGCTAACTGTCGGGCGCATAGCGGTATTGAAATTATAACCTTGGCCAGACGCTTAAACTTTGATCTGGCCTTATATTTTGTGCCAAGCTCTATGCTGCATCTACGGTATCTATTCAACTTGAGGTATTCAACATTAGGTATTCAATGCGGCCTATGTATAGATGAGCTTGTATAAATTACCTATCGCCTTTTATATTAGCCGATTATTCCCTTGATATTGTCCCATTTTTAGGAGTTTTTATGACCAGCCTTACCCAGTACTTTGAGCAACACCCTAAGCTTCCGCAAACCCAAGCGGTGATAGATGTTATAACCACCATCACCAATGTCGGCAAACAAATCACGGACCTGCTACGTCAAGGTGCGCTAGCAGACATCCATGGTGAAGCGGGTGCTGAGAACGTCCAAGGCGAGCAACAAAAGAAGCTAGATGTTATTGCCAATGACTTATTACTAGAGGCGCTAACGGCAAATAAACACTGCGCCGGCGTGGCCAGTGAAGAGCTAGATGATGCCACTCCTGCCAATGAGTCAGGCGAGCTGTTAGTATTATTCGACCCACTGGATGGCTCATCAAATATTGATATTAACATGCCTACCGGTACTATTTTCTCTATCTTACCGCACAATAACAAAGGCCAAGCAGCACAAAACGCTGACTTCTTACAAAAAGGTACTGAGCAATTGGCGGCAGGTTATCTGCTGTACGGCTCATCAGCGATGCTTGCCTTTACTTTATCTGAGTCACTAGACGCCAATAATGAGGGTGTGGTTATGTTTAGCTTAAACCCAAGCACGGGGGAGTTTGAGCTGGTTAAAAACAACATCACTATCGATGCAGACACCAAAGAATACGCCATTAATGCCTCAAATGCTCGTCACTGGCTACCACCCATGCAGCAGTATATTAATGAGCTATTGGCAGGCAGCACCGGACCACGCGGTAAGAATTTCAATACCCGCTGGGTTGCGGCCATGGTAGGCGATGTACACCGCATCTTATGCCGCGGCGGTATCTTCATTTACCCCAAAGACACCAAAGACCCCAATAAAGCGGGCAAACTACGCTTAATGTATGAAGCTAATCCCATGAGCCTGCTGATTGAACGTGCAGGTGGTGCTTCAACCGATGCCCTAAATCGTATTATGGATTGTGAGCCTACCGATATCCACCAACGCGTGGCGGTGGTGCTGGGCGCAAAAAACGAAGTTGAGTATGTCCAAAAGCTACATCAGCAGGCCTAATAAACTGAGCACTATTTGCTATAAGCGCCCTATGAAAAGACCAAACTCAGGCAGTTTGGTCTTTTTATTTTCGTGTGAGTAACTAAATATCGAGCAAGGTGTGTTACCCTACTGGCCTATATCTCTGTTTTAAAGACACTGCCCTTAACCTCAGAGATATACTTTAATATTTAAACCAAACGAGCAAATAATGACCGACATTATCACCAATAAGTTTTCTAACTATCCTGTTATTACCTCAGACAAAAACCCAACAGCCAAGCTGGCTAAAGCCCTATTAACGCAATCACGTCAGCGTAAAAAAACAGGCCAAACGGTACTTGAGGGGGTTCATCTTATCGAAGCTGCCCTACAGGCCGACTTCCTGCCAGAACAAATTATCATCTCTTATAGCGGTCTATCACATCCAGAAGTACAAACACTATTAAGCTCATTGAGTAATTATAACCTCGATAACAAGGTAACTGTGGTTAGCGATAGTGTCTATCAAGGTATAACCACCTTAGGCAGTGGTGTTGAGATTATGGCCATTGTGACAGTACCACAACATGATCTACAAGCTCTAAAATCTCCGATTACGACAGATTGCTTGATATTAAATGACGTACAAGACAATGGCAATGTGGGCACCTTACTGCGGACTGCAGCAGCCGTCGGTATCAAAACCATAATCTGTACTAAAGGTAGCGCCCAAGCTTGGTCACCAAAGACGATGCGTGCCGGTATGGGCGCGCAGTTTGGCCTGACCATTTATGAAGGTATTGAGGCGGATGAAGTATTGGCTTATTTGCGCCTTCCAGTATTTGCTACCAGCTCACATACTGATAACATTATTTATAAGCAGAATCTAAATCGTCCTGTGGCTTGGGTGATGGGTCATGAAGGACAAGGTGTCTGTGACGATATCATGAAGCTTGCCACACCAGTAGCGCTGCCTCAACCAAATGGTCAAGAAAGCTTAAATGTGGCCATTGCAGGCGCTCTATGTATGTATGAGACCTTGCGCCAAAGACACTATGTCGACTAGATTTTCATGTCTTTGTCAGGTCATGCTAGGTAGATATAAAAAATGGCGCCGTTTGGCGCCATTTTTTAGATCTATGCACTCATCAAATGTAGGGTTTTTCGCGCAACCATTTTGTGGCAAGATACTTAACGCCCTCGGTGACAGGCATACCAGCATGTAATGTCAATGGCTCAATCTCTCCCTTTAAATTAGTATTGGCAAAATATAAGGCTGAGCCCTTGTTAGGTCGTATCTCAAAGTTTAAGTTTGGAAAACGGGTGGAACCGCCAGAGTCTACTTCAGATAAATACATCAAGAATGTGCCAACGCGCTGTCCACCTTGCTTAGTGACCAAGCGACTGCTTTTCTTCGCAGGGTCAAAAAAGTCAAAGTGAGGACGATATTCTCCGCCATCTTCATATCGAAGTACTTGTAGCCCTTCGCCATGATCGACAGGCCAATTTATTAAATCAGCAATACGCGCTTCTATGGTTTTTATTATGTCTATCTCGCCTCTATGATAGCCTGTACTAGTACTTGTGCGGGCACTGTGCTCGACAAAGCTTCCATCCTCAGGGTCAACCACTCTAGAGGCTTTTAACTTCTGATCTGCATCGCTAATTAAGGCATCACACTCTTCTGGGCTAAGAAAGTCATTAATAACCGTTACAAATGGCTTATAACACACAAAGGAGAGGGAGACCTTTTTGTCAGACAGCTCAACATAATTATTGGTCATATTTATATGAGGGATTTTTTGATTACTGCTTTTACTAATCAACTCATAAGCTGCATCTACCCATCCTCTTTCGAATAAAGAAGCAGCTAAGTTATTGGCAGGCACCCCTCGAGCAAGATTAATTTTCAACCATTCCTGCCACTCTTTTTCTAAACTTTTTAATGCGCTCATCTACCACTCCATAGTCTTGTTGAGCCTTGTACGCTATTAGATACTTATGACATCTACTGTGATTCATTGAAGATATTAAACTCATAAGCTTTAGTCCTTTAATATCTTAGCTGATATTAACCATATTTCCAACGCCACAATACAGATACGCTTAAAAGCAAATGAACACCTATCCAAAAATTGCCCATAAAAAAACCGCCTCATATGAGGCGGTTTTTTTGCTTGATAGCGTTATTAACACTTAAAGAGATTAGTCTTTAACGTTAGCAACAACACCAGCACCTACAGTACGGCCACCTTCGCGGATTGCGAAACGTAGACCTTTGTCCATAGCGATTGGGTGGATAAGCTCTACGCTCATCTCAACGTTATCGCCTGGCATTACCATTTCAGTACCTTCTTGTAGAGAAATAGCACCAGTTACGTCAGTTGTACGGAAGTAGAACTGTGGACGATAGCCGTTTAGGAATGGTGTGTGACGACCACCCTCTTCTTTTGATAGTACGTATACTTCAGCGTCAAACTTAGTGTGCGGAGTGATTGAACCTGGCTTAGCTAGTACTTGGCCACGTTGTACGTCTTCACGCTTAGTACCACGTAGTAGTACACCACAGTTCTCACCAGCACGACCTTCGTCTAGTAGCTTACGGAACATCTCAACACCTGTACAGGTGGTTTTTTGAGTGTCACGGATACCAACGATTTCAATCTCGTCACCAACTTTAACGATACCAGACTCAACACGGCCAGTTACAACAGTACCACGACCTGAGATTGAGAATACGTCTTCGATAGGCATCAAGAATGGCTTATCGATGTCACGCTCTGGCTCTGGAATGTAAGTGTCTAGAGTTTGTAGTAATTCGATAACTGCTGGCTCACCATATTTGCCATCTTTACCGTTTAGTGCTTCTAAAGCTGAACCTTTGATGATTGGTGTGTCATCACCTGGGAAGTCGTAGTCTGAAAGTAATTCACGTACTTCCATTTCTACTAGCTCTAGTAATTCTTCGTCGTCAACCATGTCACATTTGTTCATGAATACCATGATGTATGGTACGCCAACCTGACGTGATAACAAGATGTGCTCACGAGTTTGTGGCATTGGGCCGTCAGTAGCTGATACGACTAGAATAGCACCGTCCATCTGAGCAGCACCAGTGATCATGTTTTTAACATAGTCAGCGTGACCTGGGCAGTCTACGTGTGCGTAGTGACGGTCAGCAGTGTCATACTCAATGTGTGAGGTGTTGATTGTAATACCACGGGCTTTTTCTTCTGGTGCTGAGTCAATTGCAGCGTAGTCTTTGGCTTCGCCACCAAAAGTTTTTGCAGCTACAGTTGCGATAGCAGCTGTTAGAGTGGTTTTACCGTGGTCAACGTGACCAATGGTACCGACGTTTACGTGCGGCTTGTTACGTTCGAACTTGGCCTTTGCCATGAGTGTATCCTCTTATTAATTCTAAATTCAATTAAGACAGATGGGAGCAATAACTTAAGGTTATTTATCTACTGTCAGATAATAATATTCTTGAAAATGGTGATCAAGTCAGTGGTAAATGATATAAGAAAACCTTAGTCAATGACAAGCCCTTGATACGTAATTGGTTATAAATTCATCAACTAATTACAACCCATTCCCCTAAGGAATGGTAAAGCCTGTCTTCATCTAAACTTCTTATAGAGAAGGCTGACTGAGTCACCCTTCTCCCTACCCTCTACTTAACTAACAAAGACTACTCTTCGTCATCATCCTTGCCAGAGAATTTCTTCATAATCTCTTCGGCTACAGACTTAGGCGTTTCAGCATACTTTTGGAATTCCATTGAGTATGTTGCACGGCCCTGAGACATAGAACGTACGTTAGTTGCATAGCCAAACATTTCAGCTAATGGTACTTCAGCACGGATTTGTTTAGTGCCACCAGGTAGATCGTCCATACCTTGAACCATACCACGACGACGGTTTAGATCGCCCATGATATCACCCATGTATTCTTCTGGAGTCTCAACTTCAACTTTCATCACAGGCTCAAGAAGTACTGGATTGGCGTTCATGAAGCCTTTTTTGAAGGCAATAGAACCGGCCATTTTGAACGATAATTCGTCAGAGTCAACATCATGGTATGAACCATCATATAATGTCGCTTTAACACCAACGATTGGGTAACCTGCAAGGATACCGTTCTTCATGCGCTCTTGAATACCTTTATCAACTGCGCCATGGTACTCTTTAGGTACAACACCACCAACTACTTGTTCTTCGAATTGGTAATCAACACCTGAGTCTAGATCTAGAGGCTCAAGTTTTAACCACACATGACCGAACTTACCACGACCACCTGTCTGACGAACAAATTTACCTTCTTGCTCAACTGTACCGCGGATAGTTTCACGGTAAGCAACTTGTGGTGCACCGATGTTAGCTTCAACCTTGAATTCACGCTTCATACGGTCAACAAGGATTTCTAAGTGAAGCTCACCCATACCACTGATGATAGTCTGACCTGATTCTTCATCGGTGTGAACACGGAATGAAGGATCTTCTTTAGCCAAACGGCCAAGAGCGATAGACATTTTTTCTTGGTCAGCTTTAGTCTTAGGCTCAACAGCTAGACTGATTACTGGCTCTGGGAATTCCATACGCTCAAGAGTAATGATTTCTTTTTCATCACATAGCGTGTCACCAGTACCAACATCTTTCATACCAACTAGGGCAGCGATGTCACCGGCACGGATTTCGTCAAGCTCTTGCTGTGAGTCAGCATGCATCTGTACGATACGGCCGATACGCTCACGCTTCATCTTAACTGGGTTATAAACGCTCTCACCTTGCTTGATAACACCTGAGTAAACACGTACGAAGGTTAAGTTACCAACGAATTTGTCGTTCATGATTTTGAACGCAAGGGCAGCAAATGGCGCATCATCAGACGCTTCACGAGTGCCTTCAGTTTCTGCTTTGTCATCAAGGATACCTTTAATAGCAGGTACGTCTTGAGGTGCTGGCATATATTGAATCACGGCATCCAACATCTTTTGTACGCCTTTGTTTTTGAAGGCAGTACCACAGTACATTGGAATGATTTCGTTATTAATAGTACGCTGACGGATAGCCTCATGAATTTCGTCTTCAGTTAGCTCTTCGCCTTCTAAGTACTTATTCATCAAGTCTTCGTTAGCTTCAGCAGCTACTTCTACAAGCTCACTGCGATACTCTTCAGCTTTTTCTTGAAGCTCTTCAGGAATCTCACGCTCTTCATACTTCATACCTAGAGATTCAACATCCCAGTAGATAGCTTTCATGGTGATTAAGTCAATAACACCTTCAAAGTCATCTTCTTTACCAATTGGGATAACCATAGCAACTGGGTTACCGCCTAGGCGAGTTTTAACTTGTTCTTTAACACGGTAGAAATCAGCACCAACGCGGTCCATTTTGTTAACGAACGCTAAACGAGGTACTTTATATTTGTTAGCCTGACGCCATACAGTCTCAGACTGAGGCTGTACACCACCAACCGCACAATAAACCATACATGCACCATCAAGTACACGCATTGAACGTTCTACTTCAATTGTGAAGTCAACGTGGCCTGGGGTGTCAATGATGTTGATGCGGTGCTGTGGGAACTGTTGACCCATACCTGACCAGAAACAAGTGGTCGCAGCTGAGGTAATAGTGATACCACGCTCTTGTTCTTGTTCCATCCAGTCCATGGTTGCTGAACCTTCGTGAGTTTCACCAATTTTGTGGCTCACACCGGTATAGAATAAGATACGTTCAGTTGTGGTTGTTTTACCAGCATCAATGTGTGCTGAAATACCAATATTACGATATCGGTTTAGGGGGGTTGCACGTGCCATAATTTTTTCCTAATGGAATGTCTTTATAATTTATTTCGTTCTATGAGTTGATGATAGGCAGGAGGCTACAATAGCTTTTTAAGATGACATTTTTATGATACAAATACTGATTGCCATATAAACATCAGTCTGCTGTGTACCAATTGATGAGCCATCGATTAGTTAGAAGAAAACTGACTGTGTTTTAAGGCAGTTGTCCCAACTCACCAGCACTTATCAAAAACTTAACGGGTACTTCTCATATCGTCTGCTCTAATTTACCAAATTAGGCACCAAAGCAAACCATAATTTATGTAACTTTGTTACTTATCTTGCAGGAAGCCATTATTAACCGAGGTTCTTAATGGCCCAATTCTGAATGTATACTGCACTGCTTTTGCCGATGGCTTAAGCCCACTTTATAGAGAACTTAAGCCAATGATTAAGCAGCATTGTCGCTAAAATTAGAAGCGGTAGTGTGAGAATGCTTTGTTAGCATCTGCCATGCGGTGAACTTCGTCACGCTTTTTAACAGCACTGCCTTTACCTTCTGAAGCATCACCTAGCTCACCAGCTAGACGGTGTGCCATTGATTTTTCAGAACGCTTAGAAGCAGCATCGGCAAGCCAACGCATCGCTAAAGCTGTACGACGGGAGGGGCGTACTTCCATAGGAACTTGATAGGTTGCACCACCAACACGGCGAGCTTTCACTTCAACCATTGGGCGAACGTTTTCAAGTACTTCTTCAAAGAATGCAACTGGATCTTCGATGTTACGTTTCTCAGCAACTTGCTCTAATGCACCGTAAACAATACGTTCAGCGGTAGATTTTTTGCCATCAACCATTACATGGTTGATGAATTTAGCGATGGTTTGGCTACCAAATTTAGGATCCGGTAGGATCTCACGGGTAGCGACGACGCGACGTCTTGGCATAATAAATTTCCTTGTCTTCAGGGTTGTCTGGCATTCATAACCATATATAAAATATGAGTTAATAATTAAGTGGTTACCAGCCAGCCTTACTGCATGGTGGTATGTCTATTGATGAGACACCAAGCCCATGCATGTTATTTAGTAATTTGCTAATTAAGCCTTAGGCTTTTTAGCACCATATTTAGAGCGACCTTGCTTACGGTCTTTAACGCCTGCACAGTCAAGTGCGCCGCGAACAGTGTGGTAACGTACACCTGGTAAGTCTTTAACACGACCACCACGGATTAGTACAACGCTGTGCTCTTGTAAGTTATGGCCTTCACCACCGATGTAGCTTGATACTTCATAACCTGAAGTTAAGCGTACACGGCATACTTTACGCATGGCTGAGTTTGGTTTTTTTGGAGTGGTAGTATATACGCGAGTACATACACCACGGCGTTGTGGGCACGCTTGTAAAGCAGGAACACCAGACTTTTCCTTTAATACTTTACGACCCTTACGAATCAATTGGTTAGTTGTTGCCATAAGGCATCCTTCTCCCGTTTATTAAATACAAAAAAATGGGTTACTAAGCCCTCGCTACGGTTTGGAGCCAATAGAACATTAAGTTTCTCTAAAAGAAGCTTATCGTCTTATTGCTTCCTAAAAACTGCTACGATAGCTTACCCATTTTTCGGACACTATATTATATAGACTTATTGTAAAACACTCAAGTACATATTGACGCTTATAATGGACAATAAATCAATGTTAGGCTGCCTATTTTAGGTCACTTTTAATAACTTTCAAGGGCTAAGCTGTAATATAAGTTTTTTGTGCCACTCACCTTGTATACTAAACCTGGATCTATTGGTGACCACTTTGCAGCCATAACAAGTCATATCAATGACTTCAGCCTCGTGAAGTCATATCGAATACTGCTATTTAGACCGTTACAAAAAAGCCAGTATTTTAAGATTGGCGCCACAGCCATTTACCCTAGCCTACTACGATGTGATTCGTGGTTTGTGATAAACTAAGCACATCGTTTTAATCAGCCCCTTAGTCTTTATATCCTTATTATAAAGCCCCTGTACACAACTCTTTTAATTTCTCCCATCTTTGATAAATAAGTGATTGCCCATGAGTAATTCAAATAATACCGCCGCAGATTTCATTAATCCAAACCAAGACACCCGCATCACCCAAGGCAGCCAAGTAGCGCTACACTTTGAGGTGGCTTTAGAAAATGGAACGGTTATTGACTCTACCTTTAGCCGCCCAGAGCCGGTACGTTTGACCATAGGCGATGAAAGCTTACTGCCAGGCTTTGAGAATGTACTTAATAACTTGCGTGCCGGTGATACCCGTACAGCGCATTTAGAGCCGGAGCAAGCTTTTGGCGAGTGGAACAAAGATAATGTACAGACCTTTAGCCGCACTCAATTTGCATTGACTGAAGCCAATCCTGAAGTGGGTATGATGATTGAGTTTGAGGACAAGGGAAAAAACACCTTACCAGGCGTTATTAGCAAAGTGACCCAAGAAGACGTTGAAGTGGATTTCAACCATCCCTTAGCCGGTCAATCGCTACTGTTTAAAGTTCAGATATTTAAAGTGACTCCGCCAGGTCAAGTGGCCGTGCAATTAATATGATGCAACTGATCTAAATAAGGACATCAATCATGTGGCCTATTTAGGTATAGCTAAACCGCTAATAAAACATACAACCACGAAAAAGGTATCGATTATGAAATACACCACCCTCCCACAACTTGGTGACAAGGTTTCCAAAATTTGCTTGGGCACCATGACTTGGGGTCAGCAAAATACCGAAGATCAGGCGCATCAACAAATGGACTTTGCATTAAGCGAAGGCGTGAACTTCTGGGATACCGCAGAGATGTATCCCTCACCGCCTGCCAAAGAAAAACAAGGGGATACCGAGCGTTTTATCGGCACTTGGTTTGCCAAGACCAAAAAGCGTAATGAGGTGATTTTGGCCAGTAAAATCTCTCCCATGGATTTCTTACGCGACGGTCAAACCCGTTTTAATGCCAAACACATCAGTGACGCAATCGATGGCAACTTAAAGCGGTTGCAAACCGATCATATCGATGTGTACCAACTACATTGGCCTGAGCGTCAGACTAACTTTTTTAGCACCCGCGGCTATACCGAACAGATGGCGCAGCAAGATTTATCTCAGCTCACTCCATTTTTAGAGACCATCGAGGCCTTAAATGACGAGATTAAAAAAGGCCGCATTAGAGCTTGGGGACTCTCCAACGATACCGCTTGGGGCGTTATGCGCTATTTGTGGGAAGCTGAGAAAAATGGCTTAAAAGGTCCCATCACAGTCCAAAACCCTTATAGCTTATTGAATCGGTTATATGAGGTTGGATTGGCAGAGGTGGCCCATCGTGAGAATGTCGGTCTGCTTGCCTACTCACCGCTTGGCTTTGGGGTATTATCTGGTAAATACCTAGACGGTAAACAGCCTGAGGGCGCACGTCTAACCATGTATGACCGCTTCCAACGTTACATCAATGACGAAGCCAAGTGGGCCACTGAGCAATATGCGCGTATCGCTACAGATGCCGGTCTAGATATGGCACAAATGGCCTTAGCCTTCGTGAACAGCCGTCATTTTGTGACCAGTAATATCATTGGTGCCACCTCTATTGAGCAGTTGAAGTCTAATATTGACAGTGTTGATATTGAGCTAAGTGATGATGTGTTGCAGGCCATTGAGGCGGTGCATACTCAGCAGCCCAACCCCTCACCCTAAGCAACATAAACCGATAGTGGCACAAAAAAAGCTCTCAATCAGTGATTGAGAGCTTTTTTATTATGCAGCGTTTGGTCTTACTTATTGAGTTAACCGACTGATTTAACTGAGCATCTTAACTGAACTGAGGTTTAATGAATTAGCTTCAGTCACTTAGCTTCAGTCACTTAATTTCAGTCAAGCCAATTTATCGTTAAGCTTTGAGTACTCGAGCTTTTAGGGTTTCCAAACCTTGCTGCATATGCTGGTATAGCTCCTCAGTAAGCTCATCTCGGCTTTTATCTGTGGTGCTAATCGGATCAAGAGGTAGAATGTAGGCGGTGACCTGCTCACAGTCCATCACCGTTAAGAAGCTCTTGGTAAAGGAGGTATCTCCAACAAAAGGTATCTTATCATCCAGCTCACCTTGTGCATTCACATAACAGACCACCAAAGGCTGTACCGGCTTATTGGCATCTATCGCCGCTTGCAGCAATTTACCATACAAAGATTTGATACGGCTACCATCCGTAGTGGTGCCCTCTGGATAAAACAATACCGAATGGCCTTTTTCCAAAAACTCAGTGATTTGACCGGCTACCTTACCCGAATCCCCAGAGCCGCGTTTGATAAATAGCGAGCCACAAGCTCGGGCTAAGTTGCCAAAAGCAGGCATAGACTCAACTTCTGCTTTTGATAAGAAAAAAGCGGGCACCACACTGCCCATCACGGGGATATCCATCCAAGACACATGATTGCCAGCCCACAAGCCTTGAGTATTTGGCATGGGTTCAACTGCCACCACTTTAATGTTAAAGGCCTCTGCCATTTTGCCACAAAATATCTGATTGTAGCGCAGCACCTTATCACGCTTGGGCTCACCGCTCCAGCCATCAATCTTGGTAATGGCACGATAGCCGTTCACCATAGTGCTGGTCATGCCTTTGAGTATCTGTGCCCGTTTAAACTGAGTAGTCACAGGCTTGGGTAACAGCCGGCTTACCTTATGCTTTCTTAAGCGATGTGGCAAGGTTCGGCCAGAGATTTTGTCTTGCGAGGCTGGTGTCGGTGAGGCGTGGTCGGTCATAAAAGTCCTTGTTCAAATCTTTCGGATGGCGCACGATGTCATGTTGATACTCAATCATACCCGCATTAAATGCTCAAGTTAGAGGTTAGCATAACGCCTACCGTAACTTAATATATGAAGACAAATATATGAATACAATCTTGATCAATTGACCTGTCACGCCTTTTAATCTTCTAGATACTATATCTTTTATGCCTAATTTTTATGTGACACTTTTACTTAATTTGATGGGGTTTGTGATAATTATCCTACCACACTTTATCTGACCATACGCTCCATACTGTTCACTTTAGTCTTCAAGGTTGGCAGGATAATTGTGTAACTCTCAGCTTAATCGGCTTTAGGCTGCTGGGTCAGCACTCGGCTGTGCAGCTCCTGTAAACCTTGTTGCATATGCTTTTGTAGCTCGTCGGTAAGCTGAGAACGAGTTTTGCCTGTGGTGCTTAACTCAGCTAATGGCAACACATAAGCGGTCACTGTTTCGCCATCTATTACGCCCATCAGACTCTGCTTAAGGCTGATACCCCCATAATAAGGTACGGTGTCATCAAGCTCGCCTTTACTATTGACATAACACAGCACCACCGGCTGTACAGGTTTATTGGCATCTATTGCAGACTGCAAAAGTTTGCCATGTATTCTTTTTATTTTTTTGCCATCTGTGGTGGTCGCTTCAGGGAAAAACACCACCGAGTAGCCTTTTTTTAAGAAGGTCGTCATCTGCTCTGCTACCGTTGAAGCATCGCCTGAGCCACGGTTAATAAACAAAGTCCCCGCCACTCTTGCCAGCGGTCCCATTAGTGGCATCTTTTCAACTTCTGCTTTAGACAAGAAAAATGCGGGACTGACACTACCAATGACCGGAATGTCCATCCAAGACACGTGGTTTGAAACCCAAAGCGCGTGAGTCTTGGGTAGTGGCTCAACCTCTACAATTTCTACCCCCAGCGCACGCGCTGACTTGCGACAAAATGCTTGGATATATTTAGGTAATATGTCACGTGGCGGCTCACGCCAAGCGCCAATCTTGGTAGCAGCTCGGTAACCACCGATGACAGTATCTACCAAGCCCACCACAGTTTTACTGCGTTTGGTATTGCGCTGCACTGTCTGCTTTAACGCTTGTCCCAATTTTGATGTGTATTTCATGATAGTGCCTTTAATGACCTTAGATTAGCCCTATGAATTATGCTATGGCTTTTATTTATAAAGGAAAATAGTTTATTCAAAGCTTGATTAGACCCGTATTGATGCGCCAGGCTTTGTGTGTGCTTAGCTATCCTTATCTGCTGGGCTATTTGGGTAGTTTATCGATTCGCTAAAGCAACTACCTTAGCGGATTTTGATGAAGGCAGATTATAGCAAATATAACCCAATCAGTAATCAATCGTTCACTGGTTTTGTAGCAATAACTTAAGCTGGGTCTGATATTTGTATTATTTTGCGCACTACCCCTTTTAATTTGGAGCAAATAGCGTCATTAATAGTCTATAGCGCATTATAAAATCGCAGTAGTTATGACATAGACATCGGCAAGCCCAGTAAATAAAAGCCAACATACTTAGGCTACTAGATAGGCTACCAGACACTTAGGCTGCTAGATTCTTTAAAGTGACTTTTTACACAAACAAATCAGCTTTAACAAACAGCTCAGCATAAACAAACAACCGAGCTTTTCGTTACAATAACCATTTTGGTAACAAGACCATTTAAATTGACAACACAGGTGAATATTTTTGGATTATTTTGGTAGACATGAAGGTGGCGAACGCGCCATCTTAGTACACTTAGAGGTTAGACAAATCGCAGACCCTGATGATTTAGAGGAATTTAAATTATTGGTAGACTCTGCAGGTGCGCAGCAATTGGCGGTCATCACAGGGTCAAGACAGAAGCCGGATGCCAAGTATTTTATTGGTAGTGGTAAAGCACAAGAGATTGCCGAGCAGGTACAGGCGCTTGAGGCAGATATTGTTATTTTTAACCACAGTTTAACGCCTTCACAAGAGCGTAACTTAGAGACCTTGCTGCAATGCCGCGTCTTAGATCGTACTGGTCTAATTTTGGATATTTTCGCTCAGCGTGCCCGTACTTATGAAGGTAAATTGCAGGTGGAATTGGCTCAGCTTAACCACTTGGCGACCCGCCTAGTACGCGGCTGGACCCATTTGGAGCGTCAAAAAGGGGGGATTGGTCTACGCGGACCAGGTGAAACCCAGCTTGAAACCGATAGACGCTTGCTACAAATTCGAGTGTCTCAGTTAAAAGCACGCCTCGATAAAGTCAAACAGACCCGAGCACAAGGCCGAGCCAAGCGTCAAAAATCAGATGTATTGACCATCTCATTGGTGGGCTATACCAACGCCGGCAAGTCCTCTTTATTTAACCGCTTGGTCGATGAGGATATTTATGCTGCTGACCAGCTTTTTGCGACCTTAGATCCTACTTTAAGACGTATGGACTGGCAAGGCGTGGGCCGAGTGGTCTTGGTCGATACGGTAGGTTTCGTGCGTCATTTACCGCACGAGTTGGTAGAGTCATTCCATGCAACTTTGGAGGAGACGCTAGAGGCTGACTTGTTATTACATGTGATTGACTCTTCAAGCCCCGACATGCATGAGCAAATCAAAGCAGTAAAAGAGGTATTGAGCGAAATTGATAACCATGTGCCTGTGCTCAATGTCTACAACAAGATCGATATCACTGGTGAGCCGGCACAAATTAACTATAGTGGTCCTGGCGTGCCCAGTCGTGTGTATGTCTCCGCTAAGGCTGACCTTGGCATGAGTATGCTGCACACTGCCGTACAGCAGTTATTGACCGGTAAACTCAACACGTTTGAGATCACCCTACCCTTCAATGCCGGCAATCTAAAAAATGAGCTATACCGCTTGGATGTGGTCGAACAAGAAAGCTATGATGAGCAGGGCCATGAAGTACTTACCCTACGTCTGCCCTCTGATAAGTTGCAGCAATTGTTGGGTCAAGCCAATATTGATCCTCTCTCAGTGCTGCCTAAAGACCAAGCTGAGCTGCTGATACCTACTCTTGAGCCTTTTGAAAAACAGCTAAAAGCCGATCAAGAAGCCAAAGCCGCCCTACTGGATTTAGAGGCAGACTTTGAGGCGCCTGATTTTGAGCCAGCAGCAGATTGGCCTGAAGACGATGATATTCTGCGCTAAGCTTTTTATTTTATCTTGACCGAGTGATGATGACATCCAACATAGGAGCCTTTAGGCTCCTATTTTTTTGTCAAAAATTCAATTAATCTGGCTAACAATATTAAAGAATATTAAAGCATTGATACAAAATATTGGCGAAATATGATCACAAACCTCAAGCTTACCAAACTCTGCCAGAGCTTATAGATTCAGACTTAACATAGCTGTCTGTGATTAATTTAGACTAAAGGCGCGAGGATAGCGTGTCGTGCATCAGCAATAATGGTGTATTATAATTAAACATTGAGTAGCATTTATTAGCTATATCAGGATATTACGCCTTGCCAAAAATTTATAGTTGCGCCTGTATCTTGCTTATGTAAGCTTGCTCTACATTAGGCCATAGCCAAAATAAAGGATGAGCCATGCCCTCTGCTGTCAAAAAAACACTGCCCTTGCCTGTGGCAATCTTACTCACCTTAGCGGTTGTCATTAGTATTCGAGAAGGCTCAGTATGGGTCTGTCAAATGTTAGGCTATCCCAGTGCAGCGAATATTGTGGGGCTGATTACTTTATTTTCGCTGCTAATGCTGTGGCGTTTTACTCGGGGGCTACCTGAGTGGCTTACTCCGGCCAGCAATACATTGTTGGTGGATAGTGGGTTTGCTTTTTTGCCAGTATCGGCTGGCGCTGGTCTGTTAATGTTTGGGCTTGGTGATGAGCTTTTGGGTATTATAGTGACCATGGTAGTGAGCACCTTACTGCCCTTGTGGGGCTTGGCACGACTCGCCAACTATTGGTTAAGCCGCCAGCCTGAGGGCTCTAATGAGAGCGATACCAGCACCTCTTCTACTCAATCAAAATAAGGCCTCAAGCTATGACTTTACTCAATCAAATGCCTGAAGGCACCACGTTGTTGACTGTACTTGCCGCTTTTGTTCTTACTTTAGTGGCACATGTGATGGCACGTATCTTATCCAAGCGCATCTCAGGGCTGCCCATGGTCATCACAGCCTTGGTACTGGTACTGGTATTTTTATATCTATTTAGTTGGGATTACGATCACTATTATGCTGTGGCCAAGCCGGTTTTTGATCATTTATTGGGCTATGTGACCGTACTACTCGCCATTCCTTTAGCTACGATGAATTTTTCTGGCTTACCAGTAAAAAAACTTAGCATCATAGTGGTGATCGCAAGCTTGGTAGGTGCCCTACTGCCTATGTCTATGGCTTATGGCTTCTCACTGAGTCACGATACTATTTTAGCCTTCGCAACGCGTTCGGTGACCACCCCTATTGGGCTAAGTGTGGCCGAAATTATTAAAGCACCTTTGGCCTTAGCCAACTTAATCATCATCGTCTCTGGTTTGCTCGGTGGCGCTGTGGCTCGTGTGTTGTTTAAAAACGTACAAGACGATCGAGCCAAAGGCTTGGCACTGGGTTTGGCAGCTCATGCCTTTGGTACGGTAGAGGCGTGGCAAATTAGCCATACTGCTGGGCGCTATGCCGCCTTTGGACTGGCGGTAAATGGCTTAGTCACTGCGGTATGGGTGCCGATATTTTTAGCCGCTATACTATAAAAACGCTCAAAAAGTGAGGGTTAACGCGCCCTAATATCTGGACAAGTTATACAGCAGAAGATATTTAGTAACAATATTACTTATTCTTTCTAAACTGCTGTTGATAAGATACCAAAGCCACTAACCGTTAGATATCACATTTTATTAGTGCTATATTACGCTGGCTTATTTTATGTTTACCTTAGTAATTAACTTATGAATTAAGCAGGTTTATGGATTAAGCAAGTTTTAGTGGCTTGCTTAAAAGTTAAGTGCAGGCAGTGTCTGATATAGCACTTGCCCCTTCCTACTGCCTTACCATAAAAAATTATATAGCCTCTAAAAAGTGAAAATACTTATGACTGAATTGTTAAATACAGTTTTAGCTCGTTCAGCCAGTTTGGTTGCCACAACGTTATTATGCGCCTCTCCCTTATTGAGCGCTCATGCAGGCAACATGTACGTCTACAAGGATGATTCAGGGCAGGTTTTATTGACCAATGTAAAACCTTCAGATAACAGTAAGTTCGCCAAGAAGGTACAAGTCACTTACGCCCCCGCGTCGCAAACTGACACCCTTATGCAATCCAATACCCTAACCCTTAATCCACCTAGTTATTACAGTAATAATAGTAATAACAGCAGCTCAAACCTAAATACTATTGGCTCAGGCAACAATGCCTATGACCATTATATTTTGGCCTCTGCCAATCGAAATGGTATTGATCCTGGCCTATTAAAAGCCATGATGCATACCGAATCCTCTTTTAACCCCAACGCCCGTTCTCCTGTTGGCGCTCAAGGCTTGATGCAGCTTATGCCAGCCACTGCCCGCCGCTTTTCGGTCATAAATGCTTGGAATCCTGCAGAGAATATTGAAGGCGCAGCCAAATATGTGGCTTGGTTAAGTAAGCGCTTTAATGGCAAGATTGAGCACATCTTAGCAGGCTATAATGCAGGTGAAGGCAATGTGGATAAATATGGCGGTGTGCCTCCGTTTAGAGAGACGCGTAATTACGTTCAAAGAGTGCTCAATCGTTATAATACTTTGTACAAAAATGACAGCTCCTTATTTAGAGCTGGTGCAACTACCGTATCTTCAGAAGTGGGCATTCAACGTGCTACGTATGGTGCAGGTGCTACCTCCTTTGGTACCACGAGCAATGGATATACTCAAGCATCGTTTGAGACCACCTTACGTTAATCACGCCCATCATTACCTGATGAGATATATCAGTTAAGCCAGATGTATGCGTTAAAACGTCACAAAAAAAGGACGCCTAATATTAAGGCGTCCTTTTTTTGCTTGCCTGTAGGCAAAATTCAAATCTGAGGCATTAAGCGGTAGGATGTAAGCGAACATTAAGATCATCTATAATTTCTACCCAAGCGGCATCTAGCTTCCACTCTTCTTTCAAAAAAGCGCGCTGTGACTCTGTCCAAAAATCTGCATCTGTCAATGAAGTATTCTTATCTAGTGGGTGTTCAGCAATAAATTTATCAATGGCTTCATCAGAGCTATCTAGGCCCAATTGAGCAAATAAATCGTTGATGGTGTATTCTGGTTCGCCTAACATATGGTCTCCTTAAAACTTACATTTGGTTTGTTATTTTTGGCTTGCTACGCAATCCTTGGTCTAATTGTTTTCCACGCTATCGTTCACGCTATCATTGTAGCAAAGTCTGCTTCAGGTACTGTGCTATTACTATTTAGAAGCTTTACTGTTATGTAAACCAAGGCTGTTATTTGTCATCTATTTTTAAACCTCTCAAACGCCCATAAAAAAACCTGTAATTGGATTACAGGTTTTTTTGGTAACAAATAGGCTTAAAATTAAATTAAGCCTCTAGCTGGCTGACTATGGAAGTAAGTGCTCTACTGCGTCACGCTCTTCGCTAAGCTCTTGCTCAGTGGCTTTCATTTTTTCTTGTGAGAAGTCAGATGAGGTGTCTAGACCTTCAACAATTTTCCAATCGCCATTGCTGCAAGTACATGGGAATGAGTAGATTAGACCTTTAGCGATGCCGTACTCACCTTGTGAGTAAACACCCATAGATACCCAATCGTTCTCATCAGTACCTAGTGCCCAAGTGCGCATGTGAGCAATGGCAGCGTTAGCAGCAGAAGCAGCTGATGAAGCACCACGCGCTTCAATGATGGCTGCGCCACGTTTTTGAACGCTTGGGATATAGCTGTTTTCGTACCAGTCACGGTCTACTTGTTCTAAAGCTGGCTTACCGTTCACTGTACACTCAGTTAGATCTGGGTACTGAGTTGAAGAGTGGTTACCCCAAATGATCATTTTCTTAACATCATTTACGGTGCTGTTGGTCTCTTCAGCAAGCTGCGCCATACCACGGTTGTGGTCAAGACGAGTCATAGCAGTGAAGTTACGTGGGTCTAGATCTGGTGCGTTACGCTGAGCAATTAAAGCGTTGGTGTTCGCTGGGTTACCCACAACCAATACTTTAACATCACGGCTGGCTACTTCGTTTAAGGCTTTACCTTGAGCTGAGAAGATAGCAGCGTTGGCTTCAAGTAAGTCTTTACGCTCCATGCCTGGACCACGAGGACGTGCACCTACCAATAAAGCGTAGTCTGCGTCTTTAAATGCAACAGTAGCATCGTCAGTTTGTACCACGCCCGCTAACAGTGGGAAAGCACAATCTTCAAGCTCCATAACAACCCCTTTTAGGGCGTCAAGTGCTGGTGTGATTTCTAAAAGCTGTAGAATAACAGGCTGATCTTTACCTAGCATTTCGCCTGAAGCAATACGAAACAGCATAGCATAGCTAATATTACCAGCAGCACCAGTAACGGCAACGCGAACAGGTTGTTTCATTTAATTCTCCTAGTGATTTAGTGAGGTTATTATAATGGTTATGACTTACTCGTCATACTTAGGCAACTATTCGTTAGCAGCAATGCTGTTATTTAAATTTTGAGTCTATTGTTAAAATATCAGTAAAAAATCAATAAAAGCACCACTTTAACACCACAGTATTGGCAAACTTAATGCAGCCGTTACGGCTTGTCAGTTCGCCAAACGCACCTAATTTGGAATTAACGACTATTTGTAATAACTAATAAGAGTTTGGCTTATGCCATCCATTTATCCGCCAAAGCTTGGCTTTAACTGGTCTTTTATCAAAGGGTCAATCCAATTAAAGCTCAAAATTTAGCGCGGTAAAAGTGTAGCACCTTTCAAAATTTTGCTCAAACCTAATTATGCCAAACCAGAAGATAAATATTTGACACCACATCACTTCTGGTTGCATCCCTTCATCTTGAACGCTGTTTGGCACCATTAATAGCCAGCAGGAACCGTCCCCATACGCTGAGTGATAGGCATGTTAGCGCCAAGCAAACTGCTATAAATGGTGGCATTCTCCATGACCCGTTTGACATAGTTTCGAGTCTCAGGATAAGCGATGGTCTCTACATATTGATCGGCCGCCAATGAGCCATACACAGGCTGCCAGCGCTTGGCCTTATTGGGGCCAGCATTATAGCCAGCTGTGGCCAGTACTGGCTGATTATACAATTTGCCCATGATATCACTCATGTACCAGGTGCCATAGCGAATATTGGTATCCCCAGTATTGGCACGAGTGGCGCTATAAGTCTCACCCAGATTGCGAGCAATGTATTTGGCAGTATCGGGCATGATTTGCATTAAGCCACTGGCGCCCACACCTGAGCGAGCATTACTGACAAAGCGGCTTTCTTGGCGCATGATGCCATATGCCCAAGCTGGGTCAATACCGACTTGACGACTGTAAGTCACCACTTCACTCTGGTGCGGCATAGGGTGTGACAGACTAAAGGCATCTAAACCATCCGTATTGTCAATGGCATAAATAGAACGATCTAGCCAGCCCATATCGTGGGCATATTTTGCAGCAGCTAAAATCAATTTATTATCCTTGTTGTCACGCGCTTTTTTTACCGCCCAGTTCCATTCACGGTTGGCATAAGTACGGCTGGCGCTTGAATTATAAAGCGCAAAGGCACGGGCAAAATGCGGATCATTAAGCATACGTGCGGTATCACCGCTTGAAACGTTGGGTAAAGCGGTAGAGCCGGCATTAAAGCGTTGGCCCACTTTATCCTTTGCAAGCAAGCCGTAGTAATCGCTGCTATTGGCCAAGCGCTGATACATCTGGCGCGCTAAGCTTTTTTTGCTGCTATCACCCACTTGTTCGTAAGCACGAGCCAACCAGTACTGCCAGATGTTCTCTTTTTGAGTGGCATTATCCATCGTACCAAGGGCATGGATTAAGTCATCCCATTGGCTAAAGCGGATGGCTGCCATGGCATAGTCTTCTGCCTCTTCATAGTTAAAGCTTACGCCCAAACTTTTACGAAACCAAGTCACCGCTTCATCATTAAAGCCATCATCGGTGTTGTAGTTCATACGCTTCACACCCACAATACGATAGGCATAATGGCGTGTCTCTTCGTTCAGCAGCTTCTGAGCACGGTTGTTGTCTTGGTTGATATCATAATCTACTTGAATGGCCGCCTCTCGATAAGATTTATCGGCGATACGACCAATGGCATAAAGATATAAATATTGATTTTTTACGCTATTGGGCAGACTAGCAAAGCGGCTAATAAATCCAGTAGGATTAAGCTGAATTTCGCTCAGCTCACTATAGGCAATGGGCGTGCCGAGCGACTGTGATAGGATCATAATATCACCGGTACTGCCCACCCTTAGCATGCGCAGTAACCGCTCTTTGCGATCATTGTTGCTAATCATAGGGTTGTTGTTCATCTCTGTCGCCAATTGCGAACACAGGGCAGCTTGTTTTTTGGTGGTGAGCCACACCTCAGTCTTAAGCGACATGGCACGCATGGCATCACCGCCATTATTGAAACCCAAGGCCACCGCACATTTTTCACTGTCATCAGGATTATGGACATAGTTGGCCACTTGACGCACTGCGTTGTAATCCCCCGCCTGCGCTTTTACCTCAGCATAGTCAGCGGTCAATTTCTCAGCCATAACGCTACCGGCATATTGCTTGGCAAACTGAGTCACCACAGCAGGGTTTAAGGTCGATAAATCATTGTTCAAGCGCCAATAGGCCGGATACATAGCAAATAAGCCATTGCCCATCATTTGCTCATACTGATACAAGGCGCCAGAGTCTTTACGATCACCTGCTGCCATAGCTTCATTAAAATAATTGATGCTGGTGTCATTGGCATAGTTTTGAGTGTTTTCTTGAAAAGACAGCTGCGCACAGGCAATCTGAGTCATGCCCATTAGACCGAGTAATGAGACAGCAAGTGGCGCTTTGGGCCCCAGCTTATTTACCAAGACATGGCCCGCTTTGGACAAGGTCTGGGTCGTCGAGGTGAGAGTATCAGTAGAAATATTTTTTAGCATATAGACAGTCTTATTATTAAAAGTAAACATTATTAACAGTAAACATAGTGAAATAAAATAAAGCAGCAAAAGGCCAATAGCATCCAAGCCATCCTAAAATTGTGTGAGCTATCTTAGCAATGTTGCAGTGTTAGGCTTTGGGTTATATCAGTAGCTTTGGGTTATATCAGTAAATGTTACGCGACAAAAAAATCCCCAGTGCCATGCCGTGACTCAAAAAAGCAAGATACGCCTTCGTCTAGATTATAGGCAACAATCAAGGCTAGACCAAAATGCTTTATGTAAGCTGATGTTGCTACTTTACTTAACCAACTAGCCATCGGCTAAAACTCATTGGGTAAAACCAAGCTTATGCTCATGATGTCAAACAATAGGATGTTGCTTTAACACTCACCAAAGCACAGCTTATGATATAATATCCTCCCATTATTGCCTCAAAAAAGGCAACACCCTCTTTGCTTGATATATCTCGATAACGGTTCGTTGTATCTACCCTATACCTTCTTTTAATCCACACATCACCTTGGACTGCTTAATATGAGTGCTACTTTATTTGACCCCAAATCTATCGCTGTCTCAAATCCAGTCGATACCTCAACTCAAGCCAGCTTGGCGCATGCCAGCCAGCCTACGGGACAAGCCAAAAAGAAAGTTTATATTGCCACCCAAGGCTGTCAAATGAACGTTTATGATTCAGAAAAAATGGGCAACGTTCTAGGTGACTCCCATGACATGGTGGTTACTGATAATATCGAAGAGGCCGATGTGTTGCTCATGAACACCTGCTCCATTCGTGAAAAAGCCCAAGAAAAAGTATTCTCTGAGCTTGGCCGCTGGCGTAAGTTAAAAGAAGAAAAACCAGATTTGGTTATCGGTGTGGGCGGCTGCGTGGCCTCTCAAGAAGGTGACAATATCCAAAAAAGAGCCCCTTATGTGGATATGGTATTTGGCCCACAAACCTTACACAGATTGCCTGAGCTATATGATAAATCGACGACTCAGCGCAATGTCAAACCCAAAGATCGTATTGGTACGGTCGATGTGTCATTCCCAAGTATTGAAAAATTTGACTTCTTGCCTGAGCCAAAAGTAGAAGGCTACCGTGCCTTTGTTTCTATCATGGAAGGCTGCTCAAAGTACTGCTCATTTTGCGTCGTGCCTTATACCCGTGGTGAGGAGCTGTCACGTCCTTTAGATGACGTATTGGCTGAGATTGATAGCCTCGCTGAGCAAGGCGTGCGCGAGATCACCTTATTGGGCCAGAACGTCAATGGCTATCGCGGTGAAAAAGACGATGGCAGCATCTGCCGCTTTGCTGAGCTGCTACACTATGTGGCCCACGTGGATGGTATTGAACGTATTCGTTACACCACCAGCCACCCGCTTGAATTCACTGATGACATCATTGAAGCTTATGCTAAATTGCCACAATTGGTATCGCACCTGCATCTTCCGGTACAAAGTGGCTCCAACAAAATCTTGGCGGCCATGAAACGCAATCACACCATTGATGTTTATATCAATCAGATTAATAAGCTGATGGCTGTGCGCCCTGATATGCACTTATCAAGTGACTTTATCATTGGCTTCCCTGGAGAGACAGAAGAGGACTTCTTAGACACCTTAAATTTAGCCAAAGCGCTAGATTTTGATCACTCATATAGCTTTATCTACTCAAAACGTCCGGGCACACCGGCTTCAGAGTTACCAGACGATGTAAGCTTGGCGACCAAAAAGGAGCGTTTGGCCATTTTCCAAAAAGTCATTCGGGATTCAACGCTTAAGAAAACCGAAGAAATGGTGGGCAAAACTCTACGAGTAATGGTTGAGGAGATTGCCGATCGTTATCCTGATCAATTGCTGGGTACAGCAGACAACACACGCTCAGTACTGTTTAAAGCCACTGAGCAGCAAAAAACAGACTTGATGGGTAAATTTGTGACGGTCAAAATCACTGACTTTGTAAGCCCGCATATGGTACGTGGTGAGTTGGTGGATATCTTAGATTAGCTGTTGCTGCGCCGTATCCGCTCAGTAGCATAAAAGACAAAAAACAGCCCAATGACATCATTGGGCTGTTTTTTATGATGGCTAATACTTAGCTAGATATCCACGCTGACCACTTCCCACAGCAAAGCGGCGGCGATAACTATAAATATCAGGCCACAGATTCTATTGAGCCAAAGCAGTCTTGCGCCCTGCCCCAACCAGCCTGAAAGCTTAGTGCCGCCTAAGGTATAGACTATTTGCCAAGTAGTCTCACTCACAAAAAACCCTAAAGTCAGCCACACATATTGTGGCCACAGCGGCGCGCTAAAATTAATAAACTTGGGGAAAAAAGCGGCAAAAAACAAAATGGCTTTCGGGTTAGACAGTGACACCCACATGCCTTGGCGAAATCGCTGGCCGGCAGTTTTTAGACTATTGCTAGCATTCGTTGAACCTGTGTTAGCACTTGTTGACCCTGATCCCTTGGCAAACTGCACATTATCATCGGCATGTCGCCAAGACTGAATACCCAAATAAATTAGATATAATGCCCCCGCCACCTTCATCACTGTCAGTAGCCAAGGCAATTTACGGCTGATGATATCAATGCCTAGCAGCGCCGAAATTAATAAGGCAAACAGACCCACACTGAGCCCAGCCAATACCCAAAGTGTCTGTCGCACCCCATGATTAAGTCCGTATTGAAAGGCCAACAGCATATTAGGACCGGGTGTGGCTGAGATTAAAAAAGTGCTAAAAAAGAACAATAAAAATACAGACAGGCTCATGCAGCACGACCTTTGAAATGGGGCTATAAAAACTATTAAATAGGCTATTTAGGCAAACAACCAGTCAGTCTATAAAAGTTATTTGCCCTGCAATGAAAGAAGTAGCTTGTCCAAAAACATATCGCATTTAGTGAGCTGATCAAGTGCCACAAATTCGTTGGCCTTATGTGCCTGCTCGATACTACCAGGGCCACAGATTACAGTTGGAATACCGGCATTGGTAAATTGACCACCTTCGGTCGCGTAGGCCACCTTATGACGAGCAGCCGCACCCACTAAGCCGACGATTAATTGCTGCAAAGCGGCGCTGTCACTGTCGGTCATGGCCGGTACGCTCTCTAATTGCTCAAGCTGAATACCGCTTTGGCTATCTACTTGCTGCATTTGCTGGTTCAGCTCGCTGATTTTTTGTTCAATCGCGGGCAAAATATCGTGTGTGCCCATCATCGGTAAATTGCGATAATCAAAGGTAAATTGACATAAATTGGGCACAATATTGGTGGCCGTTCCACCTTCAATAGTACCGACTGACAAGGTAGAAAACGGCACATCAAATGCGCCATCGGTTGGGCCATTTTTTGCCAGCTGCTCTGCCAGATCATCAATAAACCCAATCAATCGCGCCGCATAGCTAATGGCATTCACCCCTTGCGGCGTCAATGAGGAATGGGCTGATTTACCGTGCACTGAGCAGCGAAATACTGAGATACCTTTATGAGCAATCACCATTTTCATAGATGATGGCTCACCGACAATACAATAATCAGGAGAAATACCGCGCTCCTTTAATTCCTCTAGCATTAACGGGGCGCCTAGGCAGCCGACCTCTTCATCAAAGGACAATGCCAGATGCAGCGGCTTCGCCAAAACGCCTTGCTTCGACAGTGCCACCGCTTTAGGCAGTAAATTTAAAGCACAAGCAATAAAGCCTTTCATATCACAAGCGCCGCGTCCATAGAGCTTATCACCTCGAATGACTGCTTCAAAAGGGTCTGATTCCCAGTCTTGACCGTCAACTAGCACCACATCGGTATGCCCAGACAACACAATACCACCGTTGATTATTGGCTGCTGTGCATCGTTACCTGCACCAACAGTCACAAATAAATTGGCTTTGCTATTATCCTCATTAAAAGTCAATACCGGCCCTAGTCCCAAGCTTTCACAGTATGCTTGTATCTGTTGAATAAGGGCTAAGTTGGAGTGACGGCTCACAGTATCAAGACCAATTAAGCACTTGAGCCAAGCGATACTGTCACGGGGGTAAGTGAGGCTGTGATTTGGCGAGGTCATGGATTTTCCTTACAAAGTTAGCAGGATGCGCCCCATCCACACTCAGACTGGCATTTGGTCTGCTCATAATAGGGGCTCATTGGCCTTTAATTTAACATAAAAAGCCAGCCCGTTTTTATCTGGACTGGCTTTTTGCTCGCACTAAAGCTTAACGCCTCAAACTGCGCTGTGGCGTCTTTGAGATTTGTTAAGAGGGACGGTTTTGATTCATAATATCAATCACCGGTGGCATAGGCTTAGGCTTGACACCTTGCTGCTCAAGCTCTTTGGCCGTCTTGGCATCGGGGGATAGACCTGCAATTAGTGGCAGGCTCATCATAGCTTTGCGAGGGCGAATCGCTAAGCTGACTGGCACCATGCGCACAAACTCATATAAATATAAATACGACTCCTCGCCGCCTTCAAACTCATCATCAGGCTCAATACGAATGCTGCCAATTTTTGCCAGATCTGAGAACATCACCGTTTCCTCAGCGCTTAAGGTGCAGTCTGTCACCCCAAATCCGGTCATAAAGCCGTTAGCCCACTGCTTAAGAGCCATCACTCGCTCATATAAGTCATGTTCGTCATCTGGCACTAAGGGTGAGTATTGATAAGCGTCATCTTTGTCTTTTAACTGAAAAGAGGTATCTTCTGCTTCTTCGGCCAATAAGGTCAGTGCCGCTTCATCTGGAATAGAGAAGCTTAGCTCGGTTAATAGCTGCTCCCAGTCCTCAATCTTACTGGGCGCATGACACACTGTCATCAGGCCAGTCATCAGCCCGTGCAGCTCACTTATGCTGACATCGGTCCAATCGGCAAACACTTTTGACCATTCGTTCCAGCCTGAAATATCGTCATTCATTACACGTACCCTTTTGCTTGTTAAGTTGCTTGTTAAGTAGTTTTTTAAGTGAGTGGCTTATGAAGTGATTAAACTTGGTTTTTTTACCGATTATACAGTCCATCCAAACACATTCATTAACATCCTAATGCTAGATATAATGTGGGCATCTGTGGCATTATTAAAGGTACTATTACATAACCTTGCATTTAATTTTTCTCCGACTTTCTCAGAAGTGACTCCCTATGACCCAACCTTTAATTGAAAAACTGCACCACTTAGATTCTATATTGCACGACATCCGCCAGCGCTATGATGCCTCTCACAATGAATTGCTGTCACTAAAAAACGGGCCACAAATTGACCCCAATGAAGTTGAGCGCCTACAGCAGCAGCTTACTGAGTCTCAAGCCGCTTATGAGCAGGCCCAGCAAACCCAGCAGCAGCTTGAACAAGAGTTATCAGATACCCGCAGCGCTTTTGAACAAGCGCAGCAAGAGCATTCAAGCCTTGAGCAAGTCTATAACCAACTTAACGATGAGCATCAAAGTCTGGTTGAAGCGCACACCAATCTAAATGACAGCTACAGCAAGCTGCTACAAAAATGTGAGGCGTTAGAGGCGTCCAATCATGCTTTATTAGAAAAGAACCGCTTGGCCCGTGAGCACACCAAAGTCGTTATGCACAGATTGACCCTTATTGACCAAGCCGCTGACTAGTCATTGTGGCTATGTCGCACATCAGCTTATAACCGTTTGGCTTGAAATTTACACCATAAAAAAACATTAGTCTGTTCAGTGCCTTTTATGGCCACCGGCTAAATTAACTGTATTTTATTTGACCTTTTTTTGCCTTTTATTTTATTGGTCCATTATTTAAGAGAACATCATGTCAACTCATAACCCTTCTGATTACGAGTCATTAGACTCTGAACATACTTCTTACACTGACGACGACACGGCCTTTGAAGCAACTAGTGGTGCTGAGCTAGAAGCCGCGGACTCTGGGCACAACTCTGATATCGAAATTATTACCCCAGATGACCTAACTGATACCTCAAGCGCTTTTGAAAATCAGCCTGAGCAGACACAAGATGAGGCCCCACAAGAGCCTCAATTCATGCCAGTTGATATTACCATCTTAGAAAAAAATTATACTATTAACTGCCCAGTGGGTGAAGAAGGCGAGCTGTATTCAGCCAGCCAATTTATCAATAGTTTTATCCAAGATCTACAGGCCAATGCCCCGCAGCTGCCCCAAGAGAATCTATTGGTACTGTGCTGCTTAAATCTGTATGAAAAAATGCAACAAGCCAAGCTACAAGCAGCCGCTAATGAAAGCGACATCGCGCAGGCCAATGAGCTGTTAGAGCATATGATTCGTGAGATGCAGCTTAGCGACTAAAAAGCGCTAGTGAGATGGTGGCTTGGTAGACTGTGCATGGAAGTCGGCTTGATGGTCATAGTTACAAAAAAACCAGCTGGTGAGCTGCTTTAGCGCCTGCTGCTTTTCAAACAGCTGCTTTTGCTGCTGCTCTTTGGCCAATTTAGCGTGCTTTTTTTGTTGACGCGTCAGATTCGCCTCTAGCGCGTCTTGTTGTAAGCGCTGCTGTAAGTCATCAATCTCAGTTGTTAACTGCTGTATTTTTTGACGCTCAGCATCAGATATGCGGCCCTCAGGCTTAGGCTCTAATACGCCGCGATATTCAGCCAAGGGATAGCCACATAAGCTACAATCTCTAGGGGTAATCACATCGCCTTCTTGTGGCATAAAAGCTTTTGGCGGCTTGGGGTACATAAATTTAAAAAACGCCCACATGGCAAGCGCGGTAATTAACAGCGTAAACACAAATGCAAACATAACCCATTTCCTAGTTTTGCGGTCAAAATAGACCCGCTTGGATATCACAATAAAGTTTTGATGTTATACTAAAGGTAATTGTATTTATTTTCGACTACGAAAATCGTTAACAATAGAAACACCCAAAACAAGCTGACACGATACTCTATTTAGCAAGATAAAATACAATAAAACTCGATAAATACCCAGATTTAAGCTTGGGCATATGCATTTATGCCGGGCTGAGTATGACAAACAAAGTAGCCAATAATCTGCAAAATGCAAATGGATTAAGCTACCCCACTAACCTTTATTTAATGCTAATAGCTTGCCTAAAAATGTGACACCAACAAAACTCAATAAGTTGCATTTGACCGGTGATTATTAGCAATAAGACCCATTACGAATAGGACCCAATAATGTCTAATGATAACAGTAGCACGGCAGCAAAAGGAAGTTCGCTGAAATTTGCAATGGCACAGTCCCACTTTATGGTCGGTGACATTCAAACCAATATCGATAAAATGCGTAGTTTGGCTATTGAAGCCCGCGACAATGGTGCTGACGTCATCGTCTTCCCAGAGCTGGCTTTGCTTGGCTATCCACCAGAGGACTTGCTGCTTCGCCCAAGTTTATCAGACCGCGTAAAAGCTGCCCTTAGCTCACTGAGCGATATTAATGATATCGTAATGATTATCGGCTATCCGCATGTCGATTATCATGGCACCTTTAACTCAGCTGCCATTATCCAAAACGGCCAACAAAAGGGCTTTTATCACAAGCAGTATCTGCCAAACTATGGCGTCTTTGATGAGCGCCGCTACTTTGACAAAGGCCGCAATCAAGTATTATTCGACTACCAAGGCGTGACCATTGGCCTGCTGATCTGTGAAGACTTATGGCAAGAAGAGCCCATCAAGGCTCTAAAAGACCAAGGTGCCGACTTAGTGGTTACCATCAATGCCTCGCCATTTGAGGCCGGTAAGCAGCACACCCGTCAAGCCCTATTGAATAAGCGTGCCACAGATAACCAGTTACCAATCATCTATGTCAATGCAGTGGGCGGCCAAGATGACCTGGTTTTTGATGGCGGCTCGATGGCCATTCAGGCCAATGGTGGCGTGGCGCATGAAGCCCCTAGATTCTTAGAGCACATGCTGTATGCTACTTATGATATAAAAAATCACACTTTTGATAGCCAAGCCAAAGCACCTTTACAGCTCAGCTCAGAGTCTGAGACGTATCAAGCCTTAGTGGTGGGTCTACGTGACTATGTCAATCACTCAGGCTTTGAAGGCGTGATTGTGGGCCTATCAGGTGGCATTGATTCGGCACTGACCTTATGCGTGGCCGTGGATGCGCTAGGCTCTGATAAAGTATATGCGGTTATGATGCCCTATGAGTACACCTCTCAAATCAGCTTAGAGGATGCCCAGGCTCAAGCGCGCCGACTCAATGTTTCCTATACGGTATGCCCCATCCATGATGCGGTAGATGGCATGCGTCATACGTTAGCCCCATTATTTAGCAAGGCCAAAGCAGATACCACGGAGGAGAACATCCAAGCCCGTGCACGCGGCATGGTACTGATGGCGCTATCAAATAAATTTGGCCATTTAGTCATCACCACAGGCAATAAATCAGAAATGGCAGTGGGTTATGCCACCTTGTATGGGGATATGGCCGGCGGTTTTGATGTCTTAAAAGATGTGTATAAAACTCAAGTATACGCTCTGGCCAATTACCGCAATCGCCTAGAAGATACCAATGTTATTCCTGAGCGTGTTATTACCCGTCCTCCTTCCGCTGAGCTACGTCCAGATCAAGTGGACCAAGACAGCCTACCCGATTACGACCTATTAGATGCCATTTTAAAAGACTATATCGACAATGACTTAGGCTTTAATGAGATTACTGCTAAAGGCTTTGACCCTGAGGTAGTGCGTCATGTTATCAAGTTGGTAGATAGAAGCGAATATAAGCGCCGGCAAGCAGCCATTGGCACTAAGATTAGCCACAAAGCGTTTGGTCGTGAGCGCCGCTATCCCTTAGTTAATGGCTGGAGCATTGAAGGCTAACGGGCCCAAAACTGTTCAGTAAATGACCTCTATTACTATAATAAAAGAGCCCTGGTGGCTCTTTTATTATATGCATAACATGCCAATTTTGCGTCTGTCTCAGCTTTTAGTCTCGAGCGCCAAAGATGGCACTGCCCACCCGAACCATAGTTGAACCTTGCTCAATGGCGTCGGCCATATCTGCACTCATACCCATACTCAGTGTGTCCCAGTTAGGCAAATCTGGATGTGCCTGCTTAATTTGTTCAAACAATTGCTTGGTGCGTTCAAAGGCATCACTGCCCTCTTTGGAGGGAATAATCATCAAGCCGCGCAGACACAGATTGCCATAGCCCTTTATAGACGTAATCAAGGCCTCAAGCTCATCAGGCAGGCAACCCGACTTACTCTCTTCATGATCAATATTGACCTGAATTAATACATTAAGCTTAGGCAAATGGCTTGGGCGCTGAGCATCTAAGCGCTTAGCAATAATATCGCGCTCAATGGTGTGTACCCAGTCAAAAGCCTCAGCGATATCTTTGGTTTTGTTGCGCTGAATATGACCAATATAATGCCAAACAATAGGGGGTACCGAGCTTACATCCCCATCCTCAGACTTAGTGAGCAGCTTGGCCACCTGATGCTGCTTATCCACCGCCTCCTGTAGGTAGTTTTCACCAAAGTGTTTCTGACCAGCTTGAGCAAGCGTGACAATCATATCTGCAGGCTTCGTCTTAGAAACCGCCAGCAAGGTGACCGGCTGCCCAGCGCAGTGTTGCCGAGCCGCCTCAATCTGCTGTGTGACCTGTTGCCAGTTTTGTATCAGTGTTGACTGTGTCATAATCTACTCTCTTATTTATTGTAATGGGCGTCGCCTAACTTGTGTCTGCGTTACCATTATAAGTGGTGCGCTCTATTATAAGTGGTGCGCTCTATTTTATAAATGAACACAAATACTTGCTCCTAAGTACTCCAAGCTTGTTATAGTGGGTGTCCACATGATTCAAGGGATAGATGAGGTGACACACGCTCACGCTTTAGATTCGCTCACTGCGCTACTACGCCATACTCAAAGCTTAAAGGCTTCAGATCTGCACCTGTCAGCAGGAATGCCCGCCATGCTGCGAATCGATGGGGAGATAACCTCGACCAGTCTACCCGCCTTAACGCATACCCAAATTCAGCAGTATATTGCCAGCACCTTAAGCCCTGCGCAAATGAGTGAATTTGAACAGCACATGACATTGGACTATGCGTTGGATGTGGCCGATGTAGGGCGATTTCGGGTCAATATATTTCAGCAGCACCGAGGTATTGCAGCTGTATTTCGTGCCATCCCCGATGCCCTATTGTCTTTACAGCAGCTCGACTTATCCAGTGATAATAAGGCCACCTTGCAACAAATAACCCAGCTCAATCATGGGCTGGTATTGGTCACCGGCCCCACCGGCTGCGGAAAATCAACCACAGTGGCCGCTTTGGTTGATCATATTAACCAAACACGCGCCGCCCACATTCTGACCATCGAAGACCCCATTGAATTTATTTATCACGCCAAAAAAAGCTTAATCAATCAGCGGGAAGTGGCGCGTCATACCGCAGATTATACGAAGGCCCTACGCTCAGCTTTGCGTGAAGATCCCGACGTTATTGTGATTGGTGAGCTGCGTGATTTGGCCAGTATACGTTTGGCGCTTACTGCAGCTGAGACCGGGCATTTGGTACTGGCAACGCTACATACCCGCTCTGCGATTAAAAGCATCGACAGAATTGTGGATGTATTTGCGGCCGATGAAAAGGACATGATCCGATTTTTGTTGTCCGAATCGCTACAAGCTGTGATCTCGCAAATATTAATTAAGCGCCCTGAGGGCGGACGAATAGCCGCTCACGAGATTATGGTGGCCACCCCTGCCATCTGTAACATGATTCGTCAAAACAAACTGGCACAAATGTATTCCGCCATTCAAACTGGTCACAGCCAAGGCATGCAGACTCTAGACCAAGCGCTCACCGATCTAATCCAGCGCAAACTTATTAGCCCACATAGCGCTCAGCATCATGCCAAATTGTGCTAGGTGATAAAAAGCGTGAAAGCGCATCTTGTCTCATTTACCATAAAAAAAGCCTGTTTAAAAACTAATGCCAGTCAGTTAAGGCAAAAACTCAATAAAAGTAATAAAATAGCCCATCTAATAAGTAGATGGGCTATTTTACTATGAGACTACAAGACGCTATTAATGAGACGCATAAAAGGACTCCAGACACCCTAGAACAATTTAGTGAATTAATAGACCCTGAGTGGATACAGCAAGCTTTAGAGTATACCGGCAAAGCGAGCATTAGAAGACGTAAGCTACCTGCCGAACACGTTGTTTGGATAGTCATCGGCACAGCTTTATATCGAAACCGTTCAATTTGGTATATCACAGAGCAGATGCGTCTTAATCTAGACTCACAGGCCTGTGTGCCCAGCGCTGTGGTACAAGCAAGACAACGCCTCGGGCATGAGCCTCTAAAGCAGCTATTTCATCAACTAAGTGCTCACTACCAAACAGAATCACGAGCCCAGCAGCAAGACTTCATGGGACTTAGCGTCCACGCTGTAGATGGCGTCGTATACTCACTCCCATCCACTGATGAGAATCTTCAGTACTTTAGCTCAAGCAAAGGCAGAACTAAAGAGGCGCCCTATCCCCAAATGCGTTCAGTATGTCTGATCAATACTGACACGCATGAGGTCATTGACACAACCCTTGCAGATATGGGTCAAGGAGAGATCACCTTAGCCCGTCAGCTAAATGTTCAAGACAACAGCATTACGCTCTTTGATAGAGCCTATTTCTCAGCAGACCTACTGATTAGTTGGCAACAAGCCCATCCAAACAGTCACTGGCTCATGCGGGCTAAAGATAATCTGCGTTACACTGTGATTGAGACCTTTAGTGAAGGGGACTACTTAATACAAATGCCAGTCTCTCCTCAGGCACAAAAGAAAAATCCAAACCTACCTGCTACTTGGCAAGCTCGATTAATTGAGTGTCGTTATGAGGGCAAGACAAGACGATACATCACCTCTTTAATAGATGATAAACGCTTTACTAAGGATAAAGTGGCACAGCTCTACTTGCAGCGCTGGGAGATCGAGATGGCTTTTAGGGAAATTAAGTCTGATTTACAGCAGGGGCTGTTGTTAAGAAGTAAGCTGCCACAGCTTGTATTACAAGAGTTCTGGGGGCTTATGATTGCTTATAATCTAATAAGACGTTTGATGCGCTATATGGCCCTTAGAGCTAAGGTTAGCCCTCTACGAATTAGCTTCCATATGGCGTCTATTACGATTGTTGATCTGTTACGGTTTGCGCCTTTACAGGCTGCAGGACTCTTCCCTAAGCTGTTAGATGCAGTTTTAGAGGAGGGAAAATTGTTTGTTATTCCTGAACGTAGAAAGCGATCTTGCCCGAGGGTAGTTAAGGGGAAACCACAAAAATATCCCAAAAAAAATACCAGTCAGCGTTAACTGACTGGCATTACTGTTTAAAAACAGGCTTTTAGCAATAGGCTTTTAAAAAGGCCAACTCAGTTATGGGCCAAGCGGCGCTATCACCACCTGCTTATTTAGCAGAGTCTTGGCAGTCCTCATTCGGACATAAGCCATAAAGTACCAAGGAGTGACCTGATAACCTAAAGCCATGCTCCTGAGCCACTTTTAATTGCTCTTGTTCGATATTCTCGTTATGGAATTCAACAATGGTGCCACACACATCACACACCAGATGGTCATGATGTTCTTCTTGAGTGATTTCAAATACTGACAGATTATTTTCAAAGTTATGGCGCTCAACGATACCGGCCTGCTCAAACTGAGTCAGCACACGGTAAACGGTGGCTAAGCCCACATCTTCACCTTGCTCGATTAAAGCTTTATAAACCTCCTCGGCACTCATATGATGATGCTCAGCACTTTCTAATAGCTCAAGAATCTTGATACGAGGCAAAGTAATCTTTAATCCTGCTTTACGTAAATCCTGATTGGTAAATTTCATTGCGATCCTTATGACGTTATAATTGATGAACGGAACCTAAGATAAGATAACCAATTAATGCAAAATTTAGTTAAATAGTCTCGTAAGTGGTAGGCAATTGCAAGTAATTGACGTATCATTTATCAAAATCCAGCTTTTATGACATCCGCTGGTCTAACTTTGTTATCTTACCGAAACTTAATATCATTTTATAATTACCAAACTACTGGTAATTCTAGTCACTGTCTTTAATCGCTATGACCCAACTCTAGCGATCACAATGGGTAACTCTAAAACGTGAAATTATGAATATATTAAAACACTTACTTTATCCTATCGCTCTTACTGCTACTTTGACACTGACCGGTTGTTCTTGGTTTAGCGTATATACCATTGACCTGCCTCAGGGCACTCCGATCACTCAAAGCCAAGCCCAGCAAATCCAACCTGGCATGACAAAAAACCAAGTGCTTTACTACATCGGTAGTCCCGCCATGCGTGACTCACTTGCGCCAAATCGTTGGGATTACATCTATGATTATAAGCCAGGCACTTACGGTAAACGTGAAGGCAAACAAATAATCAAAAATGCCAGTCAACATCTTATCATTTATTTCGATGATGCCGATACTGTTATAAAAGTAGAGGGTGTTGAGAGCTTACCACAAACCAAGCCATAATATTTATTGCGCCTTGGCCATTAATGTGTCATACGTGCTGTTAACCAAAAAGCTTGGATTAACAGCACTGACTTCATATTCAATAAGCCGACACCATTTGTGGGCTCATGTCTAACTTGCTGCTCTAACTTTATACCCTTAGTTTAGCCTCAAGTATCTCAAAGTTATTTTCTATTCTTGTTTGATTGTTGTTGCGGCAATTTATTGCACCGCTCTTTTTTTGCGTTTGCGCATGGGATCAATGGTCAGCGGACGATATATTTCTATGCGGTCATGTGCTTGTAGCTCATAGCTGAGCAGCTTTTTTTGAGAAAACACACCAACCCACCAGTTTTTATTGTCCACTTGGGTATCGTCTTTGTGCGCCTCACACCACAGCTTTAATTGTGGATACACCTCAAGCCACCCTGCCTGCTGCAGCGCCTGCAATAATAAGGTGCCCGCTTTTACTTGCATCTCAAGATACACCGTGTCAGTGGGCTGTGCTGGATTGGGCGAGTAAGCAAGACTGATGGGAATAAGACTCATTGATGTGTTCATGAGACAAACCAACCTACCACCGCGGCAATAATAAGCGCAGGCACTAGGATACGAATGGCCACACGCCATAAGTTATAAATGCCTTCTGACTTGAAGTTCAATGATTTGCGCATGTGGCTAATTTTCATCAACCAGCCTGAGAATATTGCCAAAACCAGAGCACTTAACACGCTTAGCGCAACCAACAGCATCGTCAATACTTTAGGGGTCGCTATCACTACCAATAAGATGGTCAGTACTATACTAATGACAGTTGCGATGCCTAATCCAAAACGGCCAAAGCGGGTGGCGATTTGGCTACTGGCGTAATGCATAAAAAATGCCCCGGCTGCCAAGACGCCCAGCGCATATACCAAAGCAGTAACAGGCGCAAAGCTGGTGCTACTAAAAATCAGCGCCACACTGCCGATAACCAACTGAGTTAGCCAGATAGGTAACACTGTTTTGGTCGCAATCTCTCGCGTATTGCGGCCCGCTTCAGCACTGTGATTAGGGTCACGGCTTACTAAAGGATTATTAAACCAGTAAAGACCTGTGCCGACACCGACACTGACCAGCGCCAAAGTCACCGCTCTTGCCCACTCTCCTAGGCTGCTCTCAGTCATTATGAGCGCCAATGAAGATAAATTGGGTAGCGCTGCCATCACAAAAGCAATGGCAATTAGGGCCAAAGACGCAACCAAGGTAGTGGCGCCAAGCAGACTTAATAGTCCCGCTATCACCACCATACCGACCGCCAACGCATAGCCTGGGATATCCAAGGACATGCCCATTTGTGCCGTTGCTTCAAGCACATTGTTACTGACCGCATTGATACTTAGAGCCGCTACTACCAAGGACAATAGCACCGTTAGCCAGACAAAGCTGCGCCATATTGGTGTGGTATCTGCTTGGCGGGTCAACTCTTGTATGCCTTGAGCGGGCGTCTTTTGGCTGCGGTGTGCCAAGCCAATTTCTGCATACAATAGCGGTAGGCCGACCACTACCATGGCCACCAGCCACATCAGCCAGAAGTCTAATTGGCCGGCAGGGCTAGGAACGAACCATCTAAATAACAATAAAGGCAGTAGTGCAGCAATAAACAAAGAAGCAAAACGGTTTTGCATGCTGATATCCATGGATTAAAGTTTGTAATTAAGAGCAAGCTAATTTAACAACCAGCCAATTTAAAAGTAAGCTAGAGCCTAAAACGTTGGGGCTAATTACGCAATTTAAACCACTAAGTGAGGTTTAAATCCCAATTTAAGCACAAAATAAGCCAGAAAATAATAACACCCATAATAACAAAAACCCCGAAGAACGGGGTTGATGTTTGATGATATCTTTTAGGCCAAACTTAATAAGCAAGTAGGTCCTGATATCGGCTTAGTGAACCGCACCAATGAACTGTGACAATACTTTGATATCACGGTCAGACAGTCGAGAGGCCACAACCTGCATCATGCCTTTGTCACCCTCTTTGGCTGAGTCGTTAATACGCTTTTGATCACGTGTTACATCATCTTCACGACCTGCTGCACGGAACGCTTTAAGCTGAATGCCTAAGTATTCTGGATGCTGACCGCCAATACGTGGGAAGCCTGCATAACCATTACCTAAGCCTTTAGGATCATGACAACCGGCACAAGCAATAACGCCGCGCTTTTTATCACCGCCTAAGAACAGCTTGCTACCTTCAGCGGCAGTTGCTGGGTTACCCGCGAAAGCACCCCAAGGTTTTTGCTGTGAGAAATAACCTGCTACGTTGGCTAAATCCTGCTCAGACAAAGCAGAAATCTGTGCCTGCATGATACCGTTAACACGATATCCGGTTTTAAAATCTCTTAACTGTTTAAACAAATAACGCACATTTTGGCCACCCAAGTTTGGCTGAGTAGGCACAACACTAACGCCAGTCATACCATGACAGGCAGCGCAGTTGTTTTCAACAATTTTTTGACCTGCCGCAACATCATATTTAGGGACAATAAGGGCTGCGCTGGCGCTGATACTGGCAATACATAGGCTGGTGGCAACGAGCAATTTTTTCATTGTAGTCTAATCCTACTAAGTCTTTCATGCGGTAGCTAAATAACTATAACCCTTGACCATAACCAAGCTGCTGAAGTAATTACAGTGTCAGCAGCAACAATAATGACTGCGTTACGCCAAATTTAGGCCCAAGCGCTCAGCATATGGTTTAAGTTATAATCACTCACAGAGAATAATTAATACCATTATTATATCAATAGTTTTGTAAAAATAGCTACCCATCCGTGACATATTAGTCAAAGCACAGCAATAATTAGCGCCCATACTACAGCATAAGGGCAATAACACCCAAAAAAGCCCTGATATTATCAGGGCTTTAGCTGATAGTCTCAGCATTTTTTAAATAATATTTAGGGTCGATTGTTTTAGTTGTAATTAACTATTGCCCCGTTTTTATTTAAGGCTAAACAAAGCACTACTTGGACATAAATTCAATCAAAGCGGCATAGTCAGCGCTAGACTTACAGTCATTGCAAAGCCCGCCTGCAGGCATTTGTTTTCCACCATTTCTAACCGACTGTACCAAAGCTGGCATGCCTTTTTCTGCTTTTAATTTCGCCCAAACCGCAGTATCGCCTGTTTTTGGGGCATTAAGTGCACCGGTATCGTGGCAAGCGGCGCAGCTGGCTTCATAACGCTGAGCAACATCGGCATTGCCCAATATAGGGGCACCGCTGAGTAATATCCCGGCTATTAATGGCATCATGGCTTTATTAAATTTCATTTTTGTTCTCCTTACCTTCGAATGCACCAGCGTGCTGGCAGACTTTGAGTCAATGTTTCGGCCTAAGGTATTCAATTTGAGTGATGTCTTGGCTTTAACGGATTCGAGGTATCGTACAAAGGGTTAGAATATCTGAGATTATTTATCGAACAGGATGCTTATGTTATGTGATCGCTTATCGCACCCTTTAAAATCAGTAAACAGATATTCACTTAAATACTATTATGAAGGCATTTGTTTAAATTTCAATTAATAACTGACCAGCGTGATAAACTTTTTGTAACCCCTCTTTGTGCAAGAGGCTTTGCCGACCTAGTTATTTAATACACTTATAATAGCATTTTATGGCCACTTTTTAGGTCTATAATGTCAATCAATGGGTTTAATAAAACTAAATATTAACACCTTATATTTTATTTTTATTAAATACTGTGCTTTTCAAAGTTACATCCGAGCAAAAAAAATAACACTTTTGACGGGTAACTCAGCACTGACATGCCTCATTATTCAAGCTATAAAGGGGGGCTATTATCATTCAAGCGTAAGACTGGTTATAATGGGGATAGTTATAAATTTGAGCTGACTGCCCACTTATCTGCCTTTATAGGTAACTATTCTTATATACTTGCCTTTTATTGAATATCTAATTTGCCTTTATTAACTGTTAGTATGTATCTATTTTTATTATTTAGTTCAAAACTTGAGACACCCTATGGCTAATGCACCAAAGACCAAAAAACCCAAAGCACCTCAATATATTGCGCCAGAATCGGCTTCTGACTTATCACATTTGTCTCCCAGAAAGCGCTTAGAACAAACTGAGTTTTTGATGTCAGCGCCTACTTTTAAGCTGTGTCCACCTGACACCGGCTATGAAGTGGCTTTTGCTGGCCGCTCAAACGCAGGCAAATCTTCAGCCATCAATGTATTGACCAATCAGCGCCAATTGGCCCGCTCTTCAAAGACACCGGGACGCACCCAGATGATTAACTTCTTTACCATAGGTAATGAAGAAGCACGGTTGGTGGATCTGCCAGGTTATGGCTATGCCGCTGTGCCTGAGAAAATGAAGCTGGTATGGCAAACTGAACTTGAAGAGTACTTAGTGTCACGTGAGAGCTTGGCAGGTTTGGTACTGTTAATGGACAGCCGCCATCCGCTAAAGTTCTTCGATGAGCAGATGCTACGCTGGGCCAAAGATGGTGAACTACCTGTGCATGTTTTACTCACTAAAGCCGATAAGTTTAAATACGGTCCGGCCAAAAACATCTTATTACAGACCAAACGAGAGCTTGAAAAACTCGATTTGCCCTTTTCGATTCAGCTTTTCTCCTCTCTAAAAAAAGAAGGTATCGATGAGCTGTCTGAAGTCATGGGCCGCTGGTTAAGAATTGATGGCCAAGCTGAGTAAATCTACAACCTGAATTTTGTGCCAATTACCCTTAAGCTAGGTTTTATTTTATAATGAGGATGTTTTGACTCATTTATGTGGCCAGTGGCCTATGATTTGATATTTAATAACGCTGGCCCAACCTATTTAAACATTGACCTATTGAGATTAAGGTAGCGCTCATAGCCTGCGCCATAGCTTCAAAGCTTTTCATATTTTATAGCCCCCTTTGAAGGTATTGAGCGTATATTTTAACTTTTGTTTTAACTTAACATATAAGACGGCTTCTATGACTGATTCAACGACTTCAACCCCCGATTACAAAGACACGCTAAACCTTGCAGACACAGCCTTTCCAATGCGAGGTAACTTGGCCAACCGCGAACCTGATTGGCTAAAAGCTTGGGAAGCAGATGATGTGTACGGCAAAATTCGTCAAGCAAAAGCCGGACGTGAAAAATACATTTTGCACGATGGCCCTCCATACGCCAATGGCCAAATTCACTTAGGCCATGCAGTAAACAAAGTCTTAAAAGATATTATTGTTAAGTCCAAAACACTTTCAGGCTTCGATGCGCCTTATGTACCGGGCTGGGATTGTCACGGTCTGCCTATCGAACAAAAAGTAGAAGCTAAAGTCGGCAAAGTGGGTCAAAAAGTATCTGCCACTGAATTTCGTGGCCTATGCCGTGAATATGCACGTAGCCAAGTTGAGCTACAAATGGCTGACTTTAAGCGTCTGGGCGTATTTGGCGACTGGAATAACCCTTATCTGACCATGAACTTTCACCAAGAGGCCAACATTGTACGCGCCTTAGGTAAGATCTACGCCAATGGCTATGTCACCCGCGGCATGAAGCCTGTAAACTGGTGTCTAGATTGTGGCTCATCACTGGCTGAGGCGGAAGTGGAGTATGAGGATAAAACCTCAGATGCTATCTATGTGGCTTTTGACTTAGTGGACCCAAGTCAAGTTTTGCCAGAGGGCAATAACGACAAAACCTCAGCGGTTATTTGGACGACTACCCCTTGGACCTTGCCGGCCAACCAGGCCATCGCGGTCAGCGCGGAGGTTGAATACAGTGTGGTGAAGACCAGCAAAGGCAACCTTATTATTGCCAGCGAACTGGTGGATAGCGCCCTACAAGCCTTTGGTCTAGACAACCAAGGCGTTATCACCACCCTAAGCGGCGATAAACTAGAGCTGATAAAAGCGCAGCACCCGCTTATCGCTGAGCGTCAAGTGCCCATCATTTTGGGCGATCATGTGACCACTGATAGTGGTACTGGCCTAGTGCATACAGCACCTGCACATGGTGCCGACGACTATATTGTCAGCCTACGCTACAACCTATCTGTCGTAAACCCTGTGGCGGGCAATGGCGTGTATTTAGACACCGCCAAAGTCTTCGTGGGCGAGCATATTTATAAGGCTCAGCCAAAGATTATTGCCCAATTACATGACAGCGGTCATCTGCTAAAACATTATAAGATGGAGCACAGCTATCCGCATTGCTGGCGCCATAAGACCCCTATTATTTTCCGTGCCACACCGCAGTGGTTTATCCGCATGGACCATCAAGTAGCCGGTCGCAATAATACCTTACGTGAGCAAACTCTGACCGATATTCCAAACGTCACTTGGACACCGGCATGGGGGCAGAACCGTATCGAATCTATGGTCGCAGGCCGCCCTGATTGGTGTATCTCACGTCAGCGTACTTGGGGCGTCCCTATTCCCTTCTTCACCCATAAAGACACCGATGAGCTGCACCCTAATACGCTTGAGCTGATGGAAGACATTGCACAGCTGATCGAAAAAGGTGGCGTGGAAGCTTGGTTTGATGCGGATGCCAAAGATTTCATTGGTGATGATGCCAATGACTATGTCAAATCGACCGATACTTTAGATGTGTGGTTTGACTCAGGTACCACACACTTTGCCGTGTTAGAACAAGATGATGCGCTGGTCAATCCAGCCGATATGTATCTTGAAGGCTCAGATCAGCATCGCGGCTGGTTCCAGACTTCGTTACTAACCTCAGAGGCGATGTATGGCCGAGCGCCGTATAAGCAAGTGTTGACTCACGGCTTCGTGGTGGATGAAAATGGCCGCAAGATGAGTAAATCTTTGGGTAATATCATCAACCCCCAAGATGAGATCAACAAGACCGGCGCTGATATGCTACGTATGTGGATCGCCTCAAGTGATTACCGCTATGAGATGAATGCTGGTAAACAGGCGTTCAAAGGCGCAACTGATATGTATCGTCGTATCCGTAATACTGTGCGCTTCTTACTGGCCAATACCGATGACTTCAATCCAGAAACTGACAGCCTAGAGATGGATGAGCTGGTAAGCTTGGATAAATACATCATGCTGCGTGCCCAAAAAGTGCAGCAAGCTATTATCACCGCTTATGATGCGATGGACTTTCACCAAGTGACTCAGCAAGTGACCGCGTTTTGTTCACAAGACTTGGGTGGTTTTTATTTAGACATTATCAAAGACCGTCAGTACACCACCATGGCGCAGGGTAAACCTCGCCGCTCAGCACAAACGGCCATGTATCATATTGCTCATGCCTTGCTACGCTGGATTGCCCCTATCTTAAGCTTTACCGCTCAAGAAGCTTGGGAAGCCTTACTAAAAGAGTGTGCAACAGGCGACAACGCTTATGTATTTACTCAAGAGTGGTATCAGCTGCCTGACTTTAGCATGCAAAAAATCAGTGAAGCGGACTGGGCAATTATCTTAGAGGCCAAAGACGCGATTAACAAGGTTATCGAGGGCGCCCGTGAAGCCAAGTTGATTAACGCCAACTTATCAGCGGCCGTCAGTATTTATACAGATGGTGATGTCTATAGCAGTCTGGCCAAGCTAGAAGATGAGCTGCGCTTTGTATTAATCACCAGCTCAGCGGCGCTGCATAAGCTTGATGACAATACCGTAGGTAATGAGACGGAGCTTGACAACCTACGTGTGGCGGTGACCCCAGCCGAAGGCACCAAGTGTGTGCGCTGCTGGCACGTGCGTGATGATGTGGGCACCGACCCAAGTCATCCTGAAATTTGTACCCGCTGCGTCAGCAACATCCAAGGTCCAGGCGAGGTTCGTCATTATGCCTAAGAATTCAGGCAATACCCAGTCAAGCTCTGATGCCGTAGAGACCAAGCCGGCCTATGCGACAGCCACGCCAGGGCTTAGCAAGCGCCCCAGACTGATTGCCAATGGGCCTCGAGCGCTGATGTGGTATTTGTTATCGCTACTGGTTATTGGTCTTGATCAGTGGACCAAGTGGATTGCCAATACCAAGCTTAATTTCCATGAGCCAGTACCGGTTATTGAGCCGATTTTAAATTGGACTTTGGCGTATAACTATGGCGCCGCTTTTAGCTTTTTGGCCGATCAAGGCGGCTGGCAAAAATGGTTTTTTGCTGGCTTGTCGTTGGCGATGTCTGTGTTTTTGGTGGTTTATCTGACCCGCGCCCCGCGCCAAGCCAAGCTGCTTAACGTGGGTCTGGCACTTATCTTAGGCGGTGCTATTGGTAATTTAATTGATCGGGTGCGCATCGGTAAGGTCATTGACTTTATCCATGTGCATTATGCTGATGTGTGGCATTACCCCATCTTTAACATCGCCGATATTGCAATTTGTGTGGGTGTGGCCATCGTGGTGATAGATATGCTATTTTTAGAGGGCAAACGCAACACCAAATATCAGGCTTAGGCCCGGCTACGCTTTACCGGCTACGTTGCAATAATTAGTTAGCTTTATTTACGCGTTAGTTTTTACCAAAAGCAGCAAGCCCGCTTATAGCGGGCTTGCTGCTTTTTGCTGCGGCAGTTGTTATAAACGCGAGAGATCACCGCCTGAGATAAGATATAACAAGCCTGCCAAATTAATGAGCACTGTTAAATAATATCTCAGGCGAAACTTGGGCTTTTGGGTTTTATGACGCAGCTGATGTTGAGCGATCATAGCACCCACCCAGCCTCCAAGCAGGCTCAGTACATGCAGTGTACTTTCAGGAATACGCCAGTTATGCTGCTGCGCCGCTTGCTTGTCTTTGGCATAGACAGCATAAGTCAGCACACCGATAACCACATACCAGCCTAACACATGCCAGCCAATACTGCCCTTGAATACTAATAAGCTTAGCACCCCATAAAATCCAAGCCCCATAAATAGCGGCTGCTTAGATTGAGGGCTGCGATGAGATTGGCTGCGCTTTTTTATCGAAGTTTTTTTCATTTAAGCCTTGTTGTTCTACTGTATTTTGTATTGAAATCAAGCTTGTATATCATTGCTGTCATCACCATAAATATCTATACCTGCCCGTTGATACGTTTGTCGTGGCCTGTGTATTAGCTTTTGCACTACGGTGCGGCAACAGTGATCATCACCGATATTTGTTATTCTAAGTATATTGTAGCAAAAACCATTTTTTGCCTATCCTTTGTTTATAGCGTGTTTATAGCGTGTTTATATCGCCCCTTTGATTTGGCGGCGCTAACCTTATTATCTAGACCTGACTATAATGATACCTCCAAATATAATGACCACATCTATGCAAAATCATATTGGCGCATCGCATAATCCTTTAGCCTCCATCTCGCCGACTGCACCTTCTGCCTTGATACCACTAAAGGTGGGGATTATAGGTGGCGGGGTAGCAGGCTCCACCATTGCCATTCGCTTGGCGGCGCTGGGTGTACAGACCTATTTGTTTGAAACCAAAGCCAGTTTGATCGATGGGCCCCCTATGTGTCATTTACATGCTGGCGGTAATTTGTACCGGGAAATCCCAGACGCAGATTGTGTGGCACTGCTAAAGCAGTCCATTGATATGCTGCGTATGTATCCGCACAGTATAGATGTGCGCCCCACAGTCATTGCCATCCCCAAGCGTGATGACGGAAACCCCAATGACTTGTTGTCCAGATTGCAGCTGCTCACTGCTGAGTATCAGGCAATGATTACCGCCGACCCCGCCAACAAAGTGCTTGGTGAACCCGAAGAATATTACCGCTTATACGACCGTCAGCGCTTAGAGCAGCTTATGGCCTCTGAGACACTGACGCCAAAATCTATGGATCAATGGGTAGCAGCGGCAGCGCGGCAATTGGATCTTAATAAACTTAAGTTTCCTATTGTGGCAGTCAATGAGTATGGTTGGAATATCTTCCGACTGGCAGCTTCAGCACAAACGGCGCTAAACTATTATCCCAATGCACATCTCCTACTCAATACTCAAGTGGTGGACGTCACTGAAGTGGCCTCTACAGCTCAAGTGCAAGTAGCTCATAACCGCAGTGATCAGGATGAACCTAAAACTGCCCTTGATGAGATAACCCATCGAAATGCACGCTGGGAGATTCATTATCACACGCTTGAGCATTGTGACCAACACAGCAGTGACCATCCGCTAGATAATACCGGGCCAAATCAGCAGCACTCGATACAAGTAGATTATTTAATCAATGCCTGCGGTTTTAGAACCGGCATTATTGATAATATGCTTGGCGTGCCGGCGCAGCGTATGGTGGAATTTAAAGCCTCTTATGTCACCCATTGGCCACAACCAAACACCGACACTTATGAGTCAGATGCTATTGATAATCTTGCCCACTGTATTGGCTCAAGCAGTTACACTCACTTACCGGAGATTATCATTCATGGCAAGCGAGGCACTCCGCATGGCATGGTACAGCTTACCCCTTATCCAGAAGGCTATTATCAAATCCACAGCATGAATAAAGCCGTGACTTTATTTAATGATGGCTTGGTAGCGACCACCGATAATGATGCCCAGCCTGAGCTTGAGCCTAAATACTTAGACTTTATCGATGAGGGATGGAATCCCAATACCTTACACAAGCGCAGCCAACGTGCCATTGATCAGGTCAGCGAGTTTGTGCCGCAGTTTGCTACCGCCAAACCCACAGAAAATGCCTTATATGGTGGCCAACAAATCCCAGGCGATAATGACACGCTACGTGTCGCTGATGTGAGCTTATACCCTGAGCTGGCCTATGCACGAGCAGAAAACGTTAAAGCCTCCTCTGCTCTTGAAGCCTCAGATGATATCGTGGCTCAGTTGATTGCCCAAGGCTTGATACAGCCCCAGCCTGAATGTGAGTTAGCTCGGCAACAGCATCACTGGTCCTATCTGGCCCTCACCCAAAAGCAAGACATTGATCGCTTGGCGCTAAAGTTTGCAAAAATGCGCGCCTTTCCGCCAGCTATGTCAGGTGTGGTGACTCCCCTATCACGCTAAAACTTGTGACACCAAAAGATAAAAAAAGGGCGGCTTATTTAACGAATAAGCCGCCCTTTTTTTGGGGTGCTGAGTGATATCAGATCTTGTGAGTAGCCACAGGATCATCAATGTGCACGTACTGATTGAGCAAATCAATGGCCTCATCAATGCGGTTACACACCACCAGTCTTTCTAAGTCTTGCTGCTTCATAAACCCTTGCTCAGTGGTGTGATTAAGGTGCGCTATCAGGGGATCATAAAATCCATTGATGTTTAGAATAATCATAGGTTTTTCGTGCTGATACAACTGGCGCCAAGTGGCAATCTCCATAATCTCTTCAAGAGTGCCAAGTCCTCCTGGCAGGGTGATAAAGGCATCAGCGTACTCTGCCATAATTGCTTTTCGGGTGTGCATGGTATCGGTCAAATGAAGACGCGTCAGCCCTTTATGAGCAATCTCATGATCCAGCATAAAGCTTGGTATCACGCCCACCGCTTGCGAGCCACCTTCAATGACGGTATCAGCCACAGCGCCCATTAGTCCTATACTTGCGCCGCCATAGACCAAACCCATGTCATTTTTTGCTAAGGCAGTACCCAGCTCTCTAGCCGCTGCTTCATAAACTGGGCTATTGCCCATGCGTGACCCACAGTATACCGCCACAAGACGCTGCTTGATTGAGGCTTTGTCTACGACCTGTGTCACATGCTCAACATCTTTACTGGTTATGGTGGTGCTATAGCTCATGTTCGTTGCGCTATTCGCTTGAGTGTTTAAGGATTGTGTCATAAATAAGTGCCATGTTAAGAATTAAATATCGGTATAAATAATCAGATGAACCATAATAACATAGTCTGTAATAACACAATTTATCACTGTGTTCTGATTTAGTTTATCGGCTGTACAAAACGGCAAATTAGGTGACTTGTCTGTCTACATTGATCACACTATAACCCATAAAAATTGAGTATTATAAGTAACTATTAACTCTATCTTAACTTAAGACACTCACTTACAGGGCAGTTATTATGAGTACATCTCTTGAGAAAACCACCAATATTAACGATTTAAAGCATCAAGCCGTTAATACCACTGACTCAAACTCACCCAGCACCTTAATCATTATGACGGAGCGTAATCAGCCACTTACCGCCACGCTGTATTTGCCTGAGCAGACCTTAGCTGATGACATCAAAAACGCCATTATGATAGCGCCAGCCACCGGCATTAAACGCTGGTTTTATAACAGCTTTGCCACCTATCTTGCCAGTCAAGGCTTTGGGGTGATTACTTATGACAATGAAGGCATTGGTGACTCATTAACCTCTGCGCTCTCTAAATGTGATGCGTCATTAATCAGCTGGGGACGTCACGATGCCACCGCCGTACTAGATGCCTTGCAGCAACAATTTCCAAACGCCAAATACCATCTGGTGGGTCACAGTGCAGGCGGTCAACTTATTGGCTTAATGCCCAATTATCAAGCACTGTCCTCTGTATTCAACGTGGCCTGCTCCTCAGGCCGTATTAAGAATATGGAGCTGCCTTTTAAGGCACAAGCTATGGTCTTTATGGACGCCGCCATTCCGCTAGGCAATCTTATCTTGGGCTACACGCCCTCTGATAAATTTAATATGGGTGAGCCACTGCCGCGTGGTGTGGCCAAGCAGTGGCGTGATTGGTGTAATGGCAAAGGCTATATCAAGACCGCCTTTGGCAAAACTGTATTTACCCATTATTATGATGAATTAGATACCCCCTCACTATGGCTTAACTTCACCGATGATGACATTGCCAATGCCAAAAACGTGGACGATATGCTCGCTGTATTTACAGCCATGCCAGCCAAAAAACGTATGATAAGCCCCAAGGAATTTGGCTTAAACCACATCGGCCATATGAAATACTTTAGCAGTAAAACCCATGCTAAAGCGCCCAAGCTTTGGCAAATGGCAACCGACTGGATTGTAGAGCATGGTGATGTATCGGCTTAGCATGGCTCGCACAAGTTAAGATTAATGCCATAAAAAAGCTTTCTGGCTGCCGCTTAGAAAGCTTTTTTTTGTCTCTGCTGTAAGCTGGCACTCTCGCTTTATCGGTGAGTATTGCCACATTTAATCTCGATAAGATGCCAAGTATCATTTCGGTAAGTGCTTGCTATGATAGATACACCCTATACCATGGCGCTTGTTATACTCGCCATATCACTTTAATAAATGCCCATTAATATAACTGATATAACTGATATGACTGATATTCGCGCTTCACAGATATCCTTGCAGACATCTGAGCCATGGCAGCAGTATAAGCGCCCTTTTGTTCGCGACTTGGCCTTTGCGCTTGCCTGCCCTGATGCATTGACCCACTGGATATCCCCCAACTCAAATCTGGTATCGCCTAAGATTGATGTACATCCGCCTGATTTTTGGTACACACAATACACCACTTATGCTGAGCGCTTGCATCACTTAGATAACACCACAGCTTATCAGGAGTTAACACGTTATCTTATGTCACGGCCAAGCCCTTATCGTCTGGGCTTTCACTTTGAGGGGTTGATGCATTTTTGGTTAGAAGATGGTTATCGCCTGCAATTACACCCCTATGAGGTCGTCGCTCATAATGTTCAGCTGTATAACGGCATGCAGACCACCGGCGAGCTGGATTTTATTTTGCACAATAAAGACACCAATGAGATAGAGCACTGGGAGCTGGCAATAAAGTTTTATCTAGGCTCTGCACCTTATGGCTTTGCCAATTGGGTCGGTATCAATAATAAGGACACTCTTGAGCGCAAATTGACGCATATGCAGACCAAGCCGTTTCGTAGTCTATGGGTAGATTTGGATTTTTATGAAAAGGTAAAAATTGATAAACGTTACGTGGTGATGAAGGGGCGGTTTTTCCGTCCCAATGAGGCCAGTTTTGTACGTCCACAATGGCTAAATGAGCACTTCCCCTTACACACTTGGTATCAGGTTGACAGTGAAGCTGAGCTTGACGCCTTAGCGATGCCCAATTTGCGGCCAGCACATTATATTGAGTGGATTACCAATCGCCCCTTTTATGAGGCCGGATTTTTGACTCAAGGTAGGCCATTGCTACTCGACCCCACGCTTAATAAGGCTGAGCTGAGTCGGCGCCATCACCGTTTGGCCCAGTGGCCGTATAGTCCGTTACGCCTTGAACACATTGATACCAATTTATATTTTAATGAGCAGCAGCCCGTGGTGTTGGTAAGACCGAAATAAGTACCATGCATGACAGCTATAACCATAACTCACAACCCACAACCCACAACCCACAAGTATAAAAAACCCTCTTTAACGGCGGTTAAAGAGGATTTTTAAAGCAACTGATTATTTAAATCCGTTAATTAAGCTGAATAAGCTGCCACTAACGGGCCATGCGCCATACGCTAACTTGACCTGATTTGGTTTGAGTCAATAGATAGCCTGAAGCTGAGGTGAGCTTATTAATAGCGCCTTTAGTCTGAGTGCGGCTAACAATACGGCCATCTTCTGGCGATAAGAAGTGCACCACACCGTCCAAGTCACCAATAGCAATGTAGTTACCCACACGCTCAGGGTTACTGAGCTGACGATACGCTAGGTCATCATTTTCCCATAATAATTCACCAGTTTGACGGTTGTAAGCTTTTACCTTACCGTCTAAAGTGGTGCTGATCACTGCTCTGTCCGTCACAGCCAAGCTGTTTTTACTGGCGGCCTCTTGCAAAAAAGTAACCTGACCGCTTGCTAAGTCTGCGGCCAACAGCTGGCCACTATAGCTGACTGCCAATAGCTGACCTTGATCGACTGTAGGGGTACCATCGATATCCGTCATGCGCTGAATTTCACTGGCGCCTGAAGGGATTCCCACACGGCGGTTCCATAACGGAATACCGGCCTCAATATCAACAGCGTGCAAACGGCCATCTGCACCGCCTAGCAGCGCGGTACGCTGATCTAGCAAGGTAGGCTTCGCACTGCCACGCACACTGATGCTTGGTGTTTGAGTGGTGAATTTCCAAATCGACTCACCGGTTTGCAGTGACAAGCCATGCATCACGCCATCATTGGCAGAAAGCAGCACTCGATTATTGTGAATAAGCGCCGGTGCTAGTACGGTACCACTTAGCTTGTTTTGCCATTTGATGCTGCCATCTGCAGTATTTAAGGCCACCACACGTGCAGATTTCGTGGTCACTACGGCAGTTTGACTGGCGCCGTCAAATGCCACGCCGCCCACGATATCCTCTTTTAAGTCAGTGCTCCATAACGCCTGACCATTAAGACCATAGCTGGAGACTTTGCCTGAGTTTGAAGCAGCTACGATTTGTTTACCATCAAATCCCACCTCAAAGCGGTTGACGTCCGCAAGCTTTGAGCGGCCGCTAACATTGGTCTGTAGCACTGGCTCCACCACATTAACAGACTGCTCTAGCTGCACCAATTTGGTGGGCTTATGCTGTTCAGGCTTAATGGTTTTGCCACAAGCAGAAACCAAGGCAATAGACACACATAAAAGACTAATTTTAGAAGCTTGTGCTATAACACCGGCTCGTGAGTTTGGGGTTTTGTTGTTCTGCATATTAGATCAGCTCAATTGGTTAAAAGTCATAGCACACTAAAAAACGGCTTTAGGGTTTTTGGTACTAATCTTATTGTTGTGTATGTTATAACAAATTCGGTTGTAAACAAAAAGTCCAATGGCCTATTATTGTACTTACTTATTGTAACGCAGGCTTACTGAGCCTGACCTGCCTCACCTTGTGCATCCGACGCTTGAGCGGCTGCCAGCTGCGAGAGCGCGGCTTCAAGAGCAGCATCTGATTCACCCTCTGCAGGCTGCTCCACATTCTCAGGCATATTCACAACAGGAGTCGTCGGTTCAATGGCTTCAGGCGTTACCCCTAAGCTTTCAAGCTTTAAGCGCAAAAACGGACGCTCTTCATGACGCTTAGACAAAAGGCTCCATGCGTTTTGATAGGCACGCAGCGCTTTTTCATCTTCTTTTTGAGCCAGATAAATATCACCCAATAGCTCTTGCTGAGTCGCTTCAAAGGCCACAGGCACATCGGTAGATGCTTGAGTTAATGCGCCATCGATATCCCCATCACTCAGTAGCACAGAGGCATAACGAAGCTGGGTTAACGCATGAAGACCTGGGTCTTTAACATCAATCTCCATCGCCTTTTTTAAGGCCGCAGCGGCGGTTTTATAATCTTTTGCATCCACAGCATTACGCGACTTAATCATCAGCGCTTGCCAAGCATAAATGGTTGAACCATGCTTGGCCACAAGATCATCAATGTCTGAGTTGAGCTTTTTGCTGGCGGCGGCATCGGCATCTACTTGTGGCGCACCCATTAGCTCATCATTGGCCGTCTCAATAGCCGAGTACTTATCGGCAGCTACAGTATCGGCTTTTAGACCCGAGTTTTGTAGATAGGTCCAGCCAAAGTAACCAATTAATGCCAATAAAATAGCACCTATGATATAGCCGGCAGCCTGCTTTAGCTTGTCCATTGAAGGGGTCTCACCGCTGTTGTTCAAGTCTGGTGAAGTGGGCGTGGGACGTTTGGCCATAAATCTACCTAATATATTAATAACTAAATATTTAAATTGCGGCGTACTGCCGAAATCTCAAAACAAGGAGCAATAACTGCTTGGTGATTATAGACGAAAGTTTTCGGCGCTGTGTAGCCATAATTTATCTTGGCTCACCTGCTCACCAGTGTGCATGGTCTTGACACTAATGGTGCCATTTTCTACTTCATCTTGCGCTAAAATCACAGTTAACTGAGCCCCTGATTTGTCGGCTTTTTTCATTTGCGCCTTTAGACTGCTGGCACTGGCCATTTTCACTCGCAGATCACTACGTGCCTGTCTTAACGACTGAGCATACAACAGTCCCTGCTGGTATAAGTCGGGATGCACCACAACGAATACATCACAAGCAGGTTGTGCTTGAATAGGGTTCACGGCTTGTACCAATAACAATAAGCGCTCAAGACCCATAGCAAAGCCGACGGCGGGTTCTGATTTGACCGCTTTGGCTTTGTCTTCTGACTTACCGATAGATTTGAGCTGACCGATAAGTCCATCATAACGACCACCGGCACAAACTGTGGCCTGCGAGCCGAGCTTGTCAGTGACCCACTCAAATACGGTTTTGTTGTAGTAATCCAGCCCGCGAACCAAGTTTGGATTGACTACATACTCGATGCCTAAGGCGGTCAAATACGTCTTTAGCTGCTCAAAGTGCGCTTGACTGTCTTCGCCTAAGAAGTCAGCCAAGCGAGGCGCTTCCATTAATAAAGCTTGGGTGTTTGGATCTTTGCTGTCTAAGATACGCAGCGGATTGGTGGTCAATCGGCGCTGACTGTCTTCATCTAACTGCTCTTTTTTGGTCTGTAAAAACTCAACCAACGCGCTGCGATAGGCTTTGCGCTCATCAAGCTCCCCTAAGCTGTTAATCTCTAAGCTAAGCTCATGATCAATGCCTAAGCGCTGCCACATTAAGTAGGTCATGGCAATCAGCTCAGCTTCCACATCCACATGCTCACTACCAAAGGCCTCCACCCCTAATTGGTGAAACTGACGGTAGCGGCCTTTTTGCGGCTGCTCATAGCGGAACATCGGACCCATGTACCAAAGCTTCGGACTGTCGCCGCGCAATAAGTTATGCTCAATTACAGCACGGACAGCACCAGCGGTGCCTTCTGGACGTAGGGTAATGAGGGTCGGCGGATCAGACTTATCGGTGAAGCTGAACATCTCTTTTTCTACGATGTCTGTGGCATCGCCAATGGCGCGTGCAAACAGCTGTGTCTCCTCAACGATAGGCAAACGAATCTCTTCGTATCCGAACTGATCTAGCGCTTGTTTTAACATCGCCTCTAGTTGTCGCCACTCGCTACTGGGGCGACTGGTGGCGGTCTCTACCTGCAAAATATCGTTAAACCCTTTGATTGATTTGATCATACTTATTGCCCAGATTATTTTTTTGAGAAACGCTTATCTTGCGTTTTATAAGAACAAAGCAGCCATTCGCAAAATGGCCACGTTACATTAGCCCAAAGTGCTCGCTACTGGCTACCATCGACACGTAGGATTTCATTGGCAGCTTGTTTTTCGGCCGCCGCCACACGCTCACGTACCATTTTTTCGATATTGTCTACCAAGGTGTTGGTATCAATGAGGTGGCTCTTCTCACCTTGCAAATACACCAGTGAATTGGGGGATGCACCCACCACCCCGATATCTGCCTCTTTGGCTTCACCAGGCCCATTCACCTTACAACCGATAACCGACACATCCATCGGCACCCGTACATCTTCTAAACGGGCCTCTAACTGATTCATCACCCGAATCACATCGAACTCTTGGCGTGAACAGCTGGGACAGGCAATAAAGTTAATGCCGTTGGCACGAATATTAAGTGACTTTAGAATATCAAAGCCAATTTTAATTTCATCTTCAGGCTCGGCTGCCAATGAAATGCGGATGGTGTCGCCGATGCCGTCTAATAACAAACCGCCTAGAGCAATGGCAGATTTGACCGTACCGGTACGATAAACACCTGCCTCGGTTACGCCTAGGTGTAGTGGATTATCAATTTGTTGCGATAACAAACGATAAGCATCTAAGGTCAAAAACACATTACTGGCCTTCACCGATACCTTATATTGATCGAAGTTTAAGCGATCTAAGATGTCAATGTGACGCATGGCCGACTCGACCATGGCCTCACCGGTAGGCTCGGTGTATTTGCGCTGAATCTCTTTTTCTAATGAACCGGCATTGACCCCGATACGAATGGGAATATTGTAATCACGGGCACAGGCCACCACTTCGCGCACTTTGGCATCATTACCAATATTGCCTGGGTTAATGCGCAAACAGTCTGCACCCGCTGCCGCCACAGCCAATGCAATCTTATAATCAAAATGTACATCAGCAATCAAAGGGATATTGACCCGCTTTTTGATTTCGGCAAAGGCAGCTACCGTGTCCATGGTCGGTGTTGAGATACGCATCATATCGGCTCCTGCATCCACACAGCGCTCAATCTGCGCGACTGTAGCATCCACATCACAGGTGTCCGTATTGGTCATGCTTTGTACGCTAATGGGGGCATCTCCACCGACTGCCACATCACCGACATAGATTTTTTTGGTTTGACGACGTTTTATTGGAGAGGGAGTTGACATAAGACTTCTCAGTTGACTGGACATTTATAAAAAGCGTATTACAAGGTAGGTCGGCCAGCAGCGCATAAACGTCTATGTCGCTGCCGCTTTTATTTTTAAAGCTTGCCAAAAATAAAGATGATAAAGACCTCTTATGGCGCTAGGCTAAAGTTGGCTTTATTGTCTTGAGCAAAATCGTTTAGCTCAATGGGCTGACCATTTAAATTCAAGGCCACATTTGAAACTTGATCAATTTGAATTTTAAAGGGTGCTTTACCCGCAAGCTTGTAGCTACCTGCAGACTGATTGCCGCTTAATAAGGTATTACCTGTGGCATCTACCACATTTAGCTGCGTATTGGCACTGACTGTCAAATCCAAATTGGCATCAGTGGTGTTGCTTGCCACCGCTGAGCCTGTATTATCTAAGGCACTACCGCCACTGACCACAGCGGTATTAATGGCAGCGCCTGCCGACTGTTCGCTGTCTGATAGGTCATCGACCAAAGCGTTGTCATCGGTTTCAACAGCAGTCGCATCTTGCGCATTAGAGACGGTGCGAATTAAGAATACCGCCAACACAATCAGACCGATAACCCCCAGCACCAATAAAGGATTGATACGAATAGAGCGTCGGCCTTCGCGTTGTAATGTACCCATAGGCTTAAGTGGCGACTCAATATCATCGACACTCTTTTTCTTTAGCTCATCGGGATAGTTACGGTTAAAGCTATCAACGATTTGGTCGGGATCTAAACCTAAAAACTTAGCGTAATTAATCACAAAACCACGCGCAAAAGCTGCTTGAGGCAACGATCTAAAATCTTCAGCTTCAATGGCTTCTAAATGACGGTTTAGAATAAATAGCTCGGCAGCCACATCATCTATGCTCAGATTTTTGTTGATGCGAGCCTGCTTGAGTCGATTACCAAATGAGCCGACATTTTGGTTGGATGTGTCTAAATTAGCGGTTGACGGGTCTTTTTTATCTATGTCCATGATGCCTCTGGGTTACGAATCCAAACTTTTAGCTTTTTGGCTTCTTTACTATGCGAAAAGTCAGCTCAAAGCTGTCGCGAATGTTGTCTTTATAAGGATAATTTTTATCTTACTGCCGGTTTTATAGGTATTCCGATTGTATCTTGTAGCGCTTTAAGCCTAACCCCTTGTCTTATCATACGAGGGGTTTGGGCGTCGTCACCTAGCTGCAGATGCATCTCATTATACAAATTTTGGGCATAAGCCACCTCACCACTGTCTAATAAGAGATCAACCAACTCTAAATGTGCGCTAACATTGCCGCGATCAAGCTCAAGTACTTGCACCCAAGCTTGGCTGGCCAATTGGGTGTCGCCAAGCTGCCGTGCAGTAAGGCCTAGGTTTTGTAACGCCTTTATACGTCCCTCATACCCTAAGGCTAAGCCAGCTATTTTAAATTGCGCCAGCGCCGCTTGATACTGGCCACTTTGGGACAAATACACCCCATAGTTATTATGCGCCGGCATAAAGCTTGGGTCATGCTTGATCGCTTGACGAAAAAATCTGTCTGCCTGAGCCCAATTGTGCGCACTGCCCTCACGCTGTAGTAGCAGTGCCTGCATATCATAAGCGGGCGCATAAGCCTTATCCGCCTCAAGCGCTCTATTAAGCTGGCGCTGTGCGGCATCTAACTGGCCTGTATTTAAATACTGCGCCGCCATCTGTGTTCTTATGTCGGCCACTTGCCTACTCGCAGTTGGCGCACTATGAGCAGGCCCATTTACGCCTGTCACTGAGCCGATAGACTGGCAGCCTATCATTAAAAGCAGTACGCTAAGCAGCAAGCTTGCATAACACAAACGGGTCAATCTAAAGTGCGTCAGGCGCAACCTACTATGGGCACTCGATGAGTTAAAGCCATACTGCTGCCTGCTGGTTGTCATCGATATCCTTATAAAGGGCTTGCGCCAATTGCACCTTAATGGCTAAGCGTTAATATACCATCCTGTAAACAGTATTGTAACGACCTAGCCTAGATTGTGCACCTAAAACATATAAACTTTTTATCATAATGCAAGCAGGCTTAAGGTTTCAAGTGCTTAAAGACTAATAAATACTCATGACAGTTAATCTATTGCCGCTACTAACCCTCGCTTTGCTGCTCATTGGCTGCAAGCTGTTTAATACTTTGCTGCCATTTTGCCGAGCGGCGGGTTCTGTCTGCCACCTGCCCGACCAGCTGACCACAAGCTGCATCAATGTCATCGCCACGAGTTTGACGAATAGTACACACAAACCCTGCATTATTTAAGATGTTGCTAAAGGCATGGATGCGATTGTTACTTGAGCGGTCATAAGGCGCATGCGGGAACGGATTAAATGGAATTAAGTTAATCTTACTGGGTAGGCCGTCTAATAAGGCCACCAACTGCTGTGCATGCTCATCGCTATCATTGACGCCCGCTAGCATCACATACTCAATGGTCACATGTTTTTTGTGGCGCGGATTGTTGTCATGGACATACGCCTTGGCCGCAGCGATAAGCTCACTTAGTGGATATTTTTTATTAATGGGCACCAGCTCATTGCGCAGCTCATCATTGGGCGCATGCAACGAGATGGCTAACGCCACATCAATATCCTTGTAAAGCTCATACATCTTGGGCACAACCCCTGAGGTCGATAAAGTCACACGGCGCTTTGATAACCCATAAGCATGATCTGAGAGCATCAGACCCATAGAGGACACCACAGGCGTATAGTTCAACAGCGGCTCGCCCATGCCCATCATCACCACGTTGGTCACATTGTTTTGCCACTCGGTGCTATCAACCCCTTCCATATACGACGCATTGGCCACCCAAAGCTGACCGATGATTTCGGCAGCGGTCAAATCCCGCTCAAAGCCTTGTTTGCCAGTACTACAAAAGCTGCAATCGAGCGCACAGCCCACTTGCGATGAGATACACAGGGTTTTTCGCCCATTGACCTTGCTGTCATCAGCAGGAATCAATACGGTCTCAACCAATGAGCCGCCAGCCACTTTAAACACCCATTTACGTGTACCATCTTCGCTAAACTCTTTGTGCACCACTTCAGGCAGCTCAATACACGCCTGCTCGCTTAACTTCTCACGCAGACCCTTGGATAAGTTGGTCATTTGTGCAAAATCTGTGACCCCATGCTGATAAATCCATTTCATAACCTGAGTGGCACGAAATGGCTTTTCACCAATGTGTTTAAAATACGCACCCAATTGCTCTTGGTTCATACCCAAGATATTGGTTTTGGTCGGGGCATTAGGATGGAATGTAGCGGGCGTGCTGTCTGCAGGCTGCATGGGGATTTTGGTCATGATGACTTATCTAACCTAAGTTGGATGTGTGGATGGGTATACAGATGATCAATCAAGGCTGATTGATAAGAGGTTGTCACTCTATTTGACGTATTATAACTTAATTTGATGACTTATATTGATACAAGCCTCTATGTTATCAAGATGTTATCAAGCCCGACATACACTGGCTGTGAATTAACAATGAAAAAACGGCTAAGCACTCAGCTCAGCCGTCTTTTTGTTAGGCTAATGCCCAACGGGTGTGATAAATACGGTGTTATACATGCATTGTCTAACACTGACAACATAAGTCAAATTAACGAGTACGGTCTAGCACTTCGTTGTCGCTGAAGAAATAAGCGATTTCACGTTTTGCTGATTCAGCAGAGTCTGAACCATGTACAGCGTTTTCATCAATGCTTGAAGCGAAATCTTTACGGATTGTACCTTCAGCAGCTTCCGCTGGGTTAGTGGCACCCATGATTTCACGGTGCTTAGCGATGGCGTTTTCGCCCTCTAATACAGACACAACCACAGGACCTGACGTCATGAAAGATACTAGGTCATTGTAGAATGGACGTTCTTTGTGCTCAGCATAAAAACCGCCAGCTTTTTCGTCGTCAAGATGTAGCATTTTTGCGCCAACAATCTTAAGACCCGCTTCTTCAAAACGGCTGTAAATAGCGCCGATGTGGTTGCCGCCTACAGCATCAGGTTTGATGATAGATAAAGTGCGTTCGATAGCCATGATTAAGCTCCTTAAATTAAGTGAAGGGATTGCAAATAAAACAGGGTATAAAAGACACAGCCACTTTAGTAGCACTTATGCCTTTAAACTGCGCTTATTATAACGGCTCAGCTTCTAAATGATAGGAAAAAATAAATCTCGTTCGCAAAATAGAAACAATTAGACACCAAGACTTAACTTTTATGTCTTATTTTTTAGCCGATTTTAGGGGTTGGCTGCAGTCTTGCTGTGTTTAAATCACCTCACTATTTTGACCCAACTATCACATAACCTTGTGCTAATCTTGCGCTAACCTTGCTGTTATTTTATAGCCTCTAAATTTTAACCAAAATACGGGACGAAAGTGCGCCTAAAATTAGGTTTCAGAGCAAATATTAGCTATAATTGGCGCCGTATAATTAAGGCCCAGAGAAAGCTGACTGATGACGCATCACTGCCCTAATGATTTAGTGGATTTGGTTGAGAGAGAACAACCGCATATCCGCCCTAATTTCACCCACTGAGTTAATAGCAAAACCTGTAACAGCACTAGCCATATCATTTAATCCGTCCCATTCTATCCCGTCTCCTATTTATATGTATGCACAGAGCTTTTGGTTCTTGGCAGGGAGGACTATTTATATGATTTTTGGCGCAATAAATAAAGGTGAAAGGCCGGTATTCATAATGAACAAGTCAGTACTAAAAGCTCATATGCAAACCTAACGATTAAAAAACGTATTACAAACCTTGATACTAACGCTTAAATACTAACGCTTAAATACTAACCGCTTAAATACTAACCCCTTAAATACTAACCCCTTAAACTAACATATCAATAAAAGTGACAAAGGATATTTCATGCCACAATCTCAAACTGCCCCACGTACTAAAGCACAAAGCATTGAACGTAATGAGCGCCAATACCAAGTGGGCGTACTAAAAAGATATGGCCTATTAATAGGTGTCTCATTAATTACTGTTATTGCCGTGTTATTGTCGATTTGGTGGTTGGCCCTTTTGGCTGGTGTGCTGGTCATGGTCGGTATCTATGACTTATTACAATCCAAACATGCCGTGCTATACAACTACCCTATTGCCGGTCATATCCGCTACTTTTTGGAAAGCTATCGCCCTGAGATTCGCCAGTACTTTATTGAAAATGACAAAGAGGAAGTGCCTTTTTCACGCCAGCAGCGCGCCTTGGTCTATCAGCGTGCTAAGAATGTCAGTGATACAAATGCATTTGGTACGCTAGATGACTTATATACTCAAGGCAAAGAGTGGTTTTTACAATCTCAAACCAGCCACCCTCTAGATGTAGAGGATTTTCGCATTATCGTGGGGAATGAGCACTGTAAACAGCCTTATTCTATGTCGGTATTTAACATCTCAGCGATGAGCTTTGGTAGTCTATCAGGCAATGCGATTATGGCATTGAACCAAGGCGCTAAAATGGGCGGCTTCGCTCATGATACCGGAGAGGGCGCCATCAGTCCTTATCACCGCAAGTTTGGTGGCGATCTAATTTGGGAGCTGGGCACGGGCTACTTTGGCTGCCGTGATGATCACGGTAACTTTAATCCAGAGCTGTTTGAGATGCATGCCAAAGAAGATCAGGTAAAAATGATTGAGGTTAAATTATCTCAAGGCGCCAAACCAGGCAAAGGCGGTGTCTTACCGGCCGAAAAGATTACAGAAGAGATTGCCCAAACTCGCCGTATCCCAATGGGAGAAGACTGTGTATCGCCCTCTACCCACTCAGCCTTTAGTACTCCGCGCGAGCTGGTTCATTTTTTACAGCAGCTGCGTGAGTTATCTGGTGGTAAGCCTGTGGGCTTTAAGCTATGTATTGGTCAGCCTTGGCAGTTTATGGCAATAGTCAAGGCCATGATTGAAGAGGACAACTATCCTGACTTTATCGTGGTAGATGGCGCAGAAGGTGGTACGGGCGCTGCTCCTGTAGAGTTTATGGACAGTGTGGGTATGCCATTAATTGACGGCTTTTTATTTGTACACAACACCCTAGTGGGCGCAGGTATTCGTGATAAAATAAAAATCGGTGTCAGTGGTAAGATTGTCTCAGCCTTTGATATTGCCAAAATGTTGGCACTGGGGGCAGACTGGTGTAACTCGGCGCGCGGCTTTATGTTCGCAGTCGGCTGTATCCAATCTCGCTCTTGTCATACCAACACCTGTCCGACCGGTGTGGCAACCCAAGATCCGTATCGCGAAAAAGCACTGGACGTGCCCAGCAAGTCTGAACGTGTGGCAAGCTTCCATAAAAACACGCTAAAATCACTGGCCAACTTCGTCGGCGCTGTGGGTCTATCGCATCCTTACGACTTACACCCTTATCATGTGGCACGTCGTATGGATGATGGCTCCATCAAGCTATTGTCTAGATGCTTTTACTTTATAGATGAAGGGGCATTATTGACCATGAATGCCCGTTCAGAGATTTATAATCAGATGTGGGTAATGGCAGATCCCGATAGCTTCAAAGCCGATAACGAAGCCTATATTGCTTATAATGAAGACTCACGTCACACCCATAAAAATGCGGCGGTGGACACTGAGCACTTAGTATTCCCAACCGATATGTAATCTTGTTTAAAGGCCCCTTTATGACCCTAACCCAGCTCACACTCAACTTGCGTAAACCTTCCTTGGTGATGAGCCTGGTGTTAGGGACATTATTGGCCTTAACCGGCTGCAAACACGAAGAGCTTGATGATTTCATTCAAAGCGTCAAGGGCGCCGCTGACTCTGACGAGCAGTTTTGTCACTCAAGCTCACAGCCTTTTAATCATGCTTTATGCAGTATTTCACAAAGCCAGCTATCGCAAGCACAAGCGCCTTTATCGCTGCGCTTATTTTGGAAATCTGGCCAGTGGCAAGCGGGTGAAAATCAGCCACAAGCCGCCATTGTCGATCAAGATAAATCTCATGAGCCGCTTTATAAGTTTGATACCCTGATTAAAGATTTGCCCAAAGACAGCGAGCTGAAGTTTGCTGCCAATGCAGGTATGTATGATGGCAACTTTGCTCCTATTGGCTATACGGTCATCCAAGGCCGACAGATATTATCGCTCAATTTAAAGCAAGGAGGTGGTAATTTTCATTTATTACCCAATGGCGTATTGTGGTGGGATAAGGCCAATCACGTGCATATCACAGAAAGCACACAGCTTGATGCGATGCTAAAAAGTGGCGAAGCCAAACCTTGGTATGCTACCCAATCTGGCCCTATGCTGGTGATTGATGGTCATATCCATCCCAAGTTTAATAATGATAGCACCTCCAAAAAAATCCGTAATGGTGTGGGGGTCTGTGACGGCAGTCAAATCCATTTTGTGACCAGTCGTGAGCCGGTCAACTTTTATCAGTTTGCCCGTTTTTTTAAAGAGGATCTGCACTGCGATAATGCTCTGTTTTTAGATGGTGGGGTGGCTTCCGCTTTGTACGCGCCGGATGTTGCTGCTCAAGAAGAAAAAAACATGGGGGTCATGGTGGGACTTATTGAGACCCATCCTGACTCACAACATGATCAGTAACCCTCACGGGCCAACTAAGCGCAATAGCCCACCCTTTCTTCATGGATTTTTGCTACAATGTGCGCTAAATTTTACCCTCTATTTAATAGTCGTACTTAACCTCATATCCAAGGGTCGTTTTTATTGATTGTTATTGATGAGCGATCTTCCACTTTATTTTATTACCTTAAATCACATCAAATTAAGAGAGACAAATCATGGGCTTTAATTGTGGCATCGTGGGCTTACCAAACGTTGGAAAATCAACTTTATTTAATGCGTTAACCAAAGCGGGTATTGCCGCAGAAAACTTTCCATTTTGTACCAAAGATCCTAACGTCGGTATCGTACCTGTACCTGATCCACGTCTAAACAAACTGGCCGAAATTGTAAAGCCTGAGCGTGTATTGCCGACCACTATGGAATTTGTGGATATTGCTGGTCTGGTAGCTGGCGCATCACAAGGTGAAGGGATGGGTAACCAGTTCTTAGCCAATATCCGTGAGACCGATGCGATCGCTCACGTGGTACGCTGCTTCGATGATGACAACGTCATCCACGTAGATGGCCGTGTCAGCCCTATTGATGATATCGAAACCATCAATACTGAGCTGGCTTTGGCTGACTTAGAAGCCGTTGAGCGTGCTATTGTGAACTTGACTAAAAAGGCTAAGGGCAATGACAAAGATGCTCAAGCCACCCTTGATGTGTTCAAAAAAATCGAACCTTTATTGGCCGAAGGCAAAGCTGCGCGCGGTGCCAACTTAGATCAAGATGAGAAAAAGCTGATTAAAAGCTATGGCCTAATTACTTTAAAGCCCACCATGTATATTGCCAACGTCAGTGAAGATGGATTTGAGAACAATCCTTATCTTGACGCTGTTCGTGACTATGCGGCCAAAGAAGAGGCAATCGTATTGCCTTTATGCAACCAAATTGAAGCAGAAATCTCTCAATTAGATGAGGCAGATAAAGCCGACTTCTTAGAGGGCATGGGCATGGAAGAGGCAGGTCTTGACCAAGTCATTCGCTTGGGCTACAAACTGCTCGATATGCAAACCTACTTCACCGCTGGTGTTAAAGAAGTACGTGCTTGGACTGTGAAAGTGGGCGCCACGGCACCTGAAGCGGCTGGGGTTATCCACACTGACTTTGAGCGCGGCTTCATTCGTGCCGAAGTGATTGCTTATGAAGACTTCATTGAGCATGGCGGCGAAAAAGGCGCAGCTGCTGCCGGTAAGTCTCGCTTAGAGGGCAAGACCTATATCGTCCAAGATGGCGATGTGATGCACTTTAGATTTAATGTGTAGCTTTAGCTTTACGCTGATAAAAAGTAAATAGCAGCTCACGTTACTTAGGGTAAAAGACTCTTTATTTTGCCCTAATGCTGAGACCTAAAAAAAGCCGACCTTGTAAATAACTCAACGGTCGGCTTTATTTTACAATATTATTGTTATAATATAACATACTATTGTGGCTGTATTTTCGGCTGGATCTAACCCAGCCTGTTATCGCTAACTTGCGTTTGCTATTTTATAGGATTTTTTATGTCACCTTTGTCTTTTTACCATCGATTGACTTTAGCCTCTGCTACTCAAATGACAGGTGGTCGTTTGAGCGGTTTATTACTACTTAGCGCCTGTCTAGGCTTGACGGCTTGCCAGCCTAATGAGCCCTCGAATGCCCCCAACACCGATACCCAAGAGCAGCATGAACATTCTGAACATGACGATCATCAGACTGATCACGCAGAGCATGGCCATGACGAACATGACGAACAGGCTCATGACGAACACGATGAGCATGACCATGAGGCAGCCGCTCATCATCACGACCATGCCGACCAGCCACGTATCACCTTTAAGTGTCAGCCTGAAGGCGACATTAGCGTCTACTATCATAACGATGATGAGCCAAAGACCGCCCACCTACTGCTAGATGGCCTAGAGTATGACTTAGTTGAAGACAGCAACCTGCCCGCACAGACTTATATCAGCAGCCTTGGTCTAGATGACAGCCACGGCTTAGTGTGGCAAGTACAAGATAAGCAGGCGAGCTTATTTTCAGTGCCTACCGCACTTGCTAAAGCCAAATCAATTAACGACCAAGCTCATCTTGAACAGCAAAATAAACTATACAACTGTCAGCAAACCGGCCAAATGTAGCCGCTCTCTGATAAACAATCACAGATAAGCGAGCTATAAAATGAGCGGTGGGTGGTTTTAGTGCCCGGTGATAAAAAATAGCACATAAGACGGGGCATGGGTTTTTCTGGTATGCTAATTAACACTGTTTTTTTTGTTGATTTGGTGACTTATGACCCAGCCTGTTGATTTTACTGCCCACCCTCACTTAGTAGATACCCCGAAGCCTGAGCGAGTCTCTGCCAATAAGCGCTGGTCGTACCTATTTACCGACCGCCGCTTGGGCAGTATTCAAAAACGCCCCTCCCAAGAAAAATCACGCACGCCGTTTCATAAAGACTATGACCGCTTAATCTTTTCGCACTCATTTCGGCAACTCAACCAAAAGACTCAAGTACACCCACTGACCAATCAGATGGGCATTCATACTCGGCTTACCCATTCACTTGAGGTGTCGAGTATCGGCCGCTCCTTAGGCATGATGGCTGCCGAAAAGCTGCAAGACAAGCTACCTGAAGGCTTGCCGCGTGGGGTTAGCGTCGCTGATGTTGGGGTAATTGTACAGGCAGCCTGCTTAGCGCATGATATCGGCAATCCACCCTTCGGCCATGCCGGCGAGTATGCCATCCGTGACTGGTTTAATCAGCCCAGTCAGCAACAATTCTTAAGTCATTTAACACCGGCTGAGCGCTTAGATTTGCAAGGCTATGAAGGCAATGCTCAAGGTTTTAGGCTCCTAACTTGTAATGAGCATCACCCTGATCGTGGTGGCATGCGCTTGACTTGCGCGACCTTAGGCGCCTTTATGAAATACCCGTGGCTGGCCAAACACAGCAATCAGCTACAACATAACCAGAGCGCTGCTTTATCTGCTCAAAGTGCAGAGCCTTTTACGCCACCGGCCCCTTTTATCAGTGCCCTAAATATCAAAAAATATGGCTGCTTTAATAGTGAAGCCCCTTTACTCGATAAGTTGGCCGGACAACTTAGGCTGCCCTATTCACAAGAACACGATGGCTACGCCCGCCATCCCCTAGCCTACTTGCTAGAAGCTGCTGATGATATCTGCTATGCGCTGATTGATTTAGAAGATGGCATTCATCTTAATATGGTGGATTATCAGCAAGTTGAGCCGCTGATGCTGGGTTTGATTGGGTCACGTGGGGCACCGCCTGAAGTACTAAACAATGCGCCTGTAGGCCAAAAACTGGCAGCCTTGCGGGGCCGGGCCATGATGCGCTTAGTAGATAAGGTCACCCAAGCCTTTGTTACCCATGCCGATGCCATGTTGGCCGGCGATATGCGCGGCAGTTTATTTGATCACTGTGAGCCCAGTGTCAGTGAAGGCATTGCTCAGGCCAAAGCATTGGCCTCTACCCAAATATTCGCCCATCCCAGCAAGATTCGGATGGAGCTTATGGCCAATCGCTGCCTACAAACCCTACTGGATGCCTTTATGCCATTGGCATTACTGCCCCTAACCCAGCAGCCACCACACTTTGAGCAAAAGCATTTATTACATCTACTCAACCAACATTTACATACCCTAAATCGACAGCTTAGTGAAAATGTATATGATAATTCATTAAACATTTTAGACTTTATTACCGGAATGAATGACCATGAAGCCTACCGTTTGGCGCAAGATTTAAATGGTATTGGTGATAAGGTATGGTAGTCTAAGCACACAACCTGCCCGCTTGCATGATTTTGTTGTTGGCTTTAAGGCGTACCTATTCGTTCAACTAGAGGCAGCTTGCCTCGCCTAACCTTTTGTTTATTAGCCACGAGAGTGTTTTATCATGACCACCCCTAACACCCTTAATTTAAATACCCGCGAACAAAAAAAGATGCAGACCCGACAAGCATTTTTTAACGCGGTGCTTGATTTGTGTATGATGGGTCAATCCTTTGCCTCCATTAGTTTGCGCCAAGTGACTCGTGAGGTGGGGGTTGTGCCTACTGCCTTTTATCGTCATTTTGATGATATGGAAAATTTGGGCAGAAGCTTAGTAGAAGAAGAGCTTGGTGAAGCCTTATCTACCTTACGTAATGGTTTGCAAATGGGGCGCACGCGCAGCTTTGATCGTCAAATTGCCCATAGCATTCAACTATTTTTTGCCTCGATTGATGAGCACCCTCGCTATTGGCAGTTTTTAGTCAGTGAGCGCTTTGGTGGCTCAGAGTCAGTGCGCAACGCCATTGCTGCCCAAATTAAGCTATTTGCTAAAATTATGGGCGAAGATTTAGGCATACAGCCGGCGTTTAGTCATATCAACTCCGAAGACAGACGCTTGTTGGCTGAGGCTGGGCTCAATTTATTTTTGACGTGGATTATTGATTGGCTGGATCTGACCTATTCACAAGCACACGATGAAGAAAGCGACTTAATAGGCGTCAGTGCTAAAAAAGATTTGATGCTTAGACAATGCACACGCCAAGCACAAATGCTGTTCTATGGTGCAGAGAATTGGCGCTCTAATGAGGCCACCTTGTTGCCTAATGATTAGTGCCTAATCGGTAAGCGATAATATCTGATAGGTTAGGACATCTGCGATCATCTACCCTGCAAGAAAAAGCCCTTTAATCGTTAAAGGGCTTTTTTACCGCATACTTTATAACACTAAGAGGCCTGCGACTGCATATGAGCTTCACTTTCTGAATCAATCTGATTGACCAGATCGACCATGTCATCGTCCTCTTCATCCAAGCTTGGATACTGTTTGGGTAAATCCAGCATTTGCTGTATTAATGCCACTCGAAGCGTATCACGACGGCCTAAATAACGTTGATAAAAGCTTGAATTAAGCAAGCTTGCCCCGCCTTGCCCTATCGCCCAAATGGTCGATAAGTAATCGCGGGTACTTAGACCACTGTTTTGGGTTTGTAGATATTGACTGCTAATATCAATAAGGCGTTTCATACGCGCCCGTCTAATCTCATACAACTCACCAAACATACGGTTTAGGCCTTGTGCAGAGGCGGCCAGACGCTCTTCTATCTGATTAAAAAGCAGGGCTTTTTGCGGATTCATAAGCTGCTGCAAAATCATACGTGACACACCCGCTGAGGCACTGTCGTCAATCTTGTTAATGTCAAACAACTGCTCTTCATAACGAATAATTATGCGCAGATACAGCTCATCTTTACTAGAAAAATGCTTATACAGCGTACCCTTTGCTAAATCTAGCTGATCGGCCAGACTGTCTAAAGTAATGTCACCACTTCCTGCTTCAAGTAAGAGCTGCTCAGCGGTAGCCAAGATCTTCTCTTCACGGTTCTTGAATTGCTGCTGCCTACTCATGCAAACTCCTAACCTTGTATAAACTTTGATGAATAATATCTACTCGAACCGGCCTGTAATCACATAGGCCAAAACACAAGATGATTATGACTGAGTGGTCATAAGCTCATAGGATACCCATTTTATGAGCATTGTGCCAGTAAATCCTCGAAATTTTTTGTGGTTAATGCGCCAACCTCTTCTGCACTTATCCCAAACAAATCACCCAAACAAGTTGCGACATAAGGCACATAAGCCGGCTCATTAGACTTACCACGCTTTGGCACTGGCGCCAAATAAGGGCTGTCAGTCTCAATAAGCAGTCGATCTTTTGGCACTTTTAACGCCGCATCACGCAAGCTTTGCGCATTTTTAAAGCTCAAGATTCCTGAAAATGAGATATAAAAACCCAAGTCTAAGGCTTTTTTTGCAGTCTCCCAGTCCTCTGTAAAGCAGTGGATAATACCATGCTCAGCTTTTTCTGCTTTTAAGATATCTAAGGTGTCATGCTTAGCTTCACGAGTATGTACCACAAGCGGTTTTTTTAACTGCTGACTGGCCGCAATGTGACGCGCAAGGCTTGCTTGCTGCTCTTTTTTATTCTCATCACTCCAGTAATAATCCAGACCCGTCTCGCCGATGGCCCACACATGATCAGGTGCTGCCATCTGAACCAAACGCTCAACGGTAGCAGCCTGTAGCACCTCCAAGTCCTCACAAGGATGGATGCCCACACTCATGCCCAGATTAAGCTGCTCATCGCCGAACTGGGTAATAATGTCATAAATCTCATCATATTCTGCAAAATCGCACATGATGGCCATAGCTCGGCTCACATTGGCCTGCTTCATGGCCGTAATAACACCCTCTAATTTGCCATCGTGCGGTGTCAAATCCAAACGGTTTAAATGACAGTGACTATCGGTAAACATATACACTCTTTTTTTAGTAAAATGGGATGGCTTCTAGCAGCCAATAGTGTCTATTATCGTTATTAACAGGTCAAATTCAAGGCAGCCTCAGTAACTAATGTTTAAATTTAACCTCATTCATCCTGAAGTTGGTTTTAACTACGGTGTGATACTTAAGCTGGCGTGATAGACACAATACACAGCGTTGAGTCAGAGCAGTTGTGTGTCGATGACTGCATTTGAAAACCAATGTCATAGTGCTTATAGCGCATAAAATAAATGCGCTTTGTATCTTGTTGACGATAAGCTGGACGAGGGTCTTGGGCAATTAAACCGGTAATAATCAGTTTGTCTTCTGAGTCAATCCCACTACCTGCTTGCTGACATAAGTCGTCAAGCTGTGACTCAGCCTGAGGGCTTAAAACGACAGGTTTTAGCTTGGGTTTATCAGGCGCAAACCCACTGACCGCATCTGTCAGCGCGTCACTATAAGCAATATAGGGCTTAATATCGATAATTGGTGTGCCGTCGACCATATCAGCGCCCGTTATATGCAGCCGCACTGCCCCTGACACTACCTCAACCTTCACCAACTTTACTACCGATAACCCCAATTGCGACGGGCGGTACGTGCTGCGTGTGGCAAACACCCCAAGCTTAGTATTGCCGCCCAATCTTGGCGGACGAACTTTGGGTTTAAACCTATGGCCTGACTCAGCGTTGTCTTGAGGGCTATTTAAATGATTGTGGTGGGTATGCCAGCTGATCCACAGATGACTAAAGTCTTCAATGCCAAGAAAGGCCTCAGGCATATCATACGGCGTCACCATCTCAATGACACTGGGCAACGCCACAAGATTGGGCTGGCGGGGAATACCAAACTTCTGAGACAACGCAGAGCGGTGATAGCCGATAATCGGCAAGGTTATCTGCTGCGTATCTGGGTGAAAATCATCTTGTGACATACTGTCTTTAACACCTTGTGGTTGATTTCGATGGCTAATCGCTGACTCATGTTAGGCTTAATCACGCTAACGCCTCGCCTTGACTCTATTTTAATACATTATTTGAATCTGAACGGACATCAAACCGCACAGTAATCGTTGAGGCATACCCTCGCAAGGCAGAATATCCTTAACTCATTGACCAAAAATACTGGCTTATAATTTTTTTAACATCCGTTATTCCATTTTATTATGATGCTTTAATGCATTTTTACACTTATTGCCGTTATGATAAGCAATAATTTGTTATGATGTGCAGCTTAAAAATTATGCCTGAACTCGCCGCGATGTGAACCGCTGTTGGCGAACTGTCATCAGGCATCTATTTATCTCAGCGGCCACATGGCTCTGAGGCGTCATAAATTATTATGACCAGTTGTTAAACCTTATCTATTAGAGCTCACTTTTAAACTCTTCTCGCCATCATTATTTATTGAGGCCTTTATGTCAAAATTTCATACCGAAACAGTGACTTACGTACACCACTGGAATGACTCATTATTTACTATCAAAACCACTCGTGATGCCGGCTTACGCTTTCGTAACGGTGAATTTGCTATGATTGGTATCATGGTAGATGGTAAGCCGCTGATGCGCGCTTATTCTATCGCCAGCCCAAATTACGAAGAGCATTTGGAGTTCTTTTCAATTAAGGTACAAGACGGCCCATTAACTTCGCGCTTACAGCATATTAAAGTGGGCGATGAGCTTATTATCAGTAAAAAACCTACCGGCACGTTGGTAGTCGACGATTTATTGCCCGGCAAAAATCTGTATATGCTCTCTACCGGTACCGGTCTTGCACCCTTCTTATCTTTGTCTCGTGACCCTGAGGTCTATGAGAAGTTTGATAAAATTATTCTTTGCCATGGCGTGCGTAAAGTTGAAGACTTAGCTTATCGCGAAATGTTCGAAGAGACCTTACCTAATGATGAGTTATTTGGTGAATGGTATCGTGAAAAGTTTATCTACTATCCGACGGTTACTCGTGAGGACTTCCGCAATACCGGCCGTATCACTGATTTGATGCGCTCAGGCAAGTTGTATGAAGACATCGGTTTACCACCTATCAATAAAGAAGATGACCGCGTTATGATCTGTGGTAGTATGCCTTTTAACGCTGATATTTCTGAGATTTTGGATGCTGCAGGCTTAACGGTTTCTCCACGTATGGGCGTGCCTGCTGATTATGTGGTTGAACGTGCTTTCGTAGGTTAATAGCCCTTGGCGTAAAAATAGCATTAAAACTTCTTGACCCTATTTCAGAAGTTGCTATAATACGCATCCTAGCTTATCTACCCACTTATTGAATTCAATAAGATCAAGCTAACCCTACATGCCGGTGTGGTGGAATTGGTAGACACGACGGATTCAAAATCCGTTGCCTTTAAAAGCGTGTCGGTTCGAGTCCGACCACCGGTACCATATACGAAACCCTCGCAGAGTCTGTGAGGGTTTTTTATTGCCTGTCTTGTATGTCCATATTTCAACCTCTTTATCCGCAGTACTTAACCAAAAAACAAAGCCTTTTTTAGAAAATATCAGCTTTCGTTAGTAATTTTAAAGGTATGAGCAGCTAGGTTTTGAAAGCAACGTAAACAGCTCTGCAATTTCTGATCGTGTTAAGCTGCAAAGTTAAGATAAAATAGAGATAACCCAGTGGCTCGATTCTAACTCATGACATTGGTATAGATGAGTTGAGGCCTGGCGGTACGGTATCAGGACCGGTAATGATGGGAATTGCAGATGTGGCGCTTTATGTGGCCATATTAGGTAGAATTGGCATAGTACCGTTAGCAGTCACCACAAGTTTAACTATCAACTTTTTACGTAAGCCCACTGCAAAATCACGCATTATTGCTGAGTGTAAACTGCTAAAAGTGGGAAGAACTCTAATCGTAGGTGAGGTTTCTTTATACTCAGATGGATCTGAAGAATTAGTTGCCCATGTTGTGGGAACTTACTCAGTGCCGCCAATCAAGAACAAGCCTGAAGGTCTGTAAAAATACATCAAATTAAGGCGGTAGTTTAGGTTATCTAGGACGGTCCTTTTATTTCAATATAGGGTCGTCATGCTCTACAAGCAAAAACGTTAGAAACGCTCTGACCTAAAGGTACATATTCCTTAGATTCTCTATTAGTATTAGCATGAAAAATGTCTATTACACCAATAATTAAGAAAGATTTTTTAATTATTCATCATGGTATATATTAAGACAATTAAAACAGTCATGTGAACAATTTGGATTGGAACAAAAGCAAGTGCGTATTGAAAACCACCCGTAATTGCCGCGTTAATTGATTTAGAAATTGCATGTGTCGCTAAACCTAATAATAAGGCGAGCAATAAAATAAGGTTAGTTGGGCTCCCTTGCATTACTACGGCAGCCATTGCTGCATGCACTTCAAACATAGAACTGACTACGGTTCCTGCAATAAGACCAGCGTCACCCAGCCATAAACCTAAACCATAAACAAGCACTTGAATAATAGTAAGTGTCACTGCAATGATACCTGCCTCCTTTAAACTAAACATGGGGGTATCAGTTAGCTTAACTTCCTCTTCGGATTGGGTTTTTCTGATCAACCATATGCCAGGAATAATTAAAACTAGCATGGCAATAATAGAGGAAAATAATAAAACTTTAAGCCAACTGACACTGACACCTGCAACAATAATAAGAAGTTGTACCAATGTTGCGACACAGGATATAAGCGCAGCTCCAGCATTTTCTTTTGCAGCTGCACGACCCTGACGAACTTCTACTCCAAGGCTTGCAATCGTGGCTGTACTGGATATAAATCCTGATGCCAAAGCAGATAAAAATTTAGCATGGCGTGACGGTAAAAGCCTCTTTGCCATATGTGCTAGTGCTTGAATGGCTAAAATCAATATCAATAATTTTAAAATAACATAAGGATTGAGTACTGAACCTCAAAGATCCCTATTAGGGGTTAAAGGAAGTGCAATTAAAAGTAAAGCAAGTAAAAAGATACCATCTTTGAATTCACGTTCAGTAAGCCATTTAACCGCTACTCCATGCATTGAATCCTTTGTCACTAGAAGGAAGGTAAGGACTACTGTAAGTGCAGCTGCATAAGGAATATGCCATAAACATAGTCCGCCTATAAAATAGGTGAGTATAAAAGCAAGTTCAGTGGTTACCCCTAGATCTTCAATTTGTTTAGGGATAGAGATGATACTTATACCCCCTATTATCAATGCCCCTATGAGTCCCATAAAAGGACCGAAAGAGAAACAAATCACCCCTAATAGACAGCAAATTGCAAAAGATCTAATGCCGGCAAAGCTGTGTTGATTTTGACGTTGTTTGTTACGCTCTCTTTCTAGACCAATGAGTAGTCCACAACCTAGTGCTGCGGTAGATGCAGTAATTAAGTTTTGGACAGGTTCAATCGTAAATGTACTGTCTATTATGAAATTCATGAGCCCATCCCGAATTCTGTGCAACTGCGATTTAGATTAGAGGTTTGCTAACACGTTCACCAAATCTAATCATAAAGCGATTAAGAACTGCCGTCTAGTTTCGAATGGGCATTGCCCGCTTTTTAGACACCTGCTACGTTGCTAAGTACACTCTAAAAAATAAATACGCCAGTTATACTACTTCACATACACCTCTTATGTGTTAAGTTAGCATAAGTAGTGTTTATTGTATGCTAGCGAGTAGAGTTAGAAGTACTCTTTATCTTCAATCCTTAATTAATCCAAACATGTTGGAGCACTTTATGACTCAAATAAAAGCAATTATCCCAGCTGGTAGACATGCTCTTTATGAGAAGCATGGTTACTCTGCAGCCATTCAATCAAAAGATTTACTATTCGTTTCAGGCCAAGTAGGAAGTCTTCAGAACGTTAGTCCAGAAATAGGCTATGAGAAATAAGTAGAACTCGCATTTGAAAATCTAGGTAACACACTAGAGGCGGCAGGCTGTACGTTCGAGGACATCATCATCGATGTTACAACCTTCCATACTGACCCTGAAAATCAACTTGATGTAATGATGAAGGTAAAGAACACTATTTTTAAGGAGCCGCCCTATCCAGCTTGGACTGCGGTTGGTGTGACGTGGCTTGCCGGATTTGATTTTGAAATAAAGGTCATTGCACGCCTGCCCAGTGATATCAGTTAATTAGCTAGCGCCTGCATTGGTAGTCCTAACTGGCTTGCTGTGGTACTGATATCCCTATCATTATTCTTTATTTCTTTAACCACTTCTGCTTTAAGTTCTTCACTGTATCTTTCAACTTTCTTAGTCATGATAAACCCCTATTTGTCTTTTTTGGTTTACCAATTTTTTGTCTACAGGTTTTTCAGCACAACTCAGTTCTGATTAATACAGCTGATGAGAGAAACTGCGTAGGTAAAAATGGGAAGGATTTATATTGAGACTGTTTTCAAACCTTGAATATCATGTACATTGACATGTACACCAATAATTTTTAAGTAAATAAAAGACAATATAATCAAATACTTGATTTTACTGCCCAAGTCCGATCCCCAGTAACATATATAATTAAGCCCCTAAATTGTTTTAGGGGCTTTTTTGTCTTTGGCGCAGTAAGTTTTTTATTTTAGAACTCTATTCGCTCAACACTAGAATCATTTATAGCCAAAAGTACCTGAGCGGCTTCCTGAAGTGGTGATGACTTCACTGTATTTTCAATAGCATTCATGGCCATAGATATTAACTCAGGATTATTAGACTCAATGCCTTGATCCAGTTTTTTGAACATCTCATCAATCACATGCCTCCGTTCAGAAAAACGCTCCTTTAAATAGGATTGCAAAAATTCTCGCTGGTTGTTTGACTTTGTTATTTGCGCCTCTTTCCAAGCAGAAATCGCTGCACGCTTAGTTCCTTCAGTTTGACAGATAGTTTTATAGTCAGTATAAGACTTAACTAGCATCTCAAAGCCCTGATATGCCTTAGATAGAGGATCACTAGAAGCCTTGGTAATAACAGATTTTTTCGCAGTCCCTGTAATAATGTCTTTCATAAATCAGATTCCTTTATCAGATTTGTAGATAACCTTCGCATTTATGGCGAATATTGCTTACAGCCTTGCCGTCACTATTAAGAATAGGTTGATCAAGAATATTCTTAAGCGACTTACCTACAGCGAGCATAGTTTTGAAAGCTTCAGGGTCAGACGCATCGTTTACTTTCACCTTTTCAAATCGTTTTACTGTCTCAAGTAATACTTTTTGAACCTCAAGGGCATTGATGGTTATCGCTTTCATTGCTACCTCTGTAGTTTTCATTTCAGCGATAGCTACTGCATTTTTTGCCTCATATTCTCGAGCTTCTGTAAGCGCTTCTTCACCTTTACTCGCTAAATGAAGTCCTGTAATAGCCAATGCAGGGCCAGCTACTATACCGCCTAGAACCATCGTGCCCCCTGCCATACCAAGACCACCTGAGGCCAATGAGCCGCCACCAAGCCATGCCAGTGTTGCATTCGTTGAAGCAGCACCTGCAAGAGTTGAAATGGCAGTCCCTGTAGAGGCTGTACCTAATATGCCTACAGTTCCGTAAGCTCCCATTCCAGTAAGCACACCCGCCGTGACACCCGTTGCTAGACCATTTTCAATTTTAACTGCTGTAGCCACGCCTTGTTTCATCTGTACATAGTCATCATGAGTTAGGGCTTGATTAAAATTCTCAATAGTAGATCCAGCATCTTTAAGCTTTCTCAATACTTCGATGATATGTTTAATTTGAGTACTAAATATTTCGACTTTAAGCTCACCCAAATTTTGCAGCTCATAATTAGCATCTATACCTGCGATCTCTAACAAATTTTTTTGCAATTCAAACTGTGTTTTTGACCATTCAATAATACTTTTAGCATCTGATATATCTGATACTCCTTTGGCACCAGAAGCCACTCCAACGCCTGCAGCTGCAAGAGCAAGTCCTCCTAATACAAATGGAATGGGCATAATCATCTCCTTTATACGATTTAAATTTGTATCATAGGTAATTTATTTGCTATTTGAACCGACTGACAGGTTTGAATATTAAGGTCTATATAATCATCATAGTCCATACTAGAAAATACAGCCTCATACATTGCCTGAATATTACATATTAAAGGTCTATTGTGATAAACCATACAGCTATTATTGGTTGTATCAAAATAAATACAAACACCGTTGCCATCATCTAAACTTTTATATAGCGTATGATTTTGTAGGTTTTGACAACACCATCCGCATTGATTGCAAGGGAAAGCACGCTTTTTATGCTTAATATCTAAACCAGTTGATGACTCTGTCACGGCTACTCCTAATTTATAGCGCTTCTAATCTCTCCATTAAGCGCTGTATTAGCTCGTCTATATGTTCTTCTTTTTCTAACGTTACGCCTTTTTCGTTCATATTCATGAGGCGCTCATATATTTCCATAATGCCTTGTTCTAATTCTTCGCTCAAGCGTATCACTTCTTGCTCGTCACCTTCTTCTAAATCATAATTCTCTATTTGCTCAAGCGTACTCTCTGTCTTATATATCAAATCTAACAATGCTTGTTCTTCATTATGTAAGTCTTCATCTTCTAACAGCAGAGCAATCTTTTCTTCAATTTCTTTAATGCGTTCATCAATATTATCTAAGACCCCTGTAAACACATAAGCATCTTCGCTATCTTGCTCGCTATCTTCCTCTTTTACCGCTGTCATCATTTGCTTATGGATTAATTCAAGATTGTATTTGGCGATATCATTACCTTGACTTGCCGCTTGCTCAAGCCACTGTATTGCTTGGGCCTCATCCTTTTCAGTGCCCAAGCCTTCTTTATACATAAGCGCTAGATTAATTTGTGCTTCATCATAGCCTTGATCCGCTGCTAGTTGGAACCATTCAAAAGCTTGTGATAAATCCTCATAGACCCCATGGCCATTTTTATACAGTAATCCAATCTGATTTTGAGCAGGAGCATACATTTCACTCGCTGCTTTTTTGAACCAATTAAGTGCTTCGTTGTAGTTCTGCTGAACCCCATTACCATTTACATAATCAACACCAATGAGTGTTTGAGCTTGAAGATAGTTTTTATAAGGCGGGATATAGTACATGGCATAACTCCAATCCATTGAAATAATATAAGAGACCCACTGACACGAAGCTTATTATTTAATACTAAAGAAGATAAACAGAGTAAATAAAAGGACAGCATTTCCCGTAAATACTTGCCACAAGACTAAGTGCTTAACGTATATACTGTATAGGCTATCAACTATATCACCCCAACCATAAAAATTGAAACAAAAGAATTAATAAAACGCTCACCCGCAATCACTAAAGACGCTAACATAGCAATTAGATTACAAGCCGCTTCAAACTTAATCCAAACCTTTTATGTCAAAACGAATAATGACGACCTTACCTTGCAATCCAATACAAAATTAGAAAGCTCTGCTCTGACAAAAAGAACATAAAATCCAAATCAGTCACACTTAAATGCTGTCGCCTTTAAAAACATGTCGGTTCTGTAACTATCCCCTAAAATAACACAGCTCAAACGTAGAATTTCTTATAAAATACCCATAAGGAGTTTTAATATGAGCAAACGAATGACTGAGACCCAAATCGTATCGATATTAAAAGAAGCAGAAGCTGGAATACCTGCTAAAGATCTGTGTCGTAAATACGGGATTGCTAGCTCGACTTTTATAATGAGGAACGTCAAGAAACAGTCTGGGAGACTGTTTTAGTGACGCAAGACGGAGCGACAGCGAAGTTAGATCCAAGTATGGAGGCATGGAAGCCTCTGATGTTAAGCGACTAAAAGAGCTTGAAGAAGAAAACCGTAGGCTAAAACAGATGTATGCTGATTTAAGCCTCAAAACGCAAATGCAGGAAGAAATCATAAAAAAGCTATAGCGCCTGCCCTTGAGCGCAAAGTCTGGGCGCAAGAGTTACAGGCGCAGTATGGTATTAGTATTGCATTGAGCTGTCAGGTGGTCTGAATGAGTCGAACCGCTTACTACTATAAGCCTAAGCTATCTGATGATAGTGAGATTATTGATGTCTTAAATGAGCTAACAGATAGGCACAATCGTTGGGGTTTCCCAAAGTGTTTTAAACGTATACGCAAGCTTGGCTACCCATGGAATCACAAGCGAGTACACCGTGTTTATACCGCGTTAAACTTAAACCTACGCCGTAAGTCTAAAAGACGGCTACCAACACGTAATCCCCAGCCGCTAAGTGTGCCAAACGCATTGGGGCATACTTGGTCTATGGACTTTATGAGCGATAAGCTGCACAACAATATTCGCTTTCGAACCTTTAATGTGATTGATGATTACAACCGTGAAGTATTAGGCATTGATATTGGTACCAGCATTCCCTCACTCCGAGTAATTCGCTACCTTGACCAGCTAGCCGAGTGGCATGGCTATCCTAAGCAAATTCGTGTGGATAACGGCAGTGAGTTTACATCCAACATATTTACTGACTGGGCATCAGCTCATGGTATTTATATTGACTATATCGAGCCTGGCTGTCCTTATCAGAATGCTTATATTGAACGGTTTAATCGCAGTTACCGCAATGAGGTTTTAGACTGTTATCTTTTTAATAATTTAAACGAGGTTAATAAGCTGACTGAGGACTGGATCAAGGTTTATAACACTGAAAGACCCCATGATTCACTCAATGATATGACACCTGCCGAGTACAGGCAGGTGGCTTAATTATTCTACGATGATGTTGTGTTAAGAATGGGATAGTTACACTTAGGACTCTCTATCGTCAAATCAATCTGTGAGCAGGCAGGTATCGATGTATTAATGAATGACTCTACCGCTAGCCTTTCAAGTCAAAGCAATAATAAAGGACTCTGTATTACCTTAGTTTTCTAAGTTAATAAAAGCTTTTGATAAAGGCAGGTAATCTTGACGCTTTCTTAACACCTCTATCGATAACCTATTAATGTCTACAATATGATATTAAATTTGATTATTAACAGAGCGAATCCACCCATGAACACACCTTTAAAGTCTTCAAGCCCAATTACCGCTTCAGATCACGATCCGATAAAGAACGCTTTGTCAAAAGTACCAGAAGTTACTTTACTGTTTTGGATAATAAAGATTGCAGCAACGACATTGGGCGAGACTGCAGGTGACGCTTTATCAATGTCATTAAATCTAGGGTACATTGTCAGTACTGGTATTTTCGCTATAATTTTTGCAATAGCAGTCGCTACCCAGATAAAAGCCAACTCGTTCAACAAATGGTTGTATTGGGCGACGATTATCGCAACCACCACTTTAGGAACAACAATAGCAGACTATGTGACCAGATCGTTAGGGATTGGCTACGCTGGCGGCTCAGTGTTACTAATAGCCTTACTCGGCTTGTGTTTGATCACTTGGCAAAAAACGATGGGTAGTATCGCCGTCGATAGTATCAGCAAACCTAAAGCTGAGGTGTTTTACTGGACGACTATTATGTTCTCGCAAACACTCGGCACCGCCCTTGGTGACTGGGTAGCCGATAGCAAAGGTATGGGCTACACCACCAGCGCGATTATCTTTGGGTCTTTGTTAGCACTCATTGCTCTAGCTCATTTTTATACTAAGATATCTAAAACGTTATTATTTTGGAGTGCTTTCGTACTAACTCGTCCATTAGGAGCGGTGTTAGGCGACTTTTTAGATAAGCCTATTGATCATGGTGGTCTTGCACTAAGCCGTTTTGGTGCATCAGCTGCGCTATTGATATTCATAATTGTCTGTCTATTAGTGTTCAAGCAAAGGGCTAGTGCCAAAGCACATTGATGATAATGCATCTAGTAAGATTTATCTTAGGGTTCAAATGATAATTTGTTAGATGCTAATAGCCTTATTAACGAGGGATTACGATTATTAGTCTGATGAATAAATATCGATAATAATTAAATATTGGCAGTAGTAAAAAGGGGTGCTAACGCTATATATCATAGTACGTTAGCACCCTTTTTATATTTAGCATTTTGCTTAGGTGATGTGCTTAATATTGGGGTTTGAATGACAGATTATGGCTTAACTAAAATAAGCCCCTTTGATAGGGGCTTGTTAGGTTTAGCCATACTAAATCGCTATTACCTTCATATCCGGTCTTAGGTAATCTATAATATACGACCTACCCCTTTTGGCTCCATATTCGATAATAGAGCATTACAAACTATCATCCTTTCGATCCTTTATACTATATAGCTATCTTTTAATAGTTGATTTAATAAAAGCAGGTAATAATGACAGATAAAATTGAGCAGCTTCATTTAGCAGAAACTACACTCCAATCACTAGCTGAACTTCACTGCGCTTATGGGCGGAGTGTTAGCACTAGAAAGCAGATTGATTACATACTCAATAGCACCTACTCCTAAATTAGATAATCATAAAGCGTGTCTTCTACAGGCTTATCAAGCCAAAATCTAAAATGGACAACTGGCTGCCCTTTGTCGTTTTATACATCGGCTACCTCTAGTCTAGCCAATACGGATATATTACCTCTTGCAGATCACCACTCAAATGGGCTCTAGTGGTTATGACTTAATAAACAGCAGCTAATTGATTAAAGCATATTTGACGTGTTTGAGTACGCCAGCTTCTGGGGGTGATGATTTTTAGGCATTGATGTACACTAGGATGTATATTTAATGGCCCGTTTTATATCCCAGCTTAAAGGGTGGGCAAAATTATTTTGTAAGCATCCGACCAACCCCCTATTGCGGTGGCACCCAGCGATGAGGCAACAACTCATCCAGATCCTCTTGAGTAGGCAGGCGTCTTAGCACGTCTGTCAAATAAGCAGACACATCCAAGCCATTTAAGCGAGCTGACTGAATGATGGACATAATATTCGCAGCCCGCTGCCCGCTTCGCAGCGAACCGGCAAACAACCAGTTTTTACGCCCAAGTGCCCATGGACGCATCTGATTCTCCGCCCAATTATTATCAATCGGCAGCCTGCCATCATCTAGATACTGAGTCAGCGCCTGCCAACGTTTCAGGCAATAATCCATCGCCTTACTAATACTGGCATTTTTAGTGGTTAACTGCCTTTTTTCTTGTAACCATTGGTGCAGCTTATCGGCAATCGGTTTGGCTTTTTTTTGCCTGATTTGCCGAACTATTTGGGGATCTCTTGGTATTGGGGGTGTATTTTTTTCAAATCGCTCATCAATCTCACGTTCAACAGCATACAACTGCCTAAATAACGTTAATGCCTCAATGCTCACGATACTTTGCCCAGTGATATGCAGTTCATGAAATTTACGCCGTGCATGGGCCAGACAACCGATTTCTGTCACACCTTGATGAAATAAGAACTTATACCCGCTGTAATCATCGCAAACCAGCTTACCGTGCCACTTATCTAAAAAGGCTTTAGGGTGCTCATTACGACGACTTTCGGCAAAGTCATAGACCACCGCCTTTAAGGAGCTGTGCTGTGGCGTAAGATACGCCCAGACATAGCCTTTTTTTAATGATTTACCACCTACCTTTACATGGTTCTTCATGATAGATACCGGGGTTTCATCGGCATGTAAGATAGGCTCAGACAGTAATAGTTCATGCAAGCGACTGACTAAAGGCTCAAGGGCAACGCCGCAGCGTCCTACCCAGTCTGCCATAGTAGCATCGGGTATATTTACCCCACTTCGCTGATAGATAATATTCTGCCGATATAGAGGCTGATGGTCTGCATATTTGCTAATAAGGATGTGTGCAAGCAGCTCTGGGGTGGCGATGCTTTTGTTAATAATCTGCTTGGGGGCAGCCGATTGATGAATGATGTCACACTCACGGCATACCCATTTAGGGTAGATGTGACGCTCAATATAAAACTGCTTAGGGATAATGCCAAGTTTGTCTTGTTTATCCTCCCCAATTCGCTTCATTTGACAGCCGCAGTCACAGACGGTGGTAAGTGGTTCATGAACCAGGGTTTTGACCTCAAGGTTGTCAGGAATCACTGTGTATTTGGCACGCTTTATTTTTTTAGGCTGATCAGTGGCTGAGGGCAGCTCATCTGTGATCTCTTTGGCGGCTTTAAGCTCAGCCTCATCAATGAGGGTTTCTGCCTGACTACGATCAATCGCAGGCAGCTTGGCAAGCTCCTCTTTGCTTAAGCCGCTAAGGTAGTCATCTCGGATTTGTTCAAGCTGCGCTAAGTCCTCTTGCGCCGCCTCATAATTTAAGTGGGTTTGTCTGGCAGTGATGCCTTCGCTTTTTTGTCCATAGAGCCGGTGAATAAGCTGCTTTTGCTTTTCGATGAGTTCAAGCACTTTTTCATACAGCTTGTGGTTTTCCTTAACCACTTGGTTAAAAAGCTGCTGTAGTTGATTGTGACTCGTGTTTGTTTGATCAATTTGTTGCTGCAGGTGCTCATTACGCTGTTCAAGCAGGTGGATTTTCACCAAAAGCTCGGCGTAAATGGGGTCTTTTGATAAGTCGGATAAGTTGGCAACAGTCATGGCGATATGTTGCCAGAGTTTTATTTGCCTGTCATCTGCTATTTATAGGATGGGGGTTAATTTATCTTTGCCCATGTTACGCCAAGGCAGTCCACTGATTAAGGCATTAAATTGTTCACGGTTGATGCTGATGCCAGTTTGAGTGGTGGTGAGCGGCTTGGTTAAGCCATGAAATTTATTGTCATCGAGCTGACGGCTACAAAGCCATACGCCAAGCCCATCATGAATGAATACTTTTAGGCGTGTGCCTGCTTTGTTGTAAAACAGGTAGGCACAGTGAGGGCGAATGCTTTGGTGTTCGGTGAGGATGTGGGCCAGTAGTTTGCCACTACCACATCGCATGTCCATAGGCGTGGTGGATAGCCAGATGTGAGTGATGGGTATCATTGCAGTCCTCGTAGTAGGTCAATCAAGCTTTGAGTGTCTATTTGGGCAATGTTGAGGTTTATCGTCCCAGATGCTCGAGCTGTGATTTGCAGTTTGATGTTCTTTATGACGGAGGCTGAGCCTAGATGCGCACCTTCAGGCTCAAGATGGATTGGGATAAAGTGCGGGTTTGGATCATGAGGACTGTTTATAGTACCAGGTAATGTGTCAGCTTGAGCATGTGCCCGCTGATACTGGCGTTTCCAGTTATGCAGAAGGTTTTGGTTAATGCCATGCTCTCGAGCGATACTGGCAATTGATCGATCTGAGTCTGTCGCTTCTTTTACTAAAAGTGCTTTAAACTCGCCGCTGTAAGTTCTGCGTTTGGGCTTATTAGGGGGTTGTGTTGTCATGTTAGTGTCCACGATTATTTGTTCGTGGACACTATCTCGCATTTTTTAATAGAAAAAAAGATGGGATGGTCGGATGCTTACATTATTTTCTCGCCTCGTTAAACTTATATTTTGGATGAAGTGCACAATGACGCAAAATACGCTTGCCCAACAGCTTACTTATTTTACTTCTAACTGGGTGCAAGCAACTCAAGAACCATTTTCTGGTCACAATTTAGCTCAGTTTTTTAGAAATGAAGTACAAAATAGTGTTGCTTCACTTGTACATATGTTCAACCCATCTTACTTAGTGAAAGCAAGTGTCGGTGCAGGAAACTGGGCTAATATTCCTTGGATATCAATCTTAAACCCTAATCTGACAGATAGCACCCAGGACGGCATTTATCCTGTTTATCTTTTCCGTGCAGATGGATCTGGATTTTACCTATCACTAAATCAAGGTACGACAGTACCAACCCAGACCTTAGGTAAGGCTAAAGCCGAACATCGTGCCAACTATATAAAACAATATGTCTTAGCTCACTTACCTCAGTTAAGTAATTGGGGCCAACAAACCATAGATTTACGTGCTACAACCTCTCTAGGTAAATCATATGAAAGCTATAATATTATTGCTAAGTACTACGATGCTCATACTGAACTTAGTGAGGATAAGCTAAAAAATGATTTGTCAGAGCTACTCGGCTTTTATCAAGAAATAGAGACTATCTATCAGTATATAGAAAGCCTTGATTTTGACTCTTCAGAGCAGCCTGCTATAAAAGAAACACCTAAGAATTATAAAAATATAAGTTTTAACAATCTAACCCAACTCTCCAAACCATTTCTACTCCTAGCTGGTATATCTGGCACAGGGAAAACAAGATTCGTTCGCGAGCAAGCTAAGGTGACGGGCAGCCTAAGTGAGACCTATTGCCTAACTTCAGTACGGCCAGATTGGCATGAGCCGAGTGATTTATTGGGTTATATCTCACGCTTAAGTGGTCATGCTCAGTACGTAACTACCGATGTTTTGAAGTTTATTGCTAAAGCGTGGCGTGCCATTATTGACGCTGACCTTGATATCGTTGTGGATCAGGATAATAGACTTAGTGTGCTAGGTAATAAAGAAGAATTAGAGCAAATACGCCCCTACTGGCTATGTTTAGACGAGATGAATCTAGCCCCTGTCGAACAGTATTTTGCTGATTATTTATCTATTTTAGAGACCCGTGAATGGCAGTGGACAGACGATGAGTTTGATTACCGTTGTGATGCTATTCTAAAACCCACAGTGTTTAACCAAGTCGCCAACATAACAGAATTACGCCAAGAATTAGGCTTTGAGGACGGTATTTATGATGAAGTCTGGGCGTTATTCTGTCAGCATGGTATGAGCCTGCCCTTTAACCTTATTGTGGCAGGCACCGTTAATATGGATGAAACCACTCATGGCTTTTCACGCAAGGTTATTGACCGCGCATTAAGCTTTGATTTTGGTGACTTCTTCCCTAATGATTTTGATCATTTTTTTAATCCAGTCGTACAACACAAAACACTAAGCTATCCCATTTATTCTCACGCTAGCCCCAGTGACCTACCTACCATAGATAGTACAGGTCAAAAAAGTATCGCCTTTTTAAAATCAGTAAACCATGTTCTAGATAACACGCCTTTTAAACTGGCATTTAGAGCGTTGAATGAGTTGCTATTATCAGTAATTAGCACCAACCCTACTAGCGATGTTGAATTACAAGCCGTCTGGGATGATTTCTTAATGTGTAAAGTATTGCCTCGTATTGATGGTGATCACGATAAACTTATGCTGATCCAGCAGTCTAACGACTCAAACCAATTGAGTGCAGATGGCATTTTATCAGATACCTTACTGACTGAACTTTCAACAGTTCTAAAAAGATCATTGAGCGAAATATGGGATCAACCTGAAGCTCGCCCAGACTTATATCGACAAGCAGTTAGTGATACTCAAAGTGATACCCGAATTGGTATTGCCTGTCGTAGTAAAGCTAAACTCGAATGGATGCAGCAACGATTACAACGCTCAGGCTTTACTAGCTTCTGGCCTTAAGTCATTCAACTAGGCTGATGGAGCGCAGATTATGCCAGAGTTATTACATATTCAGACACCACATTTTGAATTATCAATTTGGTGTAAAGATATCAGTAAACGCCAAGCGATTTACGACCATACAATGCGTAAGCGCCAAGCGCTCAGCACTGAGCAAACTCACAGGCCTACGCTCCGTGTCTCACCGCCCATATTAGATATTAGTGTGAGCTTTATGGGTGAGCCATTAGAAGCAGACAAGGATATTCTGCAGTCAGCTGCCGAAACTAAAATACGGCTAAATGAGCCTGTATTCTTTGAAAACATTCAATATCAATTTGAATGGCTATTTTTTACAGACACCTCTCCTATATCCGTCAATAATGCGTATTTAACTCATCGCAGCCATCTGATTAATGAAGGCTTTCGTTTTGCTGAAGCACATCGCTCACTCCCCGCACGTTTGACAGGTAGTGTAAATACTGCCAATCACTTGGGCTGGATGCGCCTACCGTTGGAATATATTACCGAGTATCAAACATATCACAGCAAGATTGCTTTTGAGGTATTACCAACCAAAATGAGCTTGCATGACGACTTGCCAGCGATGTATCACACCATTGACCGTACTTTTCCACTCTGGCGCTTTAGTTTAGTTGCTCCAACTGAGCAAGAAGCAGGAAAAGGACAACAACGCAATTATTTCCCCCTATTGTGGCTTGCCAACTTTACTCAAATGCGTGATCAGCTCGAGTATGGTTTAAAAGTTATTAGCCAAGCACCGCATAGTCGACTACAGCCTCACCTTTCATATAACAAAGCCGCTCGACTAAAAGGAAAAATACCACACCACTTAGGTACTAAGATTAAAGAAGACTTTAATAATGGCCGCCATGATAAAAGCTATCCTGTGGTCAAACAGCAACTTAGTGTGGATACGCCTGAAAACCGATTTATTAAGATGGTGGTCAACAGTACTATAAAAAGACTATCTGGCTTTGAGCAGAAATTAAGAGCAGCTAATGCTGCCCCTGATAATCAACGCTTGTCTGATGCTTTTTTGACAGAGCTGCATAGCTGGCAACGGCCGCTACAAAAAACGCTTAAACATCGTTTCATGCAAGAAGTTGGTCACTATCAAGGACTAAGCCATGAGTCTTTAGTATTACAACAAAAATCAGGCTATAGCTTGGTATACCGCATATGGCAGGATCTAAAATTTTATCTAGATGTGTTTGACAATCAAACCAGTATCTCTATGAAGTCTGTTGCTGAAATCTACGAAATCTGGTGCTTTTTGATGTTAAGGAACATCTTAACTGATGAATTGGGTTTTCAGGAAGTAAGCCTAACAAAGCCTAACCTGACCCTAAATAGCTTTTTCGAGTATCAATTAAAAGATGGGTTTGCAGGAGCTATTACGTTCAAACGTGATGATGGCGTTACTGCGCGGTTGGCCCACGAGCCAAACTTTGGAAAAAAGGGAGCGAAGATTCGTTCTTATTTGACTACTCAGCGACCAGATATCGTACTTGAAGTAACTCTACCGATATCTGAAAAGACTAAAGCTGCAGAAGCTAAGAATACACAAAGCTTCATCTGGATATTTGATGCCAAGTATCGTATTAAGACCCCTCAAAATAGCTTCGATATTGAGCCTGATGTAGAACATAAAGACTATGTACCCGATGATGCCATTAATCAAATGCACCGTTATCGAGATGCCCTTATTCGAATCATCACAGATGATAGAAACTCAAATGAGCAAATTAATAATATACGAAAAAGTCGTCCGGTAGTTGGTGCGTTTGCACTCTACCCTGGTTATTTTGACCAAGCTAACATGAAAAACCCTTATCAGAACGAAATCGATGAGGTAGGTATTGGCGCTTTTGCTCTACTACCAAATTTAACTTCTTCTAATGATAATACTAAAGCTGGTGAATTGACCACTTCCCATCAGGGTCATCACTGGCTATCTGAATTTTTAATCCAACAGATTGGCAGGTCTGATGAAGGCTTACCTACACAACTGTCATTATCAGATGAGGTTGACTATACCAGTCGTGTCAATCATATTGCCGAGCGGCTATATGTTCAAGAACCTGCCCGAATTCCTTATAGTGGCATGAGTCAAATTCTCTATCCCGATTTAACCCTAACCGTTGCTTTAGGAAATAAAGAGGGACGAACTGAAAGCTATTTTCAGAAATTCGAGCAGGGCCTTGCTCGTTGGTACCATATTCCTGAAAGCACTTTTTTACGTAAATATCAGCGTCATGTCATTAATGAATTAAGTTATTTAGCGTTAGCTACCGATTCAGGCCGTGATGATAATAAAGAGATCAATAAGCTATGGCCGATCAAAAATGTTCGACTGCTTCCTAGAAATGAGATAACCATTGAACAAGCAGGCTCCTCTAGTAGAAGCACTAAGCTATATTACTTATTTGAGCTTGGTCAACCGCTTACATTAATTAATCCCATAAAAGGTATTTCCCAAGTATCATTCATGGCTTCAATGAGCCTCACGACACTAGCAAGTCTTGAGCAGATTAGTCACTTTAGCCAGCTAAAACAGGTATACCAAAAAGCATTGGCTAAATCGTAGATACTATTTTTTATGCTAGGTTTGGCACAAAGGAGCCAAAATAAAAAAAAGCTGAACCTTAAAGCTCAGCCCTCTTCTATTAACAATTTTCTTTTAATGCATTTAGCGATTGCTAATCATACTCAATAGTCACAGTGGCCATAGACTTTACTTCACCTGCAGTAACTGTCGCTTCTGTTTGATAGTATCTGGCTTCTAAGGGCACATTATAGGTAACTTGCTGTTCTGAACCTAAGCTTCCAAGTATAACTGTTCCTTGGTCCACAATAGGCTTATTATTCGATAGTAGCTGAGTACCTACTCCTTTTGCTTTTACATTATCTGGTGACAAGTTTTTCAATACATTATTTGTACCGGTAGCAACATCGTAATCAAAACTTAGACTAATCGTATCTGAAGCATTTTTGCCACCCACGCACTTAATATTCATATCAAAAGGTTGAGTTCCTTGAGTTGAACCTACCCCTTTAAAACCTGACTTATTAATGGTTGGCAACTGTACCACTCTATCCTTATTGCCTACAATCTCACAGGAGGAAGATGTAATAGTAATGGTCTCCCCTATTACCGAGCTTGTTAATAAAGGTATGGTAGCATCAGTGTCTAAGTAGTAAGTACTATATAGACCTTGTGCCAAACTACCTGTTCCAGTTGTCATCGCTGTTTTTATAATTTCAATGACAAACTCACCTGCCCCAATATAATAATTATTATTAGCGTCTAATTGTCTTGTATAAGGATAGTAGCCTGAAAAAGTAGAGTTACCTTTAACTGTTCTATACAAGCGAATCCCAATACCTGGGATATTGGTTCTATAAATATTGGGCTGCATCGCTAACTGTGGGTTACCAACCAGTTCTGCTATCAACTTTCCAGGACTGTTTCCATCACAAGACACCGTTGACGATCTATTATCAGGGATAGGGATTTGTTTTTTATATAGCACTGTACCCACAGTATCACTTGGCCTAATAACAACTTTACCAATGCTCATATTTATTTTTACTGTTTCAAATGGCTTACTTAAACTACACTTCGCATAAGCCTCGGAGCCAAACCCTAACCCCATGAGCAGCAACATAGCTTGTAGATATTTATAGCTCATGGCACAATCCCTCAAGCATCATCATATTTTTATTACTATCATTCGATTCTTTTCTAATATCATACTCAATCTGACATTGCTCTGATGAATCCGCACCCCATTTTACCGTAATTGTATCGAATAAGTTATGGGTTCGAATATAAGCCAAACTGCCCTGTGCAATCATTCCAACATGCTCGCCCTTAGAATCATAGACGTCTGCCCCAAAAGGTAAGGGTTCACCTTTTAAGTTTACTCCATGGATATAAATAGCCTTGCCAGCCGTAGTCGAGAAGCTTACTTTAGAAATGGATCCGGCATAAGGAGCGATACGCTGACTGGTACTATCAAGCTCTGCATCCAAAGACATCCCCTTTGGATCAAGGCTAATATCATTAATACGATAAGGGGTTACATAAGGAATAACTGCATAACCTGACTTATTGATAGTTAGACCAGCGGTATTATTCACTTTAGCGCCCTGTGCATCAGGGGCATAAACCAAAACCATAGTCTGACCCTGCTCAGCACCAAACACAACACCCTCTGAGTGTGCCACTACATTACCACGTGCTGATAGTCCAACCTGCTGATAATCCTCTGAGACACTATATGTTCCCCCTAAGGTTGCAGCATTGGTTTTATACTCAGCATTAGTGCTTAGGCTTGGGTTCTCGCCATACTCTGTAGCTAAGGTTGTTCCATAATTGAAACGATCACCAACAGCTCCCGTTACACCCACTGTGGCTCTATCTGTGGTGGTATAAGAGTTTAAGTTAGCAGGATTTTTTCCTGTGAATAGCGGTAAGGATAAGGTCAGCATATACTCAGTGTCGTCTTCTCGCCTACCGGTTGTTTGACTTTCTACAACTCTTTTATTTGCAGACAAACCATAATTAACCCCACGATAGCTATTGTTATAGCCTACCTGATAACTCTTGGTATCTTGCTGATCATGCCAGTAGTCTGTCCAAGAACCGGTTAAATAGAAGTTACCCCACTGATTGGGTAGACCTTGGTTTAAAGTAACCTGAAACTCACTACGCTGTTTACCAATATAAGCAGAGCCAATACCTTGTTCGTCTTGCTCTTGTGCCATAAGACCATCACGTAGCTTATAAAAGCCTTCAGTAGAATATCGATAGGCTGCCAAGGTTACATTGGTATTAGTAGGACTAATTAGCTTACTGTAGCTTAGACGATAACTTTGACCCGATTCTGAGTTACGATTTTCAAAATCTGTATCAGAATGGGTGATATCTAATGATACTGCTCCGATCGGTGTGGCCACAGCAGTACCTAATGTAGCCGCTTTATAACTCTCAGAGGCTTGTATACCCCCATATGCTGTCACAAAGTTATTCACACCGCGTCGATATTGTCCTTGAAAAACAACAGGGTCCTTATCCATATTACTGTCCCGATATTTACCTAGCATCAGGGAATAACGACTTAGGCCAGGACGTAGCATTTCTGCAACTGAAGCATAGGGGATAGAAAACTTCTGTATTTCACCATTGGCTTCAATAACAGAAACTTCAAGTTCACCACCAAACCCGGTAGGATATAAATCATTAATCTCAAAACCACCAGCGGCAACTGTAGTTTGGTAAATCAGCTGACCTTGCTGCCTTACTTCAACCTTGGCATTGGTTTTAGCATTACCACGAATACGTGGAGCATATCCTGCCAAACTATTGGGTAACATTCGATCATCGGTGGCAAATTCAATACCGCGGTAGCCAAATGAGTCAAATATATTGCCATCACTAAAACTATCTCCTAGCGTCAATACCCCTCTGTATTGAGGAAAAGCACGTTGAAGATAGGTGTTTACCGCAGTATAGTCTGATTCTGACTTTTCGTTTTCATAACCGTCAGACCAATTCCATTGACCATTATGACGCAGTTGCCAGCTGGCAAGATTAGCTCCAGCATTTAAGGACAAAAAGGCGTTTGTTCTATCTGCACCTTTTTCACTATTGAAAGTCTTATAAGCATTGGCATTATAAGAAGCAAATGCAGCATTGATACCCCTATCCCAAACGCTAGGATCAATATAGCCTCGTGCATTTTGCTGCATAGAAACTTGAGGTATGGAGAGGTCTAAGCGCAATCTTGAACTATCAAACTTATAAAAGGCACCTTCGATCCAGGAGCCTAATACCTCACAATTATCTGATGCCAGCTGCAATTGCTCTTTTATTACTTGAGCTTTAACCCCGTACTCAAGCAGCTGCTTAGCCGTAAAGCAGGTACTGGCAGGGCTGTTATCAGCAGTTGCTTTAAACTCAATCTGACGTTTACCGTACCAAGTGCCATTAATATAAACATCTAAATTGTACTCACCTGGCAAAATTGGATTGCCATTAGCAAACTTTGTTATATCGATTTTTTTGGCATCACCAATAAGAAAACTAGAGTCAAAATCAGCATCCATGCCAATCGAATAGGCTTTCTCTTGTCCCAAATCTTGAGCATTGATGACACCTGACAAGCTCAGAGTTATCACACCAAAAATAAGAGGATAGTCAAAACTACGTGCCATACTTTTAGTTATCATCAGCAGTTTACTCATAGCTCTACCATCTAATTTTGATTAACTCATTTGTTTTTTGAAAGCTTTTAGCCTCTCCTTTTAGCAAATACCATTTACTCAACTGTACTTTCTACACGACCACCGTAGTCATTGATGGTGGTGAACTTGATGTCTTTGATATTAATGCTAGAGCCATTCACACTAATTTTTTGCTCAGAGAAAGGAGCCAGCATGATGCCATCGGATAAAACAACTACTTGTTCACTATCTTTTTGCTGTTGCACAATAGAAGTTAAAGTAATATAAAAAGGGGTTGGGTTATCCACCGTCAACTGATTGCCTTTGGCTGTCCAACGTAGCGACTTAGGAGCCACCGACCTGTCTGCTTTGATACTATCGGGACGGTAAAAGAACTTAATACGTGAGCGAATCGCCAGTTGTAAGTAGTTTTCTGGTGCTGCTTTATCGTTTTTCGCAGGCTTAGGGGGAATATCTAATACATTAAGCCAAAATAAGGTTTCTCGGTCTTTACTTAAGCTTTCGGTAGTTAGCAGCTTACTAATACGTAAGGCTTGACCTTCTCCTGCTTCAACACGAGTTATGGGAGGCGTAATAACGAAAGGTGCTTTTGATTTATCAGGCGTTGTATCTGGATTACCTTCATCAATCCAAGCTTGTACTAGTGAGGGTTTATCACCGTCATTACTCAACTGCAGCGTAATCTCACGAGCATCGGAAGGATAAATGGCACGCGTACCATGCAAGATAATCTGTGCATTAGCCGCTGTGAAGGGGATTAATAAAACCATGAGACCGGCTTTAAGTAACTGTTTATTGAACCTCATAATATCACTTCCTACGTGAGAACTATAAAAGAAAGCTATGATGATGACATCCTAGCCTTCTTACTTCTAATAAATACAATTCTATAATTTGTTAATTACTGATAATTAACTGTGTATTGAACCGAAGTAGCTACTGTACCTGGCGTTGCTGCACCTGTTGCTAAATACTGAGCATAGTAGTTAAGTGCAGCTGTACCTGTAGTTCCTGTCTCAGTAGCACCTACCACTGCTGCTCTTGTAGTAACTGGAGACTGAGCGGCATTAGCCAGCACTGGGATAACTATTGATTTATCACTTAGCAGTTGAACTTGTACATTCTTAGCAGTACCAGTTGCATTATTTAAGTTGCCAGTAGCCGCATCTACATTACCACCAGTTTCAAAGAATACTGATACATTACCCGCTTTACAGTTTTCTAGATTAATAGTGAACGGAGTACGACCAGCAGTAGTGCCTGCAGTTGCTAAAGAATTTACGCCAACAGTTGGTAGAGTAACCCTGATATCCTTGCTACCACTGGTTACCTTACAAGTTTGATCTGTTACCACACCGTTAATGGTTACTGTACCGTCTGCAGCGTGTGCAGCTACAGAACCTAGAACTAATGCTGAAGTAGCTAAAATAATTTTTTTCATGATATTTATTACCTTTAAGGTTTAAAAAATAATTTATGTATTTTTTATAAAAACACATAGGTTTATATGTAAATAGGTTTATATGTAACGGGTCAATATTTAAGATTTGGTGGTGTTTCAAAAAGTATGCTGAAACAAAGCAGGTTGAATTTTGATAAAATAGAGAAATGCGAATAACTCTAGAAATCAAATGTCCAACCTGCCTCAGTGACAGTATAAAGAAAAATGGCATCAAAGTAGATGGGAAACAAAACTATCAGTGCAAAGACTGTAAACGTCAGTTTATTGGTGACCATGCTCTGAGCTATCTAGGATGTCATTCAGGCATTACTCGAAAAATATTACAGTTGATGGTCAGAGGTAGTGGTATACGAGATATCGCTGAAGTTGAGCGAATCAGTATCGGTAAAGTTTTACGTACTTTAACCGAATCGACCTACCAAATTCAGCCTAAACAAAGTCATTATGAGTCTCTTGAAGTTGATGAGTTTTGGACTTTTGTGGGAAATAAAAATAATAAACAATGGCTTATTTACGCCTACCATCGAGAAACAGGTGAGATTGTTGCTTATGTTTGGGGTAAAAGAGACTTAGCTACAGTTCAACGATTGAAGGCAAAGCTTAAACAATTAGGTATTCACTACACCCGAATTGCAAGTGATCATTGGGACAGTTTCATAACTGCTTTTAAAAACTGCAAGCAAAGTATTGGTAAATTTTTTACTGTAGGTATTGAAGGTAATAATTGCAAAATAAGGCATCGAATTAGGCGCGGTTTTAGAAGGAGTTGTAATTTTTCAAAAAAGATTGAAAACCATTTTAAAGCTTTCGACTTAACCTTTTTTTACATCAATAATGGCTTCATTTAATGTCAGCATACTTTTTGAAACACCACCTAAGATTTTATGGGCTACGGTCTTACACTCTCCTGAAAATTAGGGTCAATCGAGCCACCGCCTATAAGATTCATAACCAATGAACCTTATAGGCGGTTAGCGCTTGTTATTTAATAGATACTATTTTTTGAAGTTTAATGACATATTGCAGGTTTATTTACACCAATTAAATAATTACTAACTTCGGATGTAACTAATTTATCTAAGAGTGATTATTTCTGGTGAAAACTTATTTGGAATTGTCTATGCTGTCTAAAAATGAACCTCTATTACAAATCTAGAGGAATTGCTAATATGAATGTTCTATGGTGGAATGTTCTATGGTGGAATGTTCTATGGTGGACAGAAAAAATTATAAATCTTCCTATTAAATAAATCTATAACAATATTGTAAAATTACAAATATTTATTAATAAAGGCTCAAGCCCAGTCAACCTGTCGGTCTCTTCATTATTACCTTATAATAGCTAGTAAGTCTTATATCCAGATTGCTAATCTTTGATAAAAGCTCTGAGACAATGACAACCTCTAATGACATCAAAAGCCTAATCCAAGACACCCAGCCGCAGCGCAAGATCATTCACCTCGACATGGATGCGTTTTATGCCAGTGTTGAGCAGCGTGATAACCCACAGCTGCGCGGAAGGCCGTTGGTGGTTGGCGGTGACCCCAGCGGCCGCGGTGTGGTGGCCGCTGCCAGTTATGAGATTCGCAAATTCGGGGTGCGCTCGGCCATGTCTTGCTATGAAGCTAAGCGGCGCTGCCCTGAGGCCATATTCGTGCGTCCCCGCTTTGAGGTGTATCGTCAGGTCAGCCAACAGATCCGCGACATTATGCTCAGCCTAACCGACTTGGTCGAGCCCTTATCACTTGATGAAGCGTATCTTGATGTGACCGGGATTAAGGCACATCACGGTTCGGCGACCTTGATGGCCAATTGGCTGCGAGCACAGATTTATGAGCAGACCCAGCTGCGCGCTTCAGCCGGTGTGTCTTTTAACAAAATGCTCGCCAAGATTGCCTCGGATATTAATAAGCCCAATGGCATTGCGGTCATCACACCCGATCAGGCCGATGCCTTTATTGCCACACTGCCGATTGAGCGGTTTCATGGTATCGGCAAAGCCACCGCCAAGCGCCTGCATGAAATGGGCATATATACCGGCGCTGATTTGCGCGCAGCGCCAGTGGACACTTTAGAGTATGAGTTTGGCAAGCGTGGCCGCTTTTATTCCGAGATTGCTCACGGTAACGATAATAGACCTGTTAAAGCAGAACGCAAACACAAGTCAGTGGGCTCAGAGACCACCTTTCGCGATAACCTACGTGACACAGACAACTTACTGGTACAAATCTTTGAACAAAATGCCGATGCCTTTGAGCAACTGTCCAAAAAGGGGCGTCTGGGCCACACCATTACCCTTAAGATAAAGTATGCTGACTTCACTCAAATCACCCGCTCACACACTTTGAACACGCCGTTCCCTTCTGCTGAGTCGGCGCATTATTGGTTACAAAAGCTGTTCGCCGATGTCCCGCGCCATCTGCCCATTCGCTTGGTCGGGGTCACCTACTCAAACCTCACAAGCTTAGATGACTTAAACACGCAGCCTGATCTGTTTGGTTTATAACAAAGGCTCTTTAGTCCATAAAATCCCCTGTTAAGCACTCATAGCAACTTAACTGACCCAAAACTCAACTCAAAAAACAGTTATTTCTGTTAAACTACTCCGCATTGCGCACAGCCTTGGCTTGCGGCACACCCCACTTTTATATTGACCCGATTAAAGACAACTTATGACTCAGCCTCTCTCTCAAAACCAACATGACAGCTCAAGCAATATGCCTACTGACAACGCCGAAACACAAGGCTATCTCAGTGTTGCTGATTACGATTATGACCTGCCTGATGAGTATATCGCCCGTTATCCACTGGCTGAGCGCAGTGCGTCACGCTTGATGTATTTGCCCGCTTCTAATACGGCGCAAACGGACGGTACTTTTGATATTCAGGACAAAAACTTCGCTGACTTGCCTGACCTTTTAGAGGCAGGTGACTTGATTGTGTTTAACGACACCAAGGTGATGAAAGCACGCTTATTTGGGCAAAAAGACACCGGTGGCAAAGTAGAAGTTTTGGTTGAAAGACTGACGGACGATAGCGATTACACCGAAGCAGATGGCGATATTCATGATAATGTCGCACTGTGTCATGTGCGTGCCAGCAAAGCGCCGAAAATGGGGCAGACGCTATTATTAGGCGATGGTAATATCGAATGTGTGATGATTGGCCGTCATGAAAACCTATTTATTTTAAGCTTTAAAAACCCTATCCTGCCAGATTTAGAGCAGTATGGTGAATTGCCAATTCCACCATATTTTGAACGTCATGCCGATGAAACTGACAATGTGCGGTATCAAACCGTATTTCATGACCCGACCAAGCTTGCCAGCGTGGCTGCCCCCACCGCAAGCCTACACTTTGATGATAAAGTACTCAAGCAGCTGGCCGATAAAGGCATTAACACCGCTTACGTCACCTTACATGTGGGCGCTGGCACCTTTGCACCAGTGAAGACCGATAATTTACTCAATCACACCATGCACAGCGAGTATGCCAATTTGCCGCAGGCCACCGCGGATCTCATTAATCAGACCCATAAAAACGGTAATAAAGTAATCGCCATTGGTACCACAGTGACTCGTGTGCTAGAGACCGCTTACCAAAAGACTGCCGACGAGCACGGCCATATCTCCACGTGGTCTGGTGACACTGATATCTTTATCTATCCAGGTTTTAGGTTTGGGGTGATTGATAAACTGCTAACCAATTTTCATCTGCCAAAATCAACGTTACTCATGCTGGTTTCCGCTTTTGCCGGCAAAGCCCCTATCGAGCAGGCTTATGAGCATGCGGTTGCCCAAAAATACCGCTTCTTTAGCTATGGTGATGCCATGCTACTTGAACGTAACCTGTGATAAGCCGTCAGTCATAAAATAAGTCATTAGTATCAATAATAAGCATCAACACCTTAATTTACACAAATAAAAGATTCTGAACGTTACAAATGGCTGGTGATTATTTTTGTATTGACTGGCTTTATCCTCAGACGATTTAAAATGATCACCAGCCGCCATATCATCTGGTTATGCGTAAGTTTAGTTAATAATGAGCATCAATAATAAAATAGATAAGAGAATACTATGCAAGCAATAAACCCCATTGATCCCAATACCAACAAAGCCGAAAAGTATCAATTATTATTAAAACAAGCTGAAGCCATTGTCAGCAGTGAAAGTGATTTGATTGCCAATATGGCCAATCTAACGGCGTTGTTAAAAGACACCTTTAACTGGTTTTGGATTGGATTTTATCGGGTCGATAGCAGTGCCAATCAGCTCATTCTTGGTCCGTTTCAAGGTCCGCTGGCTTGCACCCGTATCCCGCATGGTAAGGGCGTATGTGGTGAGGTCTGGGCGACGGGTACCACTCAAATTGTCGATGATGTCAATGCGCATCCCAATCACATCGCCTGCTCCTCCCTATCACAGTCGGAGATTGTGGTACCGATAACAGATGAGGCGGGTGAGATTATCGCAGTATTAGATATTGATTCAGATACGTTAGCCACCTTTGATGAGGTCGATGGAGAGTATCTTCAGCAATTGGTTGACCTACTAAAATAGTATGTGGGTCGGCAATAGTATAGGGTCGGCACCGATAGTGCTGACCCTATTTTTTTTATGTCATATAAAGCCGACTTGTCATTTCTTTTTTTTGCCTTGAACCGCTTTAAAGCGGCCATCTGTTTTATTAATCACAAACACCCGTCCACGACGACGCACCACTTGGCAATCAGGATGACGGTTTTTGGCAGATTTTAGTGAGCTTAAGACTTGCATGGCAGAATCCTTTTAGACAGTTTTAAATAGATAAATAGGTTAAATAGGTTAAACAAATCGACCTTATACAATTATGTTATAACATAACATTAAAGATAGCAAAGGAAAATTCCCAGTTAGTATGAAAGCCACCCTTTTTTTTGTATTGCTCCTCCTCTCTACAGACATAAAAATGCCCTCTAATCATTAGATTAAAGAGCATGGGTATATCATTGAAAATTTAAGTGGTTTGTTATTTATTTGAGCTCTAAAGGCGGCACATCCTGACCACGTCTGTGGTAAAAGTCCGCCACAAACTCATCAAATCTGTCTTCATCGATGGCATCACGAATGCCTTGCATTAAGCGCTGATAATAACGCAGATTATGAATGGTGGCCAGCTGAGCGCCGAGCATCTCTTTGCACTTATTTAAGTGATATAAATAAGCACGGCTAAAGTTTTGGCAGCAGTAGCAGTCACACTCTGGATCTAATGGGCCTTGATCTTCACGATATTGACTGTTTCGAATGCGTACAATGCCTTGGTTGTCTTCATTACCAGTGACAAAGTAATGTCCATTACGCGCGTTACGGGTAGGCATCACGCAGTCGAACATATCGACCCCGCGGCGTACCGCTTCTAAAATATCCTCAGGCTTGCCCACACCCATTAGATAGCGAGGCTTATCGGCTGGCATAAGCTCTGGCATATAATTTAAAACGCTGATCATCTCCTCTTTGGGCTCACCCACAGACAGACCACCAATAGCATAGCCATCAAAGCCAATCTCTAACAAGCCATCCATAGATTGACGACGCAGATCTTCATACATACTACCTTGCACAATGCCGAACAGTGCATTGGTATTGCCCAATTTTTTGTGCTCATCGACGCAGCGTTGACCCCAACGTAGGGAGAGCTCAAGTGATTTTTGGGCTTCAGAATAAGTCGCTGGGTATGGCGTGCATTCATCAAACTGCATCACGATGTCTGAGTTTAATGAATACTGGATTTGCATTGATTTTTCAGGCGATAAAAACACTTTAGCGCCATCAATGGGCGACTTAAAGGCCACACCTTCTTCAGTAATCTTGCGCATGGCGCCCAGACTAAATACCTGAAAACCGCCTGAATCGGTCAAAATAGGCTTATTCCAGTTCATAAATTGATGTAGACCACCGAATTTATCAATCACTTCGGTGCCAGGACGCAGCCACAAGTGGAACGTATTACCAAGAATAATATCAGCGCCAATATCTTCAATATCACGAGGCAGCATGCCTTTGACGGTGCCATAAGTACCTACTGGCATAAAGGCTGGGGTTCTGATTTCACCGTGATTGACTGTCACAGTACCTCGGCGCGCACGAGACTCGCCCGCGGCTGTTTTATGTAGGGTAAATTGCATAGCATTAACTCAGAGTAATTAGGTTAAAAATAAGATAAACAAACAAAGGAGCGCTTAAGCTAAAAGAAGTCGTCATGCGATTGATTTGGGCTAACACAGGGGTTAGTTGAGATCGGCACTCGCCAATAGACGCAATTATAACATTGCTGGGATATTTGCGGGGCAGTTGCTCTGAGTTTTTTATTTCCCAAGGTTTAATACTGCCCATAAGTGATTTAATACTGCCAATAAGTAATGATATTAACAAAGCTGGCAGCCAAAAATGCATCCGGCTTATTTTAAAATTTGCTAGTAATCACAAGTTTACTTTGCTATAAAAGCAAGACGGCCTTTTATCAGACCTGATTAATTACAGGGGGCTATTTCCTTTTTTTTACTTTATAACATCGTCTGTCTGCTCTTGATAATGAGCCTATCAGTAAGGCGAGGAGTCTTCTATGAGCTTAAGAGTCATCATTGCCATTATTTTTATTCTGCTGATCGTCGTGCTGTTGTTCATTATGCTTCGTGGCCAACCCTCCTCAAAAAAATCACGCACAGTGACTCAAGATAAGAGCAAGGCTGATGCTCATACCACTAATGAAGAGGACACGTCTGTTGTCCAAAGCACAGCTGTTGATCGTACCAGCTTTGCCAGCAGTGCCTTACCGCAAAAGAACACCCCAAGCGGCCAAGCAGATGGCGTCATAGACCCCAGCCAAGATGCCGAGCACGCCGTACCTTCTAAACACACCCTCTTAGCAGAGCTGCCAGAGCAGACAGCCATAGAGGAGCCGTTATTAGTCGAAGCAGAGTTGGCAGAGATGCTGGCCATCAGTGAGCAGTCAGAAGCGCTTGAGGTAGCGCAGTCTAAAGCGGATATCTTACAAGCAGATCCGGCCATAGCGTCCAAAAAATCAGCAATGACACATGCTGCGGGTGAAGAACACGGAGACCAGCTGCTTACCAAATCCACTGAACCAGTTAAGCCTGAAGCAGTTGAACCTGAAGCAGTTGAACCTAAAGCAGTTGAAACTAAAGCCATTGAGCCTGAAGCAACTAAAATGGCCGAAGCCGTTGTTGAAAATCTACAACACACCAGCACACAAGAGCCTAAGCCCCATGCTGAACCTGCGTCTAAAGCCGAGCATGACGCTGTAACTTTAGCTGACCCCGAGCCAAAAGCCGCTCAAGTTACTGCAGCTGCCCCCTCTTCTACTGCGGCTAGTAACAAGCCTGCACATAAATCACCTGCGATAAAAATTCAAAGCTATGAAGAGCGTCAAGCTGCTCTAAACAGCACACCGACACCTGCTACAGATGAGCTGCGCCAAGTGATGCGCTCACAACCCGACGCGTACAGTCTGCAGGGGTTTGATTTCGTTAAAGATATAGATGGCGCTAAGCTGACTTTAGATCTGGCAGAACAGTACATAGAATTGGGTGAGTACGACAGTGCCAAACGCTTATTGCAAGAAATTATTAATAGCTCGGCCAACCAAGCTCAAAAGGCAACTGCTGAGCAAATACTTGGCCAGCTTTACTGATCTAAATGTTAAGCCATTGGGTTTATACCACGTCTATACTGCATTTATACTATGTTTATACCACTGCCATTAACTTATGAGACAACGACCTACCATGACCGCACACATTAACAGCACAGTCACCACCGACAACACCTCAGATCTGAATCAAGTCCAACTTATCTATGCCGGCGGTACTTTTGGTAGCTATGGCAAGCCGTTATCTGCACTGCCTGCTGATACCTTTCTGCCCCTACTTTTGGATAAAATATATCAAAACCTAACTTCAAAAATTGAGGTGTTGTCAAATACTTGTGTCAAAGACAGCAGTCAATTGTCACCGGCTGATTTGGCACATTTTTTTGAGCTGATTTTGATGCGTTATGCGCAGGGGTATCGTAAGTTTGTACTGATTACTGGCACTGATACCCTTAGTTATCTGGGGTCATTTTTGGCAGAAGCTTTCGCCGGTAGCGATTTGTGCCTAGCATTGACCGCCAGCATGCGCCCGCTATTTGATGCCAATGACATTCATAATTATCATATCGATGCACACAGTGATGCTTGGGGTAATTTATCAGAGGCCATCGGACTTGCCAGCCATGGCGAGCCTGGAGTTTCTATCACTTTTGCAGGTGAGTCTTGGCCGGCGCAAACCGTACAAAAAATCCATAGCCATGACCTCATGGCCTTCACCGGTCACCAACGCGCTGGCTATCCGGCCAACAGTTATCAAAAAATACTGCCTGCCACACGCCGTCATAACTGGATCGGGGACTCTCAGCACAAGCTGCCTGCTGTGTTAGAGGCTGCTAAAGACACCATCATTCCCACCCTCTATTGTGTCCCAAATAGCGCAGACTGGCTGGCCACTCAGTTAGATAACTTATTAAGCTTGCCGCCGACTGGGGTGATTTTAATGGGCTTTGGTGCAGGCAATATCCCTTATAGCGATAAGCTTGCTGCTACTATGGATACGGTAGCAGCACACGGCCATATCCTCGTTTGTACGACCCAGTGCCCTTATGGCGGAGTCAGTGAGGCTTATGCTGCTGGTAGCTGGCAATATGAGCACCAAGTGTTATCGGCCGGCAGACTGACCATTCCTGCTGTGTATGCCCGACTGCTGTGGTTACATCTGGCTTATGACACACCCGCCAGACGTCGTCAGCGCTGGCAATACAGCGTAAATAAGGCATAAACTTTGCCTAAAAATCTTTATAATGCCCCCTTTTTATCCTATTTTACCGACCAATTTGGCTTTACCCATGACGTTTACCCCCTCAGATCGAAGCGATACACAACTACCCACTGCCTCAAGTGATTTGCTTGAGACGACCACAGCACCCTCTAGTAGCACCCCTCAGCACCCTGCTCAAACCTATGCGCTAGGTGTTGAATTCAATGGCGCCAACTATCGGGGATGGCAGCGCCAGCAAGAGGTGTTGTGTGTACAGCAGGTACTCGAGGAGACACTGAGCAAAATTGCCAATGAGCCCATTGAAGTGGTGGCAGCCGGTCGTACAGATGCTGGCGTGCATGGCGGTAATATGCTGGCTCACTTCACCACTTCTGCCAAGCGCGGCGTATATAATTGGCTGCGCGGTGCCAACAGTCTGCTACCTGATGACATCGCCATTCGCTGGATTCAGCCCATGCCCGATACGTTTCATGCCCGCTTTGGCGCCATCGCCCGCCGTTACCGCTATATTACTCTCAATCAGCCGCAGCGCCCGGCGGTCCTCAATCACTTGGTGACCCACATTCATGAGCACTTAGATTTGGCCTTGATGCAGCAGGCTGCTGAGCATATCGTCGGCACCCATGACTTTAGCAGCTTTCGCGCCGCTGCCTGCCAATCTAAGCAGCCGGTACGCAATATTCATCATGCTAAGCTATTTAAGCATGGCGAGTTTATTGTGTTTGATATTCAGGCAGATGGCTTCTTGCATCACATGGTACGAAACCTGATGGGCACCTTGTTTGCCATTGGTAAAGGTGAGCTTCAACCTGAGGATTACTTACGGATTTTGCAGGCCAAAGACCGTACCATTGCCCCGCCGACAGCGCCGCCAGATGGGCTATATTTTATTAACGCCTATTACCCTGAGCCAATGCAAGCCCTACTACCAAAGGTGCCACTAGCACCGCAGTGGCTAAATCTGCCCGAACAATAAGCGCTCTAACCATCCATTAACATGCGAACCATCCATTAATAAGCAACTAGCAAATTCGACGTATTTTATCAAGTGATACCACAACAAAATTTGCTTAATCAGCGGATGTTGCGTATAATAACGACCTACAATTCTATTTGAACGGGTTAACCCAAATAATTATGGCAAAAAAAGACGACATTATTGAATTTGAAGGCGAAGTCATTGACACCCTTCCAAACACACTTTTTAAAGTGCGCCTAGAAAATGGACATGAAATCATCGCCCATATTTCAGGTAAGATGCGCAAACATTACATCCGTATCTTAACCGGTGATAAAGTTAAAGTTGAAATGACGCCATACGACTTGACCAAAGGTCGTATTACTTACCGTGGTAAAACCTAATTTATAGGTTTTATTTAGTGCTCGCGACAGGTTGAGTGTGGAGTAGATATCAATCATCTAACCCTCTCAATAAAAAGACCGCTCCTTACAGAGCGGTCTTTTTTGTGGCTAAAATCTACCGTTTAGACGGATTGACTTGTACGTCAATGCAGCTACATCAATATAAATATAGCCTATTTATTTAAACTCAACTGTCGCGCCGTTTTCAATGGTATTTAATAATGCCATAGCGTCCCAGTTGGTTAGGCGGATACAGCCGGCGGAGGCTTGACGACTGATGCGCTCAGGATCCGGTGATCCATGAATGCCGTAAGAGGGTTTATCCAGTCCAATCCACACTCGGCCAACAGGGTTATTAGGTCCAGGAGGCAAGACGGTCTGCTTGCCATCGGCATCGGTATGGGTGTAGTTGGGATCACTTACCTTAACTTTTACTTTATGGGTACCGGTGGGTGAAGGCGTTGCCGTACTGCCTACAGTTGTGGGATAGCTGGCCACCAATTTATTGTCTTTGTCATAAGCATATAAGGTCTGCTGGTTTTTATCTGCCACTACCCGACTAATGGCTTTTGTATTGGCACGGCCGGGGTTATAAACCGTCAAAGTTTCCCCAGTGACAAATTTTGCATTGGGATTTAACTGTTTAAGATAGCTGACACTCATATGGAATTTTTCACCCAATGCTTCAGGAATGCTTTCATAATACAGCCCTTCAAGTTTAGACTTGGCTTCTACCCCAGCTGGTATCGTGGTGGTCTTAATATTGACATCTGAATCTTTTAGCGTATAGCTAATCAATACCGGCTTTTGCCCAAGATTGTCATTTTGTCCTGACCCTTTTAACAAAGCCTCCCAAGTTTTTTGATCCAAAGTATCCGTGACGGGTAACCCCTGGGCCTGCTGAAAAGCTTGCATCGCTTTTTGGGTATTTTTGCCCCAATAGCCATCGACAGCACCGACACCATGTTGATTCCAGTTTAATAACGCCTGTACTTTGGTGCCCACAGCCTGAGTCATCTTCACGCCCGGCTTCCACTCGCTACTGTTGACCTGCTTTGCCATGGCCGATAAGCTGGTATCTTTTGCCGCATTAGCGGCAGCATCTGATTGAGCAGTGGCTTGGGTGGCCGCTGATTCACTGGTAGTGGGGCCTGATGCCTCTACATTAGCGTCACTTTGAGCGTCATCAGCCGCTTGCGCCATGTCCTCTTCATTATCTAAATCATCAGTCTGTGTATCCTCAGCTAAGGCTTGATCTGCAGCAGATTCAGACATGCTGGTTACTTGTGGCGGTGTGTTAGTATTTGATTGTACAACATCATTATCAGCTTGAGCATAGGCCACTACAGGCAATGTCAACGCCGCTAATATGGCCACAGTGAGTGTTTTTAACGTTGCCTGTTTTAAACTATTTGTCGAGGGGGTAAGCATTTATGTGCCTCTTTTTTCTTATTGTTGGTTTTATTTTATAAGCTATTAATATACAACCTAAGTGCTTATAAATGAACGGCTTAAGCGTTATGTTATGCAAAGTTATGTATATCTAAAGCCTCGCCAATTCCTCAAAATCCAATAAAAAAAGACCCGAATCCGAAGACTCGAGTCTACTGATTAGAGCTAAGTTAGTCTAACTGTTATTTAATTTAATTTAACTTAGCTTAGCTTAGCTGATTTTGGCTTAGCTTAGCTTGGCCAATACTGCCTCACCCATTTGTTTACAGCCTACCAAGGTTAAGCCTGTTTCATCAGCATCCATAATATCACCCGTACGCAAGCCATCATCTAGCACATCGCTTACAGCTTGCTCAATTGCCGCAGCAGAAGCTTCATGCTTAAAGGTGTAACGCAGCATCATAGCAACCGATAAGATGGTGGCTAAGGGGTTGGCTTTGTCTTGACCAGCAATGTCTGGTGCACTGCCGTGGCAAGGCTCATACATGCCTTTACCATGCTCATCTAAGCTCGCTGATGGCAACATACCGATAGAGCCGGTCAACATGGCGGCCTCATCCGATAAGATATCGCCAAACATATTACCCGTCACCATCACATCAAACTGCTTGGGATTTTTTACCAATTGCATACAGGCATTATCGGCATACATATGGCTTAAGTCCACGTCGCTATAGTCAGCCTGTTGCAGCTTAATCATGGTCTGCTTCCAAAGCTCGGTGACCTCTAACACATTGGCTTTGTCCACTGAACATACTTTGGCGGGTGTGCCATTGGCTTTAGCACGCACTTGCGCCAAATCAAAGGCCACTTTACCAATACGCTCAATCTCAGAGGTCTTATACACCATGGTGTTGTAACCTTGCTGTTCGCCATTGTCTAAGGTGCGAATACCGCGTGGCTCCCCAAAATAAATACCACCCGTCAGCTCACGCACGATAAGCAAGTCTAGACCTGAGATGATTTCCGGCTTTAAGCTTGAGGCATTAGCCAGCTGAGGGTACAGCTTGGCCACCCGTAAGTTGGCAAACAAACCCAGCTCACTGCGAATTTTTAATAGACCACGCTCAGGACGAATACTGCGCTCAATGCCATCCCATTTAGGCCCACCCACAGCACCTAATAATACCGCATCTGCCGCACGGGCTTTCGCCAAAGTTTCATCAGGCAGTGGCACGCCAGCATTATCGATAGCGATACCGCCGATATCTGCCGTCTCCAAGCTTAAACCTAAGTCAAACTTGTCATTTACAGCTTCTAATACAGCCACAGCCTGAGTCATAATTTCAGGGCCAATGCCATCGCCAGCTAGGGTTAAAACGGTTGCCATAGTTGTTATTCCTAAGTTTTTATCAAATAAATTGTAATGAGCTATCGATTACGCCATCAAATGAAGTCGCGGATAAGGCCTATTGATTAGGCGCGTACTTCTTTAAAAATCCAAGGCGTATTTTGCTGCATTTTGGCCTCATAAGCTTTGATCGCCTCGCTTTGCTGTAAAGTAAGACCGATATCATCGAGACCATTTAACAAACAGTGCTTACGAAACTCATCAACCTCAAACGGATACTCTGTGCCGTCAGGGGTGACGACCACTTGACGCTCAAGGTCAGCGGTTAACTCATAGCCTTCGTTGGCAAGGCATTGCTCGAACAAGTCGTCAACTTGCGCTTCGGTCAATACAATGGGCAACATACCATTTTTAAAGCAGTTGTTATAGAAGATATCGGCAAAGCTTGGGGCAATTACGGTGCGAAAGCCATACTCTGATAAAGCCCAAGGTGCATGTTCACGGCTTGAGCCACAGCCGAAGTTATCACGGGCCAGCAAAATAGTTGCACCTTGATAGCGCGGTTTATTAAGCACAAAATCAGGATTAATCGGACGCTTAGAGTTGTCTTGTCCTGGGAAGCCTTCATCCAGATAGCGCCAATCATCAAATAAATTGACGCCAAAACCTGTGCGTTTGATAGATTTTAAAAACTGCTTTGGGATAATCTGATCGGTATCCACATTCGAGCGATCAAGGGGGCATACGATGCCAGTTTGGGTATTATAAGCTTGCATTAGAGGTTCCTTAACATAGGGTATCTGATAAAACGGAGTATGGCCTTAATCACTGATTAAAAGCTTCGCACATCCACAAAATGACCGGCTAAGGCCGCCGCCGCCGCCATTGCTGGGCTAACTAAGTGGGTGCGACCACCATTGCCCTGACGACCCTCAAAGTTACGGTTTGAGGTTGAGGCGCAGTGTTCTTGTGGCTCAAGCTTATCAGCATTCATGGCCAAACACATTGAGCAGCCAGGCTCACGCCATTCAAATCCTGCCTCAATAAACAACTTATCTAATCCCTCTTGCTCCGCTTGCTGTTTTACCTGGCCCGAGCCGGCAACCACGATGGCTTCTTTAACGTTGGCTGCCACTTTACGGCCTTTAATCACCGATGCCGCTGAGCGCAAGTCTTCAATACGAGAGTTGGTACACGAGCCAATAAAAATACGATCAAGCTTGATATCGGTAATCGGCTGGCCTTGCTCAAGACCCATATATTGATAAGCACGCTCCCATGCCTCAGCCTGCACCTCATCTTTTGCCTGAGCTAACGTTGGAACATATTGAGTCACATCCACCACCATCTCAGGTGACGTGCCCCAAGACACTTGCGGGGCAATGTCACTGGCATCTAGCTCAACAATCGCATCAAAATGTGCGCCCTCATCTGAGTGCAAGGTATTCCAGTACTCAACCGCTTGATCCCACTGCTCACCTGTTGGTGCAAAAGGACGGCCTTTGACATATTCGATGGTGGTCTCATCCACACCAACCATGCCCACACGAGCACCAGCTTCTATGGCCATGTTACACACAGTCATACGGCCTTCCATGCTCATGTTTTCAAATACCTCACCAGCAAACTCAATGGCATAACCGGTACCGCCTGCCGTACCAATCTTAGCAATAATGGCCAACACCACATCTTTGGCAGTCACGCCAGCGCCTAGCTCACCATTGACACGGATCAGCATATTTTTAGATTTCTTTTGTACCAAGCACTGAGTGGCCAACACGTGTTCGACTTCAGAGGTACCAATACCATGAGCCAAACAGCCCAAAGCGCCATGCGTTGCCGTATGTGAATCACCACATACCACGGTCATACCTGGCAATACCAGGCCTTGCTCTGGGCCTACTACGTGTACGATACCTTGACGCACATCGTTGATGGTAAACTCTGCAATATTAAACTTAACGCAGTTGTCATCCAACGTTTTGACCTGCAAGCGAGACACTTCATCTTTAATACCACTGACGCCTTCAAGACGCTCTTTGCGCACTGTGGGTACGTTATGATCAGGCGTCGCAATATTGGCTGATAGACGCCAAGGTTCACGATTGGCCAGCGCTAAACCTTCAAAAGCTTGCGGGCTAGTCACTTCATGCAACAAGTGGCGGTCAATATAAATTAGACTTGAACCGTCATCACGTTGACTGACCAAGTGCGCATCCCAAAGTTTGTCATAAAGTGTTTTTGCAGTCGTTATCGTTATTGCTGACATGGAAAGTATCCTTGCTGGCTTATAAAATTAAGCTCTAAATAAAAAAATCATTAATAAAAAAGGTATAAAGCGCAAGAACATTGCACCGTTGATAGCCGCTTAACTTGTGGCGCAATTGGCCCCTCAAGGTCATTTAATCAGATTTAGCCTCTCAATATTATATATAATAATAACATTGGCTTTATAAGCGCTAAATGAGTGCAACATAACCTGCCTTATCTATTGAGATTATAACAGCTTAGTTATATAATAATAATTGATGATTTTTATCATAAAGCAAACTTTATATTATACTTAAACTTTTAACCCTTTTGATAGTTTTAGGCTGACCATGAATACCACAAATTTGACCACCTTTATCACTGTAATGCAAACGGGCAGTATTTCGGGCGCGGCTGAAAAACTTTTTATCACCCAACCTGCTGTCAGTAAGCGCATAAAAAACCTTGAAGATGAGTTTAAGGTTACCTTATTTGATACCTTAGGTCGTGGTATCGTGCCCACCGCTGCTGCTAATGAGCTACTGCCGCACGCCAAGCGCTGGCTGGATGATTACGATAACTTCAAGATCAATATCCAAAACTCTCAGCAAACCATTTCGGGAAAACTGGTCATTGGTACCAGTCACCATATCGGTCTTCATCACCTATCTCCAGTACTAAAACAGTTTATCCAGACCTATCCGTCTGTGCAGCTAGAGGTGCACTTTGTGGACTCAGAAGCGGCACACAAAGCGGTGTTGGATGGTGAGCTGTCATTGGCCTTTTTGACCCTACCCCCTGTGTATGACAAACGCCTGACTTATCATACACTTTGGTCAGACCCCCTGTTTTTTGTGACGGGGACCTTGTCGCCTTTAGCACAAAAATCCAATGTCACCTTAGAGCAACTGGCACACTACTCAGCCATCTTGCCGGCAGCCAATACGTTCACCAGTCAGATTACTTTGGCAGAGTTTGCCAAACAAAACCTAAAACCGTATGCCACCATGACTACCAACCCTCTAGAGTCTATTCGTATGCTGGTATCGGTCGGTCTAGGTTGGTCAGTATTACCGCAAACCTTGATCAACCACGAGTTGGCCTACGTTGATATGGCAAAGGATTTAGAATTGCAGCGGCATCTTGGGGTGGTCATCAACCCAAGCTTAACCCGCTCAGCCAGTGTTGATGCGTTAATGCAAATGCTGGCACCTATTAGCTCATAAGTAACTAATAAGTAGCTAATAATCCCCCTTCTTAATTTATTTGCCGCTTTATTGAGCTAATCAGTTAGCGTGCCACTTTTAGCCTCCTATGTGCTTTCTGCCAGCGACTGTAATCAGTCGCTGGCGGTGGCAGTCAACCTTATGTTAATTGTTTTTGTGAATTACGTTCGTAATCGCCTTTTTTTTACTTTATAATGCACTTATATTGCCAAAAGTTAATGGAGCGTAACCTATGCGTTGTGAATACTGAGCTGTTTATCCATTAATAGATTATTATTGGTTTTTGCACAGCAGTTTTCAGGGCATAAGGTTTAAATAAAAAAACTTTTACCTTATTACCTTAACTTTTGTTGATACTCTTTTAGTTTTTATAAAAAAACCATTATGATACCCATACCATAATGGTTTTTTTGTGCTTAAAAAACATATTACATAAGGATTTTGTTATGAATGGAATTGAACCTGGCGTGCTCATCTCGCTCGCCCTCTACTTTTTACTGATGATTGCCATCGGTATTTGGGCCTATTTTAAGGCCGAAAACGACTCAGAAGGCTATATGCTGGGCGGTCGTAACTTAAGCCCAGGGGTTGCCGCCTTATCTGCAGGCGCCTCAGATATGTCAGGTTGGCTATTATTAGGCCTACCCGGCTACATGTACAGCTCAGGTGTGGTTAGTATCTGGATTGCTTTAGGCTTAACCCTCGGCGCCTTTGCGAACTATCTCTTAGTGGCCCCAAGACTGCGTGTCTATACAGAAGTCGCTGACAACGCCATCACCCTGCCCGATTATTTCGCCAACCGTTTTGAAGACAAGTCTCACCTGCTTCGTGTCATCTCAGCCATCGTTATTATTTTATTCTTTACCGTGTATACTGCAGCCAGCTTAGCCGGCGGTGGTAAATTATTCGACAGCGCCCTAGGCATGTCTTATAGCACAGGCCTGTGGGTAACGGCAGGTGTGGTTGTGGCCTATACCTTATTCGGTGGCTTCTTAGCAGTTTCGACCACGGATTTTGTGCAAGGCGTCATTATGCTATTGGCGATGATTATTGTACCTGTCGTGGCCTTTACAGATTTAGGCGGTGTGGGTGCCACAACCACAGCCATTCGCAATATTGACCCCCAAATGCTTAACATCTTTAGCGGCATGAGCTTTTTAGGCATTTTGTCATTGATGGCATGGGGTTTAGGCTATTTTGGTCAGCCACACATTATCGTACGCTTCATGGCGATTCGTTCAGTAAAAGACGTGCCAACTGCCCGTAGAATTGGTATGAGCTGGATGATTGTCAGCTTAATCGGGGCATTAATGACAGGCTTTGCTGGCCGTGCTTATGTCCAAAAAACTGCCATGACCTTAGATGACCCAGAGACCATCTTCTTAGTATTCACTAACTTCTTATTCCATCCTTTAGTCTCAGGCTTCTTGTTAGCAGCGATTTTAGCCGCCATTATGAGTACCATATCCTCACAGTTACTGGTAGTGTCAAGCTCTCTAACCCGTGATGTATATAAATTATTCTTTGATAGACAGGCCCCAGAAGCACGTCAAGTATTGGTAGGTCGTATCTCTGTTGTCGTGGTAGCTTTGGTATCTATTTTCTTAGCTTCCGACCCTGACAGCTCAGTATTATCGCTTGTGTCTAACGCATGGGCAGGCTTTGGTGCTGCCTTTGGTCCGTTGGTTATTATTAGCTTAATGTGGAAACGTATGAACCGTAATGGTGCGCTGGCAGGTATGATTGTCGGTGCCCTAACCGTGATTATTTGGGTCTATGCAGGCATACAAACTCCTGATGGCGTCGCTTTAAATGACTGGTTATATGCCATTATCCCAGGCTTTATTTTAAGCTCTATTGCTATTGTGGTCGTCAGCTTGGCCACTGCTGCACCAAGTGCCAAAATTCAAGCCAAATTTGAAGAGATGGAAACCAATCTATAACCATAGCCTCACTTCAAACCACACTTCATCAACACCAAAGACCTCGCATGATGCGAGGTCTTTTTTATCTAGAGATAAATGTATTTTACCTGCCCGCTAGAAAGTCTTAGTAAATAAAATGGTGGCTGTTTTGTCATCACGGTCATCATAGTATTTGAAGTTACTTGAGGTCTTCTCATAATCAAATACCAAGCGTGGGGTTAAGCCTAGTACCGTCAAATCACGCTTCCAAACTTGCAACCCTAAGGAGCTGGTTTTGTCTTTGCGATGGGTATCATTGCCCTCTACGCGATAAGTTCGGTAAAAGAAATCTGCGATATCATCTGAAGGCTTATCATAGTCTTTAATAGCATAGCTTGCTGAGGCTAAAGTAGAGATACCTTGGTTCCATTCACGCCCCCAGCCCACGTTTACTGAATTTCTATCATAACTTAAGAAGCTGGTCTTATCGACATCGTTTTTATAGCTACCCAAACCACCATAAAAATACTCGTTGGCATCTTTAATATATAGACCATTGACCCCTAAAAACAGGCCATCTGCTTCACGCAGATCTTTGTCATCATCATCTATGGTTTCATTAGAGTACATACCTGTTGCCGTCAGCTTGAGCTTTGGCTGTACCCAACGTGAGCCACTAAGCGTCACCCCCTTTCGCCAGCTATACGGCTCTTCCCCATAAAAGCGCTTGGTCACAAAAGGACTAATAGACACATCATTTTTGGCATCATCGTAACCCAAGGCTGTCGAGGCTGTGACCAGATAATCATTATACTCACTATTATCCCAATAGCCTCTTAGTGAGGCATTACCACCCACTTCAGCATAAAAGTTTTTGTCTAGGTTAATACGTTTACTCGCACTTCCTGATACCTGCAAACCTTTGCCGGATTCAGGCTTACTTGTGGCACCTAATTGAGCATCTACAATTTGCCTTTCAGGTACCCCATTTAAGTTCTTATCATAAACATAGCTGGCAGAAGCACTAAAGCGCCACTGCTCCTGCTCTTTGATGCGCTCAATTAAGCGATCAACATTGGCCATTACCGGTGGTGGAATATCCGCGCCACGCAGCTTCTGCAACTGGTCTGCAGCAGCGGTATACTGCTTATCAGCATACAACGCTTGGGCCATATTAAGACGCACTGGATGAAAGTCAGGGTTGTCTGCCAACATGTCTTTATATATCGCAATAGCTTTTTTGTTTTGTCCTTCACTACGATATACCAAGGCATCAGCGAACTTAATTAGCATGGGATCATTAACTTCTAATGCCCTATAATATGGGAGCAGCTCTTTAACAGTGGCCATATCCTGCGCTGCCAATGCGGCATTTAAAAACTTTGTAAAAGTTACAGGGTCCGCTTTTAAAGCCTCTAAATCATAGCCTTGTATAGATTGAACTTTTTTGCGCTCATCTAGTGCTTTTTGTGCTTCTTGCTTAGATACGGTTGCTGTTGGTACGTTCGTGCCTAAGGTAATATCTTGGCGCTCACGTTTAATTAATTCATCTGCCTGGTCATTATTATCTCTAGTCTCCTCGATAAATCCAGGAGGAATATCGTCAGCCGCATAGACCAGAGGACTATAAACTGCGCTGAGCAATAAGGTAGAAGTGGTGAGGGTTCTTAAGAGGTGCGAATGTGTCATAGTTATCCCTAACAGTGTTACTAAAATCCAATATTCAGTCTATTTTCTATAATTAAAGCCAAGTCCGCTTTAGTATACCTGTGTTCCTATCGAGGTATGCTGAGTCATACGACAGTAAATAATTGAGATATAAACAGTAGTCACTCATTTGACATTAAAGATATTTCAATATTTACCAAAGTATTTTACTAACTTAACTATAAGATAATAATGATAATTTTGCGAGAAGAAAAAGCGCCTAATTAGGCGCTTTTTCTTACTATAGTGTTTAAAATAGTTAATTGAGCTTGCTTGAATTTTATAAAGATAACAAAAGTCTGCTTACTTTACTGTTTTTCAGCTCCGAATGTACCTTGGAAACGAGTTCCTGTACCAGGTAAGTCGCCTTTACCACCTTCGATTGCCGCATCTTGATAGATACCACCTAAGAATTTAGCATCTTCACCGTAGAAGCCACCAGCAGTATCGATACCATTAACATTACCTGCAAAGGTATTACCATCGATGGTCGCTTCAATGCCAATCTTATTACCTTCTGGCATATATTTGAAGTTACCGTCAAAGGCAAGCTCACCTTTCACTGAGTTATTCACAAAGTCAACATCGAAGGCTGATGTGCCTTTCACAGGAGCTGTATTTGCATTATCTCCTAAATGGATATTTTCGATATAGGTCGCTACTCCTGTATACTGAGCCTTACCTTCATTGATATCTTTCAACCTATCCATTGCCTCTGTAGCAGTTAAGTACCCCTGGACATAGACGTTAGTAGCTCGAGATACCTCTCCTGCAGCAGAGTCAAAGTTACCGTAAACGTGACCTACTTGCATTTGACTGTCAAAGTTTTCGTAAACAGATTTATAATTAAATGTAGGGTTAAAACTACCTTTTCCAGCATCAACCTTCACACTACCTGATTGCTTTAATGATACGTCAATAGGCTTAAGCACCGAGTCAGGCTTCACCATATCAGCACGTACCACGCCTTTATCAAAGCTCTTGAAATTGTCGCCTTTACGATTATCTACTGGTACTAAACTACCATCTTTATCTACTGTAGTGGTAAAGTCAGACTGATCATCACGAATAGCCACATAACCCACAGCATTATCGAGTTTACCTAGGCCAAACGGTAGTGTTTTTTCCTTGCTACTTAGCGTCGTAGACTGGAAGCCCGTCATATCCGACTCAACCGTAGGCAGCTCTGGCTCACTTGGTGCATTCGAGCCCCTAGTCTCTACTTTACTGGCGCCAAACGTCCCTTGGAATGTAGTCCCCTCACCCTTTTTCTTAGCGACTCCACCTGTGGTTAGAGCTTGTTGATAAACTCCGCCCAAAAGCTTAGCATCCTCACCATAAAAACCGCCTGCAGTATCAATATTATTTAGATTACCAGCAAAGGTATTACCAGTAATATCCGCTTTAATCTTGATCTTATTGCCTTCTGGCATATACTTATAGGCACCAGCATTAAACGCTAGCTCCCCTTCAAGATTGGCATTGATAAAATCAACATCAAATGTAGAGGTACCATCAACTACAGGTCCAGCACGCTTCCCATCTTTTAAGTGCAGGTTCTCCATATAAGTGGCAACACCCTTATACTCAACCTTACCGTCATTAAGCTCACTGTCTACCTTATATTGAGCCAAATCTTTCATGTACTGCATGTCCGTAAGGTTGGTAGCATTACCTTGAACATGGACGTTAGACAAGCGACCTGGAGTGATGATTGTCCAGCGAACTTTAGGATCCCCTAAGACATGACCAATTTGCATTTCGCCATCGAAATCTTTATAGATAGACTGATATTCAAAATCTCTTCTTAAAATTGGTCCGAGCTCAATCAATGTCTCATCTGTATGCTGCTTAAAGCCGTTGCCATAGCTGGCGTCTTCACTACCCGTTAAGTTCACACCCACTGCTGCATAGTATTCTCGTGAATCAGTTTCATTAGCTCGAATAGACAACTGATCATAGCTGCCTGTCTTATTATCACGAATAGCACCGTAGTGTATGCTTGGGCCGATTAAGTTATCATTACTTAATGCACTGCTGTGAAAGCCAGTAACATTCGAATCAACTGCAACATCAGGATTGGCTACAGGGTCGAGCGTCTTAGTAGTTTTACTTGCGCCAAAGGTGCCTTGGAACGTGGTTCCCTCACCTGGTGCACTACCCTCTCCTCCAGGTATTAACGCTTGCTGATAAATACCGCCCAACAGACGTCCATCCTCTCCAAAGAAGCCACCCGCAGTATCAATACCATTATTATTGCCTTTAAAAGTATTGCCGGTTATACCCGCTTTAATACCGATTTTATTGCCTTCAGGCATATACTTGTAGTCACCATCTTGGAAACTAAGCGTCCCTTCAAGCAAAGCTTTGACAAAATCAACGTTAAATTCAGAGGTACCATTCACAACAGGGCTACTTTGCTGACCATCCTTAAGATGTAAATTCTCCATATAGGTCGCATCACCTGTGTACTGAACCACTCCTTCACTTAGATTGGTGTCTTGATGATGCTTTGCCCAGCCTTGTAAGAACTCAATATCTGCCTCATCTGTGGCATTCCCTTGTACGTAGACATTCGATAAACGATATTCATCGACGTTTATTAGCGGAGCTTTTAGGTCACCATGAACATGACCAATTTGCATTTGATCATCGAAGTTCTTGTAGGTGGTGGTGTAATCCATACGGCGCTTTCGTGGAGCGATACCTGCTGAGTCTTGCCCTACTACTTCAGTGAATCCAGAATGCTGCTTAAAGCCATTCTCCAAGTCACTGTCATTTGCACCCGTTAGTTGAATATCAATAGGACCCTGCTTGGCCATTTTTGAAGCAACTTTATCGGCTCGAACGGCTATTTGATTATAGCTATTAGAATTATTTTCTAAAATTTCAGTGTAGCGAATACTGGTACCTAGACCAGACTTGCCAATGGCGTTGCTCTGGACTCCTGTTAAATTAGATTGAGCAGCAACATCAGGATTGGTAGGTGTGTTTTGCTTAGTACTTGTGCCTGCATAGGCTGATACTGAAGCGAAAATAAAAGAGGTTAATAAGACAACGCTTGGTTTTAAAGGGGTATTCAATTTTTTAGCTGAAGACACAACCAAATTTGAATGACAGTGAAGTGACATTCGACTTCCTCCATGAAGATAAAAATACATTCCAATTTTGTTACTATAACTTAATAAGTGACAACAAATACTTATATTATCGATATTGACAATAAAGTCAACTTATTAAACAGACTTATCAGTGAAATTAATAAACGTAGCTGCTCTTTTTAATTAACCCAAAAAAAGCGCCCCTATTAGGACTAATGCCAGTCAGTTAAGGCAAAAACTCAATAAAAGTAATAAAATAGCCCATCTAATAAGTAGATGGGCTATTTTACTATGAGACTACAAGACGCTATTAATGAGACGCATAAAAGGACTCCAGACACCCTAGAACAATTTAGTGAATTAATAGACCCTGAGTGGATACAGCAAGCTTTAGAGTATACCGGCAAAGCGAGCATTAGAAGACGTAAGCTACCTGCCGAACACGTTGTTTGGATAGTCATCGGCACAGCTTTATATCGAAACCGTTCAATTTGGTATATCACAGAGCAGATGCGTCTTAATCTAGACTCACAGGCCTGTGTGCCCAGCGCTGTGGTACAAGCAAGACAACGCCTCGGGCATGAGCCTCTAAAGCAGCTATTTCATCAACTAAGTGCTCACTACCAAACAGAATCACGAGCCCAGCAGCAAGACTTCATGGGACTTAGCGTCCACGCTGTAGATGGCGTCGTATACTCACTCCCATCCACTGATGAGAATCTTCAGTACTTTAGCTCAAGCAAAGGCAGAACTAAAGAGGCGCCCTATCCCCAAATGCGTTCAGTATGTCTGATCAATACTGACACGCATGAGGTCATTGACACAACCCTTGCAGATATGGGTCAAGGAGAGATCACCTTAGCCCGTCAGCTAAATGTTCAAGACAACAGCATTACGCTCTTTGATAGAGCCTATTTCTCAGCAGACCTACTGATTAGTTGGCAACAAGCCCATCCAAACAGTCACTGGCTCATGCGGGCTAAAGATAATCTGCGTTACACTGTGATTGAGACCTTTAGTGAAGGGGACTACTTAATACAAATGCCAGTCTCTCCTCAGGCACAAAAGAAAAATCCAAACCTACCTGCTACTTGGCAAGCTCGATTAATTGAGTGTCGTTATGAGGGCAAGACAAGACGATACATCACCTCTTTAATAGATGATAAACGCTTTACTAAGGATAAAGTGGCACAGCTCTACTTGCAGCGCTGGGAGATCGAGATGGCTTTTAGGGAAATTAAGTCTGATTTACAGCAGGGGCTGTTGTTAAGAAGTAAGCTGCCACAGCTTGTATTACAAGAGTTCTGGGGGCTTATGATTGCTTATAATCTAATAAGACGTTTGATGCGCTATATGGCCCTTAGAGCTAAGGTTAGCCCTCTACGAATTAGCTTCCATATGGCGTCTATTACGATTGTTGATCTGTTACGGTTTGCGCCTTTACAGGCTGCAGGACTCTTCCCTAAGCTGTTAGATGCAGTTTTAGAGGAGGGAAAATTGTTTGTTATTCCTGAACGTAGAAAGCGATCTTGCCCGAGGGTAGTTAAGGGGAAACCACAAAAATATCCCAAAAAAAATACCAGTCAGCGTTAACTGACTGGCATTACCCCTATTAGGACGCTTTTTTTAAATCACCTTACTATAACTTTTATTTTACTGGTTGCTTTTCAGCACCAAAGGTACCTTGGAACTTAGTGCCTGTGCCTGGAGTAGTACCTTTACCACCTGTTACAGAAGCATCTTGATAAATACCCCCTAGGAACTGTGCATCATCACCGTAGAAGCCACCAGCAGTATCGATACCGTTTACGTTTCCTGCAAAAGTATTGCCGTTGATGGTCGCTTCAATACCAATCTTATTACCTTCTGGCATATATTTGAAGTCACCGTCAAAGGCAAGCTCACCTTTCACAGATTTATTGACAAAGTCAACATTGAAGTTTGAAGTACCGTTTACTGGTTCAAAACCTGCACCATTTCCTAAGTGGATATTCTCAATGTAGGTGGCGTTGCCTGTATAATTGGCTTTACCGTCATTAACCTTGGCAAGGTCGGCCATTGCCTCTTCGGTCGTTGCATAACCTTGAGCATATACGTTAGCTACACGAGATAAGTCGCCTACGAAACCAGAATTAATCACGCCATAAACATGGCCGACCTGCATCTGGGCATCAAAATCCTTGTATACCGACTTATAGTTAAAGTTAGGGTTTAGTGATCCTTTACCTGCCTCTACTGTGACACTACCAGTACTACCAGATTTACCTAATGACACCTCCAATGGCTTTTGGACTGACTCAGGTTTTACCATATCAGCACGTACTGATAACTTATCAAAGCCAGTGAAGTTATTACCATCTTTGGTATCTACAGGTATTAATGAATCGTCTTTATTAACCAAATCAGCTTGGTTTCCTGACCAGTTAGATTTATCGTTACGAATCTCCACATATCCAATGGCATCCTCTAACACGACATTCGCAATATCAACATTTTTGGCAACGCTACTTAAGGCAGTCGACTGGAATCCTGTTATGTCAGTTTCGGTTGTTCCTGGCAATTCTTTACCTTTTTCAGCACCATAAGTACCTTTACCACCAGCATCCTTATAGATACCACCTAACTCAGCCGCATCTTGGCCAAAGAATCCACCTTGGGTATCTAGGCCATTCCAGTTACCTGAGAACTTATTACCGTTGATTTCAGCTTTGATTTTCTTGTTATCAATATCCGTACCTTTGAATGCTAGAGTACCGTCTAACTGCTGATTTACAAAGTCTACATCAAACTCTGATGTACCCACTACTAACCCTGAGTAATCGGCATTCTTCTGATAGGTGGAAACCCCTGCGTACCCAACTTTACCGCTATCTACGCCCTCACCATTCTGCAGGCCTTGCTGTAAATTATGCTTAGCAAGCTCTTGCATGTACTTCATGTCTTCAGCAGCAGTTGCATTACCTTGCGCATAAACCGTTGATAACTTACCATCTTGAGCAGGCGCTGTACTTGGTATATTTCCATATACATGACCTATCTGCATGTCAGCAAACTTGTTGTATACGGAAGTATATTTAAGTGTTCTACTAGTATTAATTGCATTACCAGTTGTAGTACCTGGAACTTCGGCCTTTCCATTACTATAGACTTTAAATCCTTCGACTTTTTTGCCGTCAGCACTGATATAAGCCTCATCTTTCTCGTTATCCTTCAGAATAACTTTAAACTCGCCTCGGACATAGTCTGTATCAAGATCTTGTGCTTTTATCGTTAAGGTTTCATAGCTACCTTGACTGTCAGCTTTCAGAGCACCATCTTTTCCTTTATATCCAGAAATCTTATTACTCTGAACACCTGTAATTTTGCTATCTACTGCATAGTCTTTATTTTCAGGCGCATCTGGTTTTAGTTTATCAAGCTCTTCTTGTAATGCATCAGCTTGGGCCTGAAGATCTTTATTATCAGCCTTTAAGCTGTCTATTTGTGCCTGTAGATTTTTCTTAGCCTGCGCTAAGTCTTCTTGAAGTTGAGTATTATCGCCTTTTAAGCCATCAACTGTAGCTTGAAGTTCAGTAATATTAGTCTGCGCAGCAGTTAATTGCTCAAGTGCATCATCTTTTTGCTGTTTAGCTTGATTAGCCGCTTCGATTGCTGCATCTAACTCATCTTGCAACTGTTGCAATGCATCACCATTACCTGACCCTGCATTGTCAATTCTTCTTTGCAGGCGCTCAATCTCAGCTTGCTTATCAGCTAATTGCGCTTGTGCTTCCTGAGCTGCTTTTTGTGCTGCTTGTGCTGCAGTATTAGCTTTATCAGCTTGAGCTTGAGCTGCTGCTGCTGCTGCTTGTGCGTCTACGGCTGCTTGTTCTGCTGCAGTTTGCTTGTCAGATTTCGCACCATAAGTACCTTGAGCACCATTACCTTCATACACACCACCTAGGTACTGGGCGTCACCACCGTAGAAACCACCTTCGGTTGCGTAGCCTGCGTTGTCTGCTGCGCCACCTGAAAACTTATTGCCGCTGATGTTCGCTTTAAGATTAATATCACCCGCTTTGGCAAAGCTTAGTTTGCCATCTAGTGCTTTTTTCACAAAGTCTGCGGTAAATACAGATGAACCAAATTCAATGGCGTTACTAAGACCTAACTTACGATGGGTCGCATCACCGGTATAACCTACTGTACCTTCGGTTGGCATGTTCTCAGCTTTGGTCGCGTTACCAATAACCGCTGCACCATTTACTGGCAATTCAAGACCACTAAACACCGCTTTACCATCAATGTGGCCAATGCGCATGTCATCGCCAAAGTCCTTATACGTTGAGGTGTAAGTTAGTGGTAGCTCTTGACCTAACGCACCAACAACGGCGCTGTCTTCATGAGACTTAAAGCCATTGGTTCCAGCAATATCTGCATCATTATCACCTGAAATGGTCACTGGTACTTGACCTAATAGTCCAGGTTTATCAGGAGTAGCTGGGTCTTGTGAAGCCAGATCAGCTCGGGCAACAACGCTAGTGCTATCTGCTTCAAAGTCGCGTGTGGTTGTTTTAAAGACTTTACCAAGTGGTACAACGTCTACGTTTAAGGTCTGTACACCACTCTTCGCTGATTCAGGGGCATTCTTAATTTGTGCCGCTGCTAATGCATCTTGGGCATCTTTTGCTGCTTGGTTAGCCGCTGCTATTTGAGCCTCAGCAGCTGCTTTAGCATTGTCTTCAGCATCTTTAGCAGTTTGTAACTCGCTTTCTAGTATTACCTTATCTTCTTGAGCGGCTTTTAGTTGCTCTTTAAGCTCCTCAATATTAACGTTTCCGCCTGGGCCGCTATTTTCCAGCTCGTCTTGAAGCTGCTTAATTTTATCTTGAGCAGCTTTTAATTTTTGCTCAGCTTCTGCTGCTGCGGTTTTGGCATCATTAGCCTGTTGTTGGGCAGTCTCTGCATCTTGTTTTGCTTTTACAGCATCTTGCTGTGCTTTAACGGCTTCTGCTTCTGCTTTGTCTGCACGGTCTTTAGCATCTTGAACCGCAATGTCAGCATCTGCTTTAGCTTTATCAGCGTCTGCTTTAGCTTTGTCTGCTGCTGCTTGTGCGGTAACCGCTTCTTGCTTCGCAGCCGCTTCTGCCGCTTTGGCTGCGTCTACTTGCTTTTGAGCTTCAGCTTTCGCGTCACCAATAGCTTTGTCTGCTGCTGCTTGAGCCGCTACTAGAGCTTCTTTAGCCGCGTTTTCTGCAGCTTTAGCAGTCTCGGCTGCTGTCTTAGCTGCCGCTTCTGCAGCTTCTGCAGCCTCTTGTGCTTTCTCTGCTGCATCTGCACGTTCTAATGCTGCCGCTAGTAGATCTTCACCACTACCCGCATTTGCTAAGGCGTCTTGAGCTTTCTCTAATGCTGCTTGTGCTTTCGCTGCATCCGCTTTCGCTTTCTCTGCTGCTGCCTGTGCTGCTTGCGCTTTTGCTTGTTCTGTTGCTATTGCTTTTTGTGCTGCATCTGCTGCTGCTTGTGCGTCTACGGCTGCTTGTTCTGCTGCAGTTTGCTTGTCAGATTTCGCACCATAAGTACCTTGAGCACCATTACCTTCATACACACCACCTAGGTACTGGGCGTCACCACCGTAGAAACCACCTTCGGTTGCGTAGCCTGCGTTGTCTGCTGCGCCACCTGAAAACTTATTGCCGCTGATGTTCGCTTTAAGATTAATATCACCCGCTTTGGCAAAGCTTAGTTTGCCATCTAGTGCTTTTTTCACAAAGTCTGCGGTAAATACAGATGAACCAAATTCAATGGCGTTACTAAGACCTAACTTACGATGGGTCGCATCACCGGTATAACCTACTGTACCTTCGGTTGGCATGTTCTCAGCTTTGGTCGCGTTACCAATAACCGCTGCACCATTTACTGGCAATTCAAGACCACTAAACACCGCTTTACCATCAATGTGGCCAATGCGCATGTCATCGCCAAAGTCCTTATACGTTGAGGTGTAAGTTAGTGGTAGCTCTTGACCTAACGCACCAACAACGGCGCTGTCTTCATGAGACTTAAAGCCATTGGTTCCAGCAATATCTGCATCATTATCACCTGAAATGGTCACTGGTACTTGACCTAATAGTCCAGGTTTATCAGGAGTAGCTGGGTCTTGTGAAGCCAGATCAGCTCGGGCAACAACGCTAGTGCTATCTGCTTCAAAGTCGCGTGTGGTTGTTTTAAAGACTTTACCAAGTGGTACAACGTCTACGTTTAAGGTCTGTACACCACTCTTCGCTGATTCAGGGGCGTTCTTAATCTCTGCCGCTGCTGCTGCATTGTTTGCTGCTTGTAGTGCTGCTTGAGCATCTTCAACTTGCTTCTGTGCCGCTGCGATTGCTGCTGCTGAAGCTTGTTGTGCTTGGGCTGCTGACTCATTGGCTGCTTCTAGAGCCGCTTGTCTACGATCCACTTCTGCTTGGAGCGCTTCTGTGTTACCGCCGCCACTTGCTAGGGCATCAGCTAAGGCTTGCTCTGCTGCTTCTAGATCTTTTTGAGCTTGCGCTAACTCTGATTTAGCCGTCTCTGCTTCTTTCTGAGCAGCTTCCGCTTTGGCTTTCTCTGATGCTGCTAGATTGTTGGCGGCATCGGCGTCAGCTTTAGCTTTAACGGCTTCTGCTTCTGCTTTTTCTTTCTGTTTGTTCGCTTCAGCAACTAAAACACCTGCATCTGTCTTCGCTTTTTCAGCGGCAACATTGGCTGCATCAGCATCTGCTTTCGCGATCTTAGCTGCTTCGTTAGCAGCTTCTGCTTCTGCTTTAGCTTCAGCAACTAACTGTTCAGCTTTTGCTTTAGCCTCACCCACTGCTTTATCGGCTGCGGCTTGAGCCGCTGCTTGTGCACTTTCTGCAGCAGCTTTCGCTTCTTCAGCTGCCTTTTGTGCTGCTTGTGCTTTGGTTGCTAACTCTTCGGCTGCAGCTTGTGCCGCTTCGGCTGCATCTGCACGTTCTAATGCTGCCGCTAGTAGATCTTCACCACTACCCGCATTTGCTAAGGCGTCTTGAGCTTTCTCTAATGCTGCTTGTGCTTTCGCTGCATCCGCTTTCGCTTTCTCTGCTGCTGCCTGTGCTGCTTGCGCTTTTGCTTGTTCTGTTGCTATTGCTTTTTGTGCTGCATCTGCTGCTGCTTGTGCGTCTACGGCTGCTTGTTCTGCTGCAGTTTGCTTGTCAGATTTCGCACCATAAGTACCTTGAGCACCATTACCTTCATACACACCACCTAGGTACTGGGCGTCACCACCGTAGAAACCACCTTCGGTTGCGTAGCCTGCGTTGTCTGCTGCGCCACCTGAAAACTTATTGCCGCTGATGTTCGCTTTAAGATTAATATCACCCGCTTTGGCAAAGCTTAGTTTGCCATCTAGTGCTTTTTTCACAAAGTCTGCGGTAAATACAGATGAACCAAATTCAATGGCGTTACTAAGACCTAACTTACGATGGGTCGCATCACCGGTATAACCTACTGTACCTTCGGTTGGCATGTTCTCAGCTTTGGTCGCGTTACCAATAACCGCTGCACCATTTACTGGCAATTCAAGACCACTAAACACCGCTTTACCATCAATGTGGCCAATGCGCATGTCATCGCCAAAGTCCTTATACGTTGAGGTGTAAGTTAGTGGTAGCTCTTGACCTAACGCACCAACAACGGCGCTGTCTTCATGAGACTTAAAGCCATTGGTTCCAGCAATATCTGCATCATTATCACCTGAAATGGTCACTGGTACTTGACCTAATAGTCCAGGTTTATCAGGAGTAGCTGGGTCTTGTGAAGCCAGATCAGCTCGGGCAACAACGCTAGTGCTATCTGCTTCAAAGTCGCGTGTGGTTGTTTTAAAGACTTTACCAAGTGGTACAACGTCTACGTTTAAGGTCTGTACACCACTCTTCGCTGATTCAGGGGCATTCTTAATCTGGGCATTATCTTTGGCATTTTGTGCAGCATCTATAATATCCTGAGCAGCTTTTTGTTTAGCTTCAGCTGCGGCAATAGCCTGTTGAGCCGCTTTTTCTTTAGCCACCGCTGCCTTAGCAGCCTCTTCAGCTGCTGCTGCTTTAGCTTCCGCGATGGCCTCTAATTGTTCTGAATTACCACTGCCACCAGCATTTTGTGCCTCTTCTAACTCCTGTTTTAACTTTTCAGCTTCTGCTTTTGCGGCAGCAGCTTCCTGTTGAGCTTTTTGGGCTTCTGCTCTTGCATCATCTAAATCTTTTAAAGCCTGCTGCAGCTCTGCATCAGTTGCTTCACCGCCGGTTCCATTACCGGTTTCACCACCGGTTCCATTACCGGTTTCACCACCGGTTCCATTACCGGTTTCGCCACCGTTTCCATTACCGTTTTCGCCACCGTTTCCATTACCGGTTTCGCCACCGTTTCCATTACCGGTTTCGCTACCGTTTCCATTACCGGTTTCGCCACCGTTTCCATTACCGGTTTCGCCACCGTTTCCATTACCGGTTCCAGGATTAGAAGGAATATCTGAAGGCGCTGTATAATAGGAAGTAGAACTACCATCAGAACCACAAGAAGCTAATATTAGTGTAGTTAGAATAACCACACTGGCTTTTAAAGGTGTTTTTAACTTTTTTGAAGTATATAGATTTTTTGCAGTAGAAATAGCTGAGCTGTTTGATATTGAATGACTGATAGGTGACATTCGTCTTCCTCCATGAAGATTATGAGGTTTTCCATAATTGATATTCTCACTTGTTTATATAGTACAATGTAGCTAATAATAAGGTACATATGTTTACTGAATTTAAACAAGCACTTTAGTTAGATTACAATAGTGACCTAAAAAAAACAAACAAAAAAAGTATCTAACGATACTTTTTTTTGTTTCAAATAGTTAATGTAGGCTAAACTTACTACTTACTGTTTAGTTGCGCCAAAAGTACCTTGGAATTTGGTTCCAGTACCTGGAGTCGTACCTTTACCGCCCTCCACTGAAGCGTCTTGATAAATACCACCTAAGAACTTAGCATCTTCACCATAGAAACCACCTGCGGTATCAATCCCATTTGCCTTTCCTGCAAAGGTATTACCGTCAATGGTCGCTTCAATGTCAATCTTATTACCTGCTGGCATATATTTAAAGTCACCGTCAAAGGCAAGCTCACCTTTCACTAAGTTATTGACAAAGTCGACATTAAAGCTTGATGACCCATTAACTGGCTCAAATGCTCCGGTATCACCTAAGTGAATGTTCTCAATATAAGTGGCATTACCTGTATATGACGCTTTACCATCGTTAACTTGCTTTAAGTAGTCGATGTCTGCTTGATTCGTTAAATGACCTTGGACATAAACGTTGGCAACGCGAGAAACTTCTCCAACGACGCTCGAATTAATAATGCCATAAACATGCCCCACTTGCATTTGCGAATCAAAGTTTTGATACACAGCCTTATAGTTAAAATCAGGATTCAAGAAACTTCCTAATCCCGCATCAACTTTAACCGTTCCACTATCTGCTTGTAGATTTACTGCGATTGGCGCTTTAACACTGGCTGGCTGTACCATATCACCACGGACAACACCTTTATCAAAGGCAGTGAAGTTATCACCCTCACGATTATCTAGAGGTACCTCTGACTCTACACCATCAGCACTTGTAACGAACTCAGTTTCAGTGAAACTTGAAGCGTCATCACGAATAGCTACATAACCAATAGCATCCTCAAATTTTTTGAAAGTAGATGAGTTAGCTTTAAGGCTACTAAATGCACTAGATTGGAAGCCTGTCATTTCACTATCAGGGGCAACGTCTGGGTTAACGGGTACTGGTGTCGGCTCTGGCGTTGGCTCAGGTGTAGGCTCAGGTGTAGGCTCAGGTGTAGGCTCAGGTGTCGGCTCAGGTGTCGGCTCAGGTGTCGGCTCTGGCGTTGGCTCTGGCGTTGGCGTTGGTGTAGGCGTTGGCGTTGGCGTTGGTGTAGGCGTAGGCGTAGGCGTTGGCGTTGGCGTTGGCGTTGGCGTTGGTGTAGGCGTTGGCGTTGGCGTTGGTGTAGGCGTTGGCGTAGGCGTTGGCGTTGGTGTAGGCGTTGGCGTTGGTGTAGGCGTTGGCGTTGGTGTAGGCGTTGGCGTTGGCGTTGGCGTTGGCGTTGGCGTACCTGGGCTACTAGGAACCTCAGAAGGAGAGGTATAATAAGAGGTTGAGCTACTGTCTAGTCCACAGGAAGCCAGAATAACTGTGGTTAGTAAAAAAACACTCGCTTTAAGCGGTGTTTGTAGTTTTTTTGCCGTGGTGCTGTTCAGCACAGAATAATTCATTGGTGACATTCATCTTCCTCCATGAAGATTAGGTATAATCCACTATTTCGTTTGGTTCAAATAAATCGAAATGAAATACTAACTTCGTTTATTTCTACCTTTTATATTAGACAGACTTAATACCACAAGTCAATTATTTTTAGAATAGGTAATCTGTACAACTAAAATAAGTTGAATTAAATAACATGCTTTATTGTGGCTTAAGGCTTGTGCATTAAGGGATAGCGTTCCTTTATTAAGCGGATACTTAATAAATAATAAATTGTAAGCAAATAAAAAAGCAGCCCCATCAGAGCTGCTTTTTTTTATAAAAGATAATAAGTTTTGTGGTTATTTGTCCTGATAAGACAGTTTAACGCCTACAATGTACCCATCATTATCTTTAAAGTTTGAAACAACCTCACGACTTGGTAATGATCCTTTTGCGTCTCCAAACCATAAATACTTACCACCAGCCGATACAGCCCAATTTTTGGTTAAGTCATATTTGGCACCAAGCCCCACACTATAATAACCCTCAATAGGGCCTAATGAAGAAGTTGGGTCACCAGCGCCACTGTCCCAACCGACTGAACCAGATACAGCTAAGTTATCAGCCAGCCGTTTACCTAAGCCTAATTCTACTTGCCATTGATCGTCACTATAATTAACTAAAGGTAAATTGGACGCTTTATTATAAAGTGGTGGCACAATAGAGAAGTCGCTCCATGGCACATAACGGATCTTAGCTGTGGCTAATGTGGTGGGGTTAATACCTGTCTGGAAATCAAAGTTGAAAGAGTCAGGTGTCTTTACTTTAAAATTACTAAAAGCTTCTGGATTTTGACCTACAATAGCCAATGCTGGGAAACTTTCGGCGACCGTTAATGAGTGTTCGATTTCAGATCGATATGTCAATGCCGCTTTCAGAGCAATTTCTGGCTTACTATAAGAAACCCCTATTAAATAACCATAGTCAATATCAGGAGAAATATGGGCAGTATAACCAGCAGCTTGCTTGTAAGCATCGCCTTTTAATCTAACATCAGCTTTAAGGCGTTGCGCTACAGGACCACCATAAACCTGAAATTCATTATTAGCACCAAATTTTGCCCCGCCAATTACAGATAGATTATTAGAACGAACTTCTACATTTGTGGCTCCATCAATACTTAATAGATTAGCAACTGCATCTCTAGCATTTTCAGATGTGGCAGCATCTGATTTATTAGATTGTAGAAGTTGTTGTGCAGTAGCAAGTACTTCTGGACTTAGGGATTGACCTATAGCACCTAATGTGGCCTCTGTGTTAGTTAGTGTCTCATTAGTTTGATTTATGATGCCGTTGTACTTCTCTAAAGAAGGTGCCGCAGCTAATTCTTTATAACTATCGAGGGTACTATTTAGACCCGCTAGAGCAGTATTATATACTACGGCATCCAAACCTTGTGGATTCTGGCTGGATTGTAAGCCCTGAACGGTCTCAATTTTATTTTCTGTATTAGCAATGGCCTGCTGAGCAATTTTCTGAATAGCCCCTGCCCCAGTCATATTTGCTACACCAGTAAAATTATTATCGCCTCTATATTTAGCCGATGCCCCCCAAGGCTCATCATAAAGCACACCCACACTGAATCTATCATTCACATCGGTCTTTACACCATAGCGAAAAAAGTCATAGCCTTCCGCTATATCTCCAGTTTTATTACCTGAATTATCCACACCTGAAACATCAGCATCTACATAGGTATAAACCGCTTCAGCGTAAGTACCGTCTTGAAGAAAAGCGGTAACATCTTGCCCTGAGCGATCAAGGCCGGCAGCGTGTGTTAAAGAAGCTAGGGGTAATGTTAAAAGAGCAAGCGTCAGCTTAGAGATAGGGAATTTGTGTAACATATTGGGAATTCTCCATGAAAGTTATTGGCTCTATGCTATCTGTTTATAAAATAGCGATGAGAGTCGCAGGCAATCCTGTGCCAAATGTGTATATATTATTAACATACTGATAAAAAATATTCAATATATGTAAAAATACGTAATTCTTGTAATAAGGATAGTGAAAATAAGTATTTATAGCAACACTTGTTTTAGTAATTTATCAAAAAACATAAAAAAGCAGCCTAAGGCTGCTTTTTTATGGCTTATCTAAGCAAAGCTGGCTGCTTAGAAATAGGACGTTTTACTATAAATATTATTTATCTTGATAAGACAGTTTTACACCCAAGATAAAGCCATCATTGTCTTTAAAATCACTTACGATATTGCCATTTGGAATCTGACCTTTGGCATCACCAAACCATAGGTATTTACCACCGGCTGAAATGGCCCAGTTTTCATCAAGATTATATTTAGCACCAGCACCTACGCTATAGTAGCCCTCAATAGGACCTAAAGAAGTGGTAGGATCACCAGAGCCGCTGTCCCATCCAATAGTTCCTGAAATGGCTAGATTGGGTTGTAGACGTTTTGCTAAGCCTAATTCAACAACCCACTGGTCATCATCATAATCCACTAGATTTAAACCCTTAGGTCCATAATCAAACTGTGATGCGGCGTTATACAAAGGAGGTGTAATTTTGAAGTCACCCCAAGGCACCCAGCGCACTTTGGCTGTTGCTAGTGTTGTTGGGTTAATACCGGTTTGGAAATCAAAGTTCACAGACTCAGGAGTGGTGATTTCCATTTTATTAGCCTGATTTGGTGGCACGCCACGCAAGGCCGCTAAAGGTAAATACTCACTAGCTGTCACCTCATGATCAATCTCTGAGCGATAGGTTAAAGATGCTTTTAATGCAATCTCAGGCTTACTATATTGCAGACCTGCGATCCAACCATAGTCAATATCTGGATTAACATTTAAATCGTAGCCCGTTGCGGTTTCATAAGCATTACCACGTAATTTTACTTTGGCTTTTAAGCGCTGGGCAACCGGACCACCATAGATCTGGTAATTGTTATTTTGACCGAACTTCATGCCTAATAAACCGGTTAAGCTTTCAGAGCGCACCTCAACTTCTGTCGCCTCTGTGTTCGCAAGAGCGGTATCTAATACCCCTTCTAAGCCTCTCAAGCGTTGATAGTTTGCTTGTCCTTCTGCAAGCGCCTGCTCACTTTCAGTAACCAGCTGCTGAAAAGCGGCAAAACTATCTATATCTGGTCGACCTAATTGTGCTGCTGTCTGTGCCACTTGTTGATCAATCGCTGCTATCGGCGCGCCACTTGCAATGGCCGCGTCAAGTTGCTGCTCAAAGCCTTGCAAAGTTGCTAGCTGCTGTTGACCTGCTGCCAATCTATCCGGTGTTGCATTTACAAAGTTTTTGAACTGCTCAACGTTGTTAACGCCTATATTATCAGCTTCAGGTGCACCATTACCTAAACGTGATGAGATAAGGCTATCTGCTACTCGACTTGGTGAGCCCACAAAGTCATTATTACCATGGTAATCAGCAGCTGCGCCCCAAGGCTCGTCATATAACACACCAATACTGAATTTATTATCTATATCTGTTTTTACACCATAACGGAAGAAGTCATAATCCTCAGCAATATCTTTTACTTTATTGCCTGCAGCATCACGGCCGGTCACATCGGCATCGATGTAAGTATAAACAGCTTCTGCATAGGTGCCATCTTGGAAAAACGCAGTGGTATCTTGACCTGAACGATCAAGGCCTGCTGCTTGAGCAACGCTTGCAACTGAGAAAGCCGCTATGGCAGTAACGAGGGGTTTAATAGTAAAGGATGAGCGCATTTATTTCTCCAAAAATTCCATTTATAGGATGGGCACTTGAGCTTTATGATTAGGCTTCTCATTAAATATGAGGTCATAAAACAGGGATGGACACTGACTATCGTTGGGTTACTTATTACCTACCGAACAATCAGTTATCGGCAATACTACTTAACTAAGAAATGAATTGCAACACTTTGATATATTTATACTTATTGTTTTAACAATTTTTTGGAGACCCTAAAGGAAATAAATTTTTGGTGTTTATGGTGTTATTTTTTTGAGACAAACCGGTTTTATAAGGCTTAAGACAAGGCCGTAGCGGTGCAATAAAAGCCATGCAAAAAGGTCATTATCTTTATTATGACCAGTGAGTCTTTAATATTTTTTAGGAGGGTTTAATAGTGGGGCGGAACTTCAGAGGCAGCATCAAAGGGAGCAATGCCTGAATCGATCTGACGGCTGAGCTGTGCATAGACCAATTGCAACTGACGCTGCATGTCTTGTAGCTGCTTATCTTGCTTAGTCACCACTGTATCTAAGCTATCTATGGTCAACTCCATATAAGCCACGTGAGACTGTAAGTCAGCTATCTGCTGCTGTAGGCTTTGATAAATGGGATCGGTCTGAACAACATTAGGCTTTGACATGGTAATGGCTTTTTTTGTGAATCAATTGTTTAGAAGTTAACAAATGGGTATAGAGACAAGGGCGAAGTCAATTAATCTCAAGCGGCAGTATTGACAGGTTATGATTTGTTGCCTGCATGATATACTGTGCTTAATTTTAGCATGTAGCACACGGTGATAATACAGTTATGGCACTTATTAATTTAAAAAACATCCACTTAGCCTTCGGCGTCGCGCCCATTCTTGATGGCATCGACTTAAGCATTGAGGCGGGTGAGCGCGTCTGTTTGATTGGCCGTAATGGCGAGGGAAAGTCTACTTTATTTAAGCTCATCGATGGACGCATTGTTCCTGACAGTGGTGAGGTGGTTATTAACAGCAGCGTCAAGGTGGCAATGCTTGAGCAAGACGTGCCCGAAACCAGTGGGCGCATTTTAGACATTGTTATGGGCGGCGACAAAAAAACCGCAGAGCTGCTCATTGCTTATAACCAAAAGGCCGATGCTTGCGCGTCAGGGGACATGACAGCATGTGAGGCTATGTCAGACTTGCAGCATGATATTGATGCGGCACATGGTTGGGATTTAGAGCGTGAAGCACGCCAAATCATTACCACTATGGGGCTAGATCCTGAAGATGACTTATCCTCCTTATCAGGCGGCCGTAAACGCCGTGTACTTCTTGCCCGCTCTTTGGTGACTAAGCCGGATATTTTGCTACTTGATGAGCCAACCAACCACTTAGATGTGGCCAGTATCGAATGGCTAGAACAGTTCTTAAAAGACTGGCAAGGTCTTACCCTGCTTTTTGTCACCCACGATAGGGCTTTTGTTGATAAGTTAGCGACTCGTATTATTGAGTTAGACCGCGGCAAGCTCAGCAGCTATGACGTGACCCAAGGCGCTGGCGGTTACGCACGCTATCAAGAGCTAAAAGAGCAGCAATTGATCGCCGAAGAGAAAAACAATGCCAATTTCGATAAAAAACTCGCTCAAGAAGAGGTATGGATTCGCCAAGGCATTAAAGCACGCCGTACCCGTAATGAAGGCCGTGTACGTGAGCTAAAACAGTTGCGAGAAGAGCGCAAACAACGCCGTGAACAAGTAGGCAATGTCAACATCACCATGACCAGCGGCGATAAGAGCGGGAAGCTTGTGTGTAAAGTGAAAGACCTACATCTTGAATATGATGGTAATGTATTGGTCGATAACTTTACCACCACAATCGTGCGTGGTGACAAAATCGGTATTATTGGACCAAATGGCGCGGGTAAAACTACCCTGATTAAAGCCATCTTAGATATGTCTGATGATGAGGTTATCCAAACTGGTAGCGTAACTTTGGGCACCAATTTACAGATTGCTTTTTTCGATCAGTTGCGTGATCAATTAGATCTTGAGGCCAGTGTGGCTCAAAACGTCTCTGAAGGTTCAGACTTCATTGAAGTCGGTGGCAAAAAAACCCATATTATGAGCTACTTACAAGATTTCTTATTTGCACCAGAGCGGGCACGTACCCCCGTAAAAGCCTTGTCGGGTGGTGAGCGTAACCGCGTGCTTCTGGCCAAGCAGCTGTTAAAGCCTGCCAACATTCTGGTGCTTGATGAGCCGACCAACGACTTGGATATGGCCACCCTTGAGTTATTAGAAGAATCGGTTGCCAGCTTCAATGGCACTATCCTTCTTATCAGCCATGACCGTGCTTTTATGGATAACGTGGTGACCTCTACTTGGGTCTTTGATAAGGACGAAGCAGGCAAAGGCATCGTTAAAGAATACGTCGGCGGCTATCAAGATTACTTGGTTCAAAAACAGCGCGAAGACAGCTTTGCCAGCAAAAACCCGAGCGCTAAAGTCGAGGCCGAAAAAAAACCTGTTAAAGTGGCACAGCCTACATCTAATAATACTGATGACAAAGCGACAACAGCCCCCAAACGTAAGCTTAGCTATAATGAGCAGCGTGAACTTGACGCCTTACCCAAGCAAATTGCTGAGCTTGAAAAAGAGCAAAATCAGCTGCAACAAAAATTGGCCGACGGCTCGTGGTTTACCACGGACTTAGAAGCTGCCACTGCTGCCAGTGAAAGACTGTCAGAGATCGATGAAGCGCTCATGGCCAAATTAGAGCGCTGGGATGAGCTAGACAGCTAACTGCCGCAAGCTCATTGTCCGCAAAGCAAGTCCTTAATGAGTTAATATGACTGATTCCAATACCCCCACTCCCAATCCAAAAAAACAGGAGTCTAATAAGATTCCTGTTGTTACTTCTGTGCAGCAGTTTGACCCCAAACAAAGCGCGCACGCCTCGCCTGCTGAGACCTCTGTGGCTCAATCTGTTAACAGCTCGGTTAACCAGACCAGTGACAAGGCCGCAGGATCAAAGGCGCTGCCTATTCCTGCTGGGATGCCAAGCATTACTGATAACCATAAGCAGGCACATATAGCAGATAAGAAGCCTTTTAAGTGGCAGTTTTTATTGCCTCAGTACTGGCTGATCTGGCTCATGCTGGCTTTATTTTTGTTGCTGATGTATCTGCCTCTACGCTATCAATTTTGGATAGGTCGTAAGCTGGGTATCATCCTCTATCATCTGCTACAAGGTCGACGTAGGGATACCTTGGTGAACTTAAGATTGGCCTTTCCTGAAAAAATGGAGGCTGAGCGTGAACGTATGGCAAAGCAGGTCTTCGTCAATCAAGGCATTGGTATCTTCGAAACCTTGTGTGCTTGGCTGCGCCCGAATGTGTTTATGCGTACCTTTTCTATTTCAGGGCTTCAGCACTTAGTGCAAGCTCAGCAGCAAGGTAGAGCGGTGTTGTTATTAGGCGCTCACTATACCATGTTGGATTTGGGTGGCCGTTTGTTTACGCAGTTTGCTGCCACTGACTGTGTGTATCGTCCACAAAACAATCCACTGCTTGACTGGTTCATTTATAATGGTCGCCGCAATATTTTTGATGAGCAGATTGATCACAGCGATATGCGCAAACTGGTAAACCGTATTAAGCTTGGTAAAATTATCTGGTACTCCCCTGATCAAGATTACGGTTTAAAGCATGGGGTTATGGCACCCTTTTTTGGCGTACCTGCTGCCACCGTTACTGCGCCTAGACGACTGGCAAAACTGGGCAAGAAGTCTACTCCCCCAGCGGTCATGGCTTTACATACTTACCGTCAGACGCCAGATAATATGCCAAAAGGTAAGCGTCCGCATTACCACCTTACTATTACACCGATAATAGACGGCTATCCCTCAGCTGATGAAGTCGCTGATGCTACTCGTATCAATGAGGTATTAGAGAGTCTTATTCGTATTGACCCCACCCAGTGGATGTGGTTTCACAAGCGTTATAAAAATACGCCTAATGGCCGCAGTGACTACTATCGTTGATTGACACCGATTCATTCAGTCAGACATCTAAGTAAAAAGACGCCCCTTTGAAAGAGGCGTCTTTTTTGGTCAAGAAGCTATTGATTAAATAATAACCGCACTGGCCAACACATCGTCAACCGTTGAATTTAATACGGTTAAGTAGTCATTAGCATTTAAGGCCACTAAAACATCAGCCTTAGACTGAATGGTGTGACTGGCCAGACTGGTTAAATCATTAAATAACGATGAGGAGAATTCAATAATATCGTGATAGCCAATGTCGTTATTAAAGTCAAGGATAGTATCTGAGCCTGCGTTATTATTAACAACAAAGGTGTCATTGCCGATACCACCAATCAACCAATCATTGCCCGCACCCCCATCTAAGCGGTCATCACCTTCTGCACCGTACAGCTTGTCATTACCACCAAGACCATACAGCACATCATTGCCTTCACCACCATGTAAGGTGTTATTACCTTTGGTACCTTGAATGGTATCATCACCATCACGACCGAAAACGATATTACCACTTAAATTATCATCTGCATCACTGCCTTCGGTGTGGATGCCATACTCTTTGCCTTTGCTGAACCATTTAATTACTGGACGGTTCTCAATCAGACCTGTGCTACCAATATCATAGTTGTTTAGGTGGCTTGCCAATTCACCATTGAAGCTGACTGATTCAACATTATTGGCCTCAACCAAATTGGTGCCTTTTTTATCTAAGAAAAATAAGGTGTCATCGGCCATCTTAAAGACATCCCAGTCGCCACTTCTACCTTCGATGCGTATTTGGTCATGACCCTCATTGCCATCAACATGATCAACGCCTGTACCTGCTTTGATAATATCATCACCCAAACCTGCGTCGATATAATCAAAGTTTTTGCCACCAGCGATTAAATCATTGTGTTCGCTACCCACAATAAAGGCGGCGCTGCCATAATGGCTTGAGGTGTGCGACTTGTCATCTTGCACCCATGTTGTCGCTCGGCTTACGGCGGTTAAATCTGCCACTATAACGGTGCTGTCTTGCTTGGTATATTCATAGAAAGTAGAGTTGCTAATGCGGCTGATGGCATCTGTGGTAATACCATTAATGTGCGCATACCAGCCAGTAGGGATATTTAATAGTGAAAATAAGCTCACATCCCAAATAGGAGATGCATATACATCATTGAATAACACCACGTTATCAGTTGAGCCATCAAAATCTTTATCTGGGTTGACCAATCCAAAATCTGCTGCCTTGATAGCATCAATAATACTAGACTCGCTGCCAGTAATACGATGTACCACATCGTTCTCATAACCAAAGTTTAAAATAACGTCGGAGTTTTCATAAATGGTAGGTACGGCAAAGGCCATATAGTCAGCATCTTCAAAAAAACCATCTGCCAAATTTTCACGCTCAGCGGCGATCATATTAGTTACAGCAGCGCCTGCACTATATCCACTAATAAGGACATCGCTACCGTCTAAACCATTGGCAACAGCAAAGTCTTTAACGATAGTTAAAATAGGCTCTAATAAAGTGATGCCTTTACGGCTATTAAAATCCAGATAGTCTAAGACATCGATGAGATTATTGGTGCCCGAAATGTTGAGGTTAATGCCTATCAGTTTGCCGGCATTGTCATATTGGCCGAAGATAAGCGCTTGCGGGCCACCCACAGTCTTGCCACTGAACAGGCTATCTATTTGAAAGTAGCCTTCCTTATCTACTAAAGAATCACTGACACCTAAGTCGCTAGGCGTAAGCTGCGCCCAACCATCAGGAATACCCACTTTAGTCTCATTGGGGAACAAATCACCGGTCAGTTTACCAACAACATTTAGCGCATCAGCGCCTGGGATAAAGCCAAAAAAGCTGACTGCATTGGTATAGGCTGAGAGACGACTGGCATCGTCTACTAATTTGGCGGCCTCTTCACTTGAGTAGTTTTTATAGTCGAACATTCCCATACACGTTATATCCTTATATTGTGTAGTAAATCCATTTTACTGGGTTAAGTTGAGACCTGACTATAAAACACTAATGCAAGTCTTAATATAGCGGAATGTAAACCAATGAGTTCATTTTTTCTACAAAGTGTTGCCCATATTAAATTATTTTTTAATACCTTACTTTAATACCTTGCTTCAATTAAATAAAAATAATTAACACAATAAAATCAAATACTTAATAAAAAATTAGTTTATATTAAATAAAATAAAGCTTAAGTTATCAAGCAGATACAGCCCCTTGATAGTCACGCTATTAACGCAGTCATTAAGACGGCAAGCTAAGACAAAAAACTTGCGTAAACCTGCTATTGTAGTTTGTTTCGCTGTCCTTTTATGCTAATGCCTAAGGCCAATAGGCTAAGCAAATAAATCAGAATTTGTTATACTGCATTTACTTAAAATAGCTTCTTATATCTAAAGCCAGCCAAACCACTTCTCTTTGTAAAAGTAGACCCCTTATGACTGTAGAACAAAATACTTCAGAGCACACTCAAAAAGCCGAAGACACTCAGCCAAAACGTATCTTAACTGGTGTTACCACAACCGGTATCCCACACTTAGGTAACTATGTGGGCGCTATTCGTCCTGCGATTCAATCTGCGCAAAACAGCCTAAATGAAGAAGATCAGTCTTTTTTCTTTTTGGCCGACTACCATGGCATTATCAAATGCTATGACCCAAAACAAATTCACGAATCAACCAAAGCCATTGCCGCCACTTGGCTTGCGTGTGGTCTTGACCCTGAAAAGGTAGTGTTTTATCGTCAATCTGATGTGCCTGAGATTCCAGAGCTTGCGTGGATTTTAAACTGTTCATGTCCCAAAGGACTGATGAACCGAGCCCATGCTTATAAAGCGGCGGTCGACATTAATAATGAAAAAAGTGACGTGGATCCCGACCAAGGTATCACCATGGGTCTGTTTGGGTATCCTGTATTAATGGCCGCTGACATCTTAATGTTTAATGCCACCCATGTGCCTGTCGGCCGTGACCAAATCCAGCACATTGAAATGGCGCGCGATATCGCCGGTACGTTCAACCACAAGTACAAGTCATTATTTACCCTACCCTCTGCGGTGGTAGATGAAAATGTGGCGCTACTCACCGGTCTTGATGGTCGCAAGATGAGCAAAAGCTACGGCAATACCATTCCTTTATTTGGTGAATATAACCCACAAGTAGACCCCGAAAAGCAGATGCGTAAGGCCATCATGCAAATTGTGACCAATTCACAAGCCCCTGAAGAGCCAAAAAATCCTGATGACTCGGTAATCTTTGAGATCTATAAAGCCTTTGGTAGCACAGAAGAGATTGCAGATTTACGTGCTCAGTTTGAGGCGGGGATTGCTTGGGGCGATGCTAAGCAGATTTTATTTGAAAAAATTAATAGTGAAATCGCCCCTTTCCGCGAGCGTTATTTTGAGCTGATGGCCAACCCTAAAGAGCTAGAGGAAATCTTGCTCATGGGGGCCGAAAAAGCCCGCCGTCACAGCCGCAAACAGTTGGATAAAACACGCCGTGCTATCGGTATTAAGCCGTTAGCTAAGCTTAAATAAGGTTGGCATTTTTTGACAACTGTAAATGATAGCCGCTCAGACACGCAGGCCTATTCTGAGCCAAATTTAGACTCAGGCGCTGGTATTAGAATCTATACCACGCCTGTACAGTCATTGCCAGAAGACTTGTACATACCACCTCAAGCTTTTGCCATTTGGCTTGATCAGTTTGAAGGCCCACTCGACTTTTTATTATATCTGGTCAAAAAGAACAATTTTGACATCACAGACACCGCTATTTTGCCAATTACTGAGCAGTATTTGGCATATATCGATGAGCTTGATGCTGATCATTTTGAGCTGGCTGGTGATTATCTGCTGATGGCTTCGACTTTGATTGCCATTAAGACCGAGCTATTGTTACCGGCGCCTGAGAAGTTAGAAGATGAGCGCGACCCGAAAGCTGAATTAATATCTCGCTTGGAGGACTATGCTCAAATTAAGGAGGCTGCTCGTCGTTTGGACAATCTGATACGTCTAGAGCGTGATGTATTTTTGGCAATGGCTAGCCTGCCAGACCCTGAGGTTATGGCTGCTCAGCTACCCAGCTACCCTGCTGAAATACTGGTGGAGAGCTTATTAAAAATGCAGCTTAAACCTGACTATCAGATGCACAGTATCAAAGTTGATCCTATTCCCTTATCAGATCGTATTGCCAGCATCAGTCGCCAGTTAAGTGAACGTGGTGAAGGCGCCTTTATTGAGCTTCTTGATCAGAGTCAGGGACGTCTTGGGGTGGTGGTCAGCTTCGTGGCTGTGCTTGAGCTAATGAAGCGTCAGATTATTGATGTGATTGAGACAGACAGCGCGTTAACAACTGCGTCTGCGGCCATAAAACCACTCGTCACCCATAACATTGCCAATACCGCACAAGATGCCGTTACAGATGGCGCAGTACCGGCTGAGCATAAGCCGCATACTTATAGCCTATCAAGTTTAAAGCTGCGCTGGGTCGCTTAATTCTTTATTGACTATGATGCCAATCCTCCTCGTCTGTGTGACCCCCCTTTAATTTTTAAAAGCCTTACTGATTATGCCCAATACGCCTTTTAACACGCCCCTTACAGTTACCACAGTTTCAGACCCCCATAAGGACAATGATGTGGCAGCAACAGGTCAATCGGCACAGGCTGACATGAGCGATACAGCGCAAACTGACCTTAACAATTTTCACCGTTATGATCAGCTAAGCCGCCGTATTGAAGTGTTGCTACATGCCTCTGAATCACCTCTGACCGACAGCCAGCTTAGAAAACATCTGTCTTTATCAAAGCCGGAGCTTGAGACTGCTCTGTTAGTCTTACAGCAAAGACTGACCACAGGTGTACTCAGCTTAAGTGAATCTGCCAGCGGCTATCGGCTACAGATTCGCAGTGAATATAGTGCATTAATTCAACACGTCTTCCCGCAGCGATTAGAGAGCTTAAGTCAGGCATTGCTTGAGACTTTAAGCGTGATTGCTTATAAACAGCCGGTGACCCGAGGTGATATTGAGCAGGTGCGAGGTGTCACCGTATCTAGCAATATCTTAAGGCAGCTGTTTGATAAAGGCTGGATTATTGAAAAAGGCTATCGAGAGACTCTAGGGCGCCCTGCCCTTTTGCATACCACGCCACAGTTTTTGGATGCCTTTGGGCTTGAGAGCCTAGAGCAGTTGCCGCCACTTCCTGATTTAAATTTGCAAAGTGACTAGGGCATTCAAGCCAAGCGGTAGGCATCTCATTGATAACTATCTATGATGTAAAAACAGACTATGATGTAAAAATAGACAGGCAGTCATATTTGCATAGCTTATTTTGCATAGCTTATAAGGATATAAAGTGATCAACGATGATACATCAAACGCTTAATCTTGTGACCACAGCAGACCATCAGCAAATTGCTGTTTGGAAAATTACAGATAATGAGGCCATTAAAAACCCCCTAAATCCGTCTGTAGACAATCATAAAAGACAAAATCTATTGTTGCTTCATGGCGCTTTTTCGGACAAAGGGGTCTGCCTCGGTATTGCCAGTTATTTTGCGTCTTTAGGTTATCCCTGTTTTATTATGGAATGGCGTGGTCATGGCAGTAGCAGCCAGCCCAAAACGCCCTATCATTTAGAAGATATCGCTTTTTATGATATCAGGGCCACTCTTGATTACTTAGTTAACGAGCTAAACCTCGATAATTTACACTGTATCACCCACAGTGGTGGTGGTATTTGCCTAACCATGCTTCTGACCCGCCATACTGAGTATGTCGATAAAATATCTAGTATCACTTTATTTGCCTGCCAAGCTTTTGCTGCAGCGACCACCCCAGTCAGCTACGCCAAATTACTGCTAAGTAAAGCTGCCACCCGTCAAATGGGGATTGTAAGAGGCAAACGCCTAAAGCTTGGCACCATGAATGAAAGTTACTATCTACTGTCACAGTGGATGGACTGGAACTTAAACCAAAACTTTAGTAGCTACTCGCCTACCCCGATAAGACATCAGTTAAAACAGGCCTTTAATCAGCGAATGCATCGACTGATTGATAAACGCTCAGGCCAGGGTTTTCAACGTCGTCATACCGCTGTTATCCCGCAGCAACCCTTCGATTACCGTACTGTGATGCCCTATATCACTACGCCCACTTATGCTATTTGTGCAGCAGGTGACTCTGTTGCACCACCACAAGGGTGTTTAAAGTTTTTACAAGCCTTTAACAATGCTAACAATCACTTTCGGGAGTTTGGTATTGCCAGTGGCGATTTAGAGAATTATAACCATACCCGTATATTTTTAAGCCGTAATGCTGCCGCCGAAGTTTGGCCCACAGTACTTAACTGGATTGAAAAGCACAGCCGCTAATGCTTTTTCTTGTGTGGACAATAAAAAATGCAGCTGGTAACCCCTCATAACACTTATAAAGTGGCCAGATTACTCAAGGGTGGTGAGAAAATATCCACAATAGCCACAATATCACGTACAATAGCTGCGTTAATTCTAAAAACTGAATAACCTACATTGTGAAATGTAGTCACCCACCGATTCCAGGATGCATACCATGCCTCAGTCAAATCAAAACCCCGAAACCCAAGCTCCCGATACACTACAAAGCGATGTTACCATTGACCACAATGGCGATTATCAGTTCGCAGCGCCTACCACTTCTGCCAGCACAGCCGGCACCGAAAAGCTACAAAAAGCACTGGCTCGTATGGGCCTAGGCTCACGTCGCCAAATGGAAGAGGTCATTAAAGCAGGCCGTGTTTCTATTAACCAAAAACCTGCCAGCATCGGTGATCGTGTCGAACAAGGCGATGAAATCCGTGTTGATGGCCGCCTAATTAAATACAAATCTGAGCGTGAAAAACGCCGCCGCGTTTTGGCCTATTACAAGCCAGAAGGTGAGATCTGTTCTGCCAATGATCCAGAAGGTCGTACCACGGTATTTGAGCGTCTGCCTAAGCTGACTCATGATCGCTGGATTATGGTGGGTCGTCTAGACATTAACTCTACGGGCTTATTATTATTCACCAACGATGGCGAATTGGCGCACCGTTTAATGCACCCATCAAACGAGATTGTACGTGAATATGCGGTACGTATCTTAGGCGAGCTGACCCCTGAAATGATGCGCAATTTAACCGATGGCGTTATGCTTGAGGATGGCCTTGCTAAGTTTGAAGACATCAAACAAGGCGGCGGTGAAGGCGTAAACAAATGGTATCACGTGAAGCTAAAAGAGGGCCGTAACCGTGAAGTACGCCGTCTGATTGAATCACAAGGCCTAAAAGTGAGCCGTCTACTGCGTACCAGCTATGGCTCAGTGGATCTACCCAAAGAGCTACGTACCGGCCGCTTTATCGAGCTTGATAGAAAAGACATTCACCGTCTGATTGATCTGGTCGGCATACGTCCTCGTGAGGACATGGGTGTGCATGGTAAAGCCAAAGAGAAAAAAGAGCGCTTCCAGAAAAAACCGATGAAAGCCCGTACCATTCGTACCAGCTCTCGCAGCGGTCGTGCCAGCACCTCAACTGGCAAAAATACCAGTGCCACTCGTGGTAGAGATACTGGTAATAGAGGCTCTAAGCGTTAAATACGACTTTATTTATAGCGCATTTATATAAAAAGCCCTTAGTAGATGAACTGAACCCCATAAGTTGGACACAACTTATGGGGTATTTTTGTCAGCTTCGGGTGGTATGCTCCCTATTTAACTGATATCCATATTTAACTGACGTTCATATTTAACTCAAAAGGGGCTTGTAAAGGCATTACTGACGCTGCTGCAAATAGCGCTGCATCACCTGCATGTCCTGCAAGGTATTATGCTGATAACGGGTTAGTAGCGCGTCTAACTTAGCTTCAATCGTTATCAATAGCTCAAACACTAGATTTAACGCACTGCCCTCACCGTGCGACTGAGTAGGTGAGTCAGGTTGTGTTTGTTGTAACACGGTATCATGACGGGCAAGGCGTTGGTAATTGGTCAACAGCTCAGGCAACCGCTCTTTTAGCAGCTTATTAACTAAGAATTCTTCTTCGCTCACAGCGGGTGTTTGCCCCAACTGTGTCAGCTCATCTCGCCACTGCTGTAACAGCTGTGCCTTGGTGTCTATGCGCTGTAATTGCTGCAATACACTGGGTGGTAAGTCTTGCATCCGCTCAGCCGACAAAGACAATTGGCGCATTCTAGGCTGCTGCTGTGAGGGCTCTATATATTTCATTTTGCCTGGTGTAATACCCACTGCACGATGAAAGGCGAGCCAGCCCTTACGGCCCACATAGCCGGCTGCCACTAAGGTAAGTACACCTGCACCGATAACCACACTCATTTTTTTGTCACCTATGGATTATAAAGTTTGAGCTTAGCGACGATAAGTACACATCTCATCTTATTTCTCAAAGCTTTTATTTCTCAAAACGCTGCTGCAAATAGCGATTGGTTGCCAACAGCTTTTGACCATCTTGATGATAAGCGGCATCAAGCAACCCATCAAACTGTGTATCCACTGTATTTAATACTTCCAATAAAGCTTGTCTGCCCGTCATGTTCGAGTTTTTAATCTTAGTGGTATCAGCACGGCTTAAGGCGTCACCGCTTTTTTCAGCAGAGATAACCACGGTTTTGTTGACGTTACTATCTAAGTCGTGCAAGCGTCGATAATCGGCCACCGCTTCAGGAATATGGATATCCATGACGTTTTTTATCATCACATAGGTCTCATTGACCGCATCTTTGTCATCAATAACGCCATCATTGTTAGTATCGCCATATAGCCGCTTTAGCTTTTCACCTTTTTCATTAATGAGCGCCAGCTTTTGTGCGACCTCTTGCGGCATGCTTTTTTCGGGAATGCTGCCCAGTTGCGGCATGGCTTTATACTCAAGCATCTTGGGCTGAGTAAGTTTTTTTACGCCCCGATAGCCCAAGTAAATACCGGCTGCAGGCAGCACGCCATATAAAATGAACATCACAAACATTGCAGTGGCTTGCGTCATAACCTCATCCCTTCGTGTATGTTTATCATTTGACCAATGAGTGCCCTTACCCAAGCTCTATAGGCTCATTTGGTCATATCATCTCGACTGACACCCGACTATAATTGCACCCAAAACTTATAAAACAAGACAGATGGCAAAGCCGCTGCTGTTGATGGGTGTAAATCACTCATATTGTAAGCTATGGCTCTATTTTAATAATTTACCATGAGATAACCAGATGGATTATGTATCAGGCTTTGCGCTCGGCTTATCACTCATCTTCGCCATTGGCTCCCAAAATGCCTTTATCTTAAAGCAAGGTCTAAAAAAGCAGCACGTGTTTGCCGTATGCCTGTTTTGTGCCCTATCAGATGCGCTTCTCATCTCGGCAGGGGTTGCAGGATTTGGCGCCATGACGGCACAACATCCCAATATTGTGAATATTGCGAAGCTTGCTGGGGCTTTATTTTTATTAGTATATGGTCTGCAAAGCTTATATGCAGGCTTTACCAAGTCGCATGCCCTAGACAGTAATGCTGCCGCCGAAAGCAGCTTAAATAGATCGCTTATGCTGTGTTTTGGGTTTACCTGGCTTAATCCACACGTGTATTTAGATACCTTGGTACTGGTCGGTATGGTGTCTACCGGTGCCAATAGTAAGCTGCTATTTGCCACCGGTGCGGTGAGTGCTTCTTTTGTGTTTTTCTTCAGCTTAGGGTATGGCGCGCGCCTACTCGGCCCACTGTTTGCCAAGCCTAAATCTTGGAATATTTTAGATGCTTTAGTGGGCGTATTAATGCTTTATTTATCTTGGCATCTATACAACAGTTAATCTAAATCTGCGCCAAATTAGAGCGATGTTTGAGCAATTGTCCAGTTAGACTAAGCCTGATAAAAAAGCCCCTGCTGATGAACTGACCCCCAAATCTTGGACGGTTTAGTTCAATTAAACAGGGGCTTTTTGGTATAACACCATAAATGAGCAACCAATAGCTAAGCGTAAAGCTTATATCTATCGGCCTTTAGATCAGACCAGGAAAAACAGTCTTAATACCATTGACCAAGATTTCGATGGCCACCGCTGCAAGCAGCATACCCATGATACGGCTAATAATATTAAGACCGGTGTCACCTAAGAACCGGCTTAGCTGACCGGCGGCCATTAAAGCCAAATAACAAAATATAGAAATGAGCAAACCGGCAATAATGATGGCCAACTTCTGCTGCCAACCTGTCACTTGTGCTGAGTAAATAATAACGGTAGAAATCCCGCCTGGTCCCACCATCATCGGAATGGCCAAAGGCACAACGGCAGCGGCGGTACTGCCTATGCTCTCAAAGCTGTCATCAACTTCCACGTTTTCTTGATTGGGCTTTACCGGATTACCCTCGCCATTCATCATGTTAATGGCAATCAAAAATACCAATACCCCACCAGCAATCTGGAACGAGCCCACTGAGATGCCCAGCACTTTAAGTAAGGTCTCACCAGCGACGGTAAAAAAAGCAATGGTAATAAACACCGTCAAACTACTGATACGCGCAAAGCGGCGCTTATCAGTCATGCTATAGCCACGAGTCGAATCTAAAAATAGCGTTAAGGCACTAAAGGGGTTAATTAGTACCACAAATGCCAAAATTATTTTGACAATTTCGGTGTCCATACGGGCGCCTCAGTTTGCAAAAAAGGAGCGATTTTAGCACATGCCAAGCCGTGCAAATACCTTATATTATAGAGCAATAATGGCTTTGTGTATTAGCTGTGTATCATATTATTACAAGGCATCGACAAGAATACTGACTTTCTTCACGTTGATAGCAAGCAGTATTTTTACCCTATTTTGCTATAAATCAAATCTATACAATGACTTACACAAGATTTGGCGTATCTGTAGAGGATTAAGCAGTAAAATCCATACCGATATCTAAGGCTGTGGTACTGTGGGTCAAATAGCCCATGGCTATAAAGTCAACACCCGTTTGGGCAACTGCGACGACACTATCTGGGGTAATCCCCCCCGATGCCTCGGTCTTAATACGTCCGCTGGGATGATTTTTGCACAAGGCCACTGCTTTACGTAACGTCTCTGGAGCCATATTATCTAATAATACCAGCTCAGCGCCTGCCTCTATTGCTTGTTGCAGCTGCTCTAGGGTATCAACCTCAATCTCAATGGGAATAAGATGACCGGCCAATTGCTGGGCTTGTTGTAAGGCCTTGGCAATGTTACCGGCAATAGCAATATGATTGTCTTTGATTAAGATGGCGTCATCGAGGCCCAGACGGTGATTGCGCCCGCCGCCACAGCGTACCGCGTATTTTTGAACAGTGCGCAGACCTGGGATGGTCTTACGGGTACACGTAATTTGAGCCGGATAGTCAGCCACCAAATCTACCACCTTACGTGTGGCTGTCGCAATGCCACTAAGATGCGTCATAAAATTCAGTGCGGTGCGCTCCGCGGTCAACAAATTGCGAGCATTACCACTAATGGTCGCCAGCACCTCACCCTTACTCACCGCTGCACCATCTTGAGTATGCGCTTTAAATTCGATATCTGGATCTACTTGCGCAAAAGCCAATCTGGCCAAATCAAGCCCACACACCACGCCATCATCGCGCACAGTTAAGGTCAAAGTTGCTTGCTTATCTGCCGGAATGGTCGCCTGCGAGGTCACATCACCACGGCGGCCCAAATCCTCTAGTAGTGCGGCCTGAATTAAGGGTAGCAGTAACACATCATTCAATGGTGGCTCTACTACAGTGGCGGGCTCATGGGCGGCAGATATTGACATAAAGCGTCCTTATTTAAAAAGCGATAGAAAATGGGTGGTTTTACGGCGACCGGTGATAAAGTTGATTCAATGACAGCTGATTTTAGGCGCTAAATAAAGCTAAAAAACGACATAAAACCTAGGCTAATAATGCTCATTATGAGCATAAATATAGCGGAGAAATTTGACATTAGCAATCACTAATTAAGATCGGATGGCACTTTTGGGCAGTTTACTGTCCATCAGCAAGCTTTGTAATTCAACATCGAAGCGAAAACGATACAGCTTAGCAGGACGCCCGCGACCGGTTTGACTACTGTTACCTGTCGGCTCTAGTAGGTTCTGGCTCTCAAGCAGACGTCTAAAGTTTTGTTTGTGTAGAGCCACACCAGATAACGCTTCAACGCTTTGTTGTAATTGCAATAAGGTAAACTCCTCTGGCATCAAGCCAAAGATGAGCGGGCGATATTCAATCTTAGCACGCAGGCGAGATATGGCCGTGGCTATCACGCGGCGATGGTCATAATACATCGGCTCTCCTGTGGCTTGTTGCCAGTCATCAGGCAGTTTTGCGGCATTATAATATGGCGACTCAGGCAATAATCCAGCTTCATACAGCATCTCGTAACGCAGCAGGGCATGCTCAGCAATCCACTTACTAAACATCTCTTTGACACTGCTACTGTGGCTGCTATCACTGGCGATTACTGCTTCAAACTCTGAGTCATCTAGCTCCCAATCACCGCCCCAACACAGATAAATGCGTTGCAAGCGCTTGATGCGCTCATCATTTGTATCGGCCAAATCTGCCCACTGCTTCAGCTTCTGGGTAATCAGCTGAGTGTGTTTTTGTACCTTTTTATCCAAATGATTTTCCCAAGGAAAATAGTCATACCAGTCTCGCCACTTAGCGCCACTTTGTGAGCGAGCTTCTAAGTGAGGAGGTTCAGAATTTGGGCTTTGTGCCGCCACCTCTTGCACCAGACCCATATAGCTTACATACACCAGAGCATGCCCCTGTTTATTGCGGCGATTGGTATCAACAAAAGTATAAAGCTGCTCAATATAGCCTAGAGGTTGGCGGGTTTGCTCCTCCACCCATTGACGCACGCCGGCCTGTAGTGATCGGTGCAAAGGCATCAATGGACCATTAGGAAGCAGCTTACCGCCATCTACCGTAAGTACACGGGCACTGTTATTGGTAATAGCAATCAACACCGCAACCACCTCTGTGGTTCCACTGCCTTGGCTATGCGCGTGAGAAAAAGACAAACTCATAAAAATATCAATACTTATTAAAAGGGTGAATGAACATATCAAAAAATCGTAGTGCAGACACAAAAACATCTTAGAGCAGCAAACATACGCTCTATTTTTCCAGTTTTAGTCTTGGTAACAGCTATTTGTAGTTGTCTGGACAAATGGTGCAATGATTCGCTATGTAGTCACTTTAGTATAGCCGTTAATGGTGATAATTACACGGCTTGACATTATGTATCAAGCTGTTGAGCACCTGTATTTTGTTGGTTTTATGCACTAAGGCGGCGCTTAAAATCATCCTGCCGGACAACCAAGTTATCCCCTCGTTTTGAGACTAACAGAGCATTTTTATTTCTCAAAATCAACAGCATGCGGCTTATCTAAAGGGACATTTAAGCCCAGTGACTTAAATAATGACTAAAAAGGCTTTAAAAGCAATTATAAAAAAATTCTTGTATTTATACTCAAAATGAGCATAATTATAGCCATCGCTTTATTATTTGCTTATCAAGTTTTGGCTCTCAAGTTTTGATTAATTAAGTGCCGCCTTTAGAGCACACAACGACAGGGATTTTTTATGACTACCTCACAAGCCAGCTCGTACACGCCCGCTGAGAAGACTGAGATTTTTGCTTATGACGCGCCAACTTTGGCCCAAAGCAACCAGTCTTCTGCCATTCAAAGCATTGATATCGACTATGCCAAAGCTAAGATACCCGCTGAGCTGTCTCGTACTGAGCGCCTGCAACTGGTAGAAAACATTAAGCGCCTGCTAAAACAGCACAATGCGGTACTGGTGGCGCATTATTATGTCGACCCCTACATTCAGGACTTAGCCTTAGAGACTGGCGGCTGTGTGGGAGACTCCTTAGAGATGGCGCGTTTTGGTAAAGAACATGAGGCGCAAACCTTGGTGGTGGCCGGCGTAAGGTTTATGGGGGAGTCTGCCAAAATTCTGAGTATGGAAAAAACCGTACTTATGGCAGATCTTGAAGCTGAGTGTTCGCTGGATTTGGGCTGCCCTATAGACGAGTTTAGTGCATTTTGTGATCAGCATCCCGACCGCACTGTGGTGGTCTATGCCAACACCAGCGCAGAAGTCAAAGCACGTGCAGATTGGGTAGTGACCTCATCTGTGGGTCTTGAGATTGTGACTCATCTGCATGAGCAGGGTCAAAAAATAATCTGGGGACCAGACCGTCATTTGGGTAAATACATTCAAAAACAGACCGGTGCTGACATGCTGCTGTGGCAAGGCTCGTGTATTGTACATAACGAATTTAAAGCACGTGAACTTGAGCAATTAAAAGCACAATACCCTGAGGCTGTGGTGCTGGTTCATCCGGAGTCTCCTGATAGCGTGGTGGCTTTGGCCGATGTGGTGGGCTCAACCAGCAAGCTATTAAACGCCACCAAAGAGATGGATAGCCAAACCTTTATCGTGGGCACTGACCTTGGCATCTTACATGAGATGCAAAAGCACTCACCAGATAAGCTGTTTTTGGCAGCCCCTACTGCTGGTGAAAGCGCAACTTGTAAGAGCTGTGCGTTTTGCCCTTGGATGGCCATGAATGGTCTAAAAGGTATCGAAAACTGTCTACAGACTGGCAGTGGCGAGATTAAATTAGCGCCCGAATTGGCACAGGCGGCTTTAAAGCCACTACAGCGTATGTTGGATTTCGCCGCTGAGCAAAAACGTCGTGTGGCCACCAGTGGCGATATTATTGAAGACCGTGCGTTATTTGCAAACGTTGGCCCAGCTTAAGTTTTCGCTATATTAAGCTGCTGCTGGCAGGCTAAATGTAGTCCCCATAACACCTTTTAACCAGAGAGCACCCTATGCCAACTTATTCAGTGGATACCGCATTAGCACAGATGGCCAGTGCTGCCCCTCATAAAAACTGTGATGTGTTGATTATCGGCGCGGGGTTGGCAGGGCTTTCGGCAGCGCTTTCGTTGCCAAAACACCTCAGCATCGCTGTGCTTGCCAAGCAAGACCTTCAGGCCTGCTCAAGCCACTACGCTCAAGGCGGTATTGCCGCAGTGATTGATAGCGAGGACAGCGTCGCCGATCATGTCAGCGACACGTTAATCGCCGGCGATGGCTTGTGTGATGCGGCGGCCACCACCCAAATCCTCGCCCAAGGTGCCAACGCTATTGATTGGCTGCTCAAACATAAGGTACCTTTTACCACCAAGCAACCTCAGTCAGATGCTGACTTAAAGCCCTCCCCTACGCTCGCTGACCTACATCTGACTCAAGAAGGCGGTCATGGCTGTCGACGTGTGGCACATGCTGATGATGCCACTGGCAAGCACATTATGCAGGCACTACAACAGCAAATCGCCGCGGCACCTAATATCAAGCTCTACACCTATCATGAGGCGCTTAGCCTATTGACTGACAATCATCGCTGCACAGGCGCTATCGTGGTGGAAACACAGACCCAGAAGCTGGTTCAATTTGATAGCCAAGCGGTGGTACTTGCCAGCGGCGGGCTGGGTCAATTATTCACCCGAGCCACAGCGCCCAATGTCTGCATGGGCGATGGTATTATGATGGCGTGGGAAGCAGGCTGCCGTTTGGCTAACTTAGAGTTTATCCAGTTTCATCCAACCGGTCTGGTTTATAATGATGCGCAAGGCAGCAGCAATTTTCTGATCTCTGAAGCCGTGCGCGGTGAAGGCGGCCTACTTCGCTGTCCCATTAGCCATGAGCGCTTTATGCCACGCTATGATAAGCGCGAAGAATTAGCCCCCCGTGACATTGTCGCTCGTGCTATTGCTAATGAGATTGCTCATAACGGCTTAGGCTACGTTCATTTGGACATCTCGCATAAACCCGCTGCATTTATTCGTGAGCACTTCCCCGATATCTACGCCCACTGCTTAAGCTTAGGCATCGACATTACCACAGACCCTATTCCGGTAGCGCCAACGGCTCATTATACCTGTGGCGGCGTACTGTCGACGGCGAAGGGACAGACCGATATCAAAGGCTTATATGCTGCCGGCGAAGTCGCCAATACTGGATTACATGGCGCCAATCGTCTGGCCAGTAACTCCTTACTTGAATGCGTGGTAATGGGCCGTGCAATTGCCCATCATTTACCCAGTTACTTGCTGGATAAAGACAATTGGCAAACGCCGCAGTCTCTTTATAAGCCATTGGTTATTGAGCCTAGCCGCGATGCGCCTGTTGCACCGTTAGCCTTCAATACCACCAATAACGACACCGATCAGCCGCCGCTTAGTTTAACCGCTCTTAAGCAGTTAATGAGCGAGCACATGGGCATCAGACGCAGCGCTTCAGGTCTAAATATGGCCTTAAAGCAACTGTCTTTTTGGCAACAACAGCTGTCAGCGCCCATCCCAAATAAAGCAGGTGTGGACAGTCAAGATATAGTGGCACTGCTTAATAGCAGACGCTTACAGCGCCTACTTCAGCTGGCAAGCTTACTATTCGGCTGTGCCCTTACCCGCCTTGAAAGCCGAGGTGGTCATTACCGCAATGACTACCCAAGCCTTGCCGACATAGCCGCCATGAGCTTAGTACAAGGCTTGCAGCCACCGCAGCTGGACTGTAACGCTTTATGTTTACGCAATGGCACTGGCAGCTTTGGACAGCTAACCCCGCTTTACGCTCAAAACATAGCGGGGCAAGCAGCAGAGCAAAATTCAGTGCGGCCTAAAGCAATGCCCCTGTCAGCCGACCGATGCACAGCTTTTATTCCCAAAGCCGTCTAGCTAAAAAAAAGCCGTCTAGCTAAAAAAAGCCGTCTAGCTAAAAGCTAATAAAATTGCCCCGTTGATTAAGCGGGGTATTTTTGTTGACACCACTAAACCAAATAACACTGATCGAGTATTTAGGCAAAATCTAGGATTGTCGATCAGCAAACCACCCAGTCTCACCCAGCTATGATAGAATCACTTTTTCATTTCTTCTCAACCAGCCTGTGTGTCCTTTTTATCATGCAAACACCTCAAAATATAGACAATCTTATTACCCTTGTCCTCATACTTGCTCCATTGTTTATTGGGTTTGCATTGCCACTAAACCGCACTTTGGTACAACTCTCAGAGCGTCTACTTGGCTATTTGGTCTATATTATCCTCACCTTAATCGGTATTGAGCTGGCGCAAGTAGAAGGGCTTGGCAGTCAAATCGCCAGTATCGCCTTGTATGTCACCGTGCTGTCTGTGTTGACCATAGGTGGGGGGCTGGCCGGGCTAATGGTGTTTGATCGAATGGTGCCTTGGTCGCCACCAGGCAAGCAGTCTGTTACTAAGCACAAGGTAAGTGTTCGAGGCAGCCTTATTCAGGTATCTTGTGTGCTGATTGGCTTTGTTATCGGGCAATTTTTGCCCGCAAGCTTCATGCCGCCAGGTAACACCATGACCGGCCTATTGATGTTGTTAATATTATTGGTGGGCATTGGCTTAAAGGCATCTGGTATCACTTTAAAAGAGGTACTGCTGAGCAAACGTGGGATGCAAACCAGCGTGATTTTTACGCTTGCCGTACTCATGGGCGGCATTATCTTTTGGTTAATCTTCGATGAGGTGTCTTTACCTCAAAGCCTGGCGTTGGCTTCAGGCTTTGGTTGGTACTCGCTGTCGGCCATTGTGATGACCGATGCTTATGGCGCAGTTTGGGGCAGTGTGGCGCTATTTAATGACTTGGTGCGTGAGTTCTTCGCGTTGTTATTTATCCCATTTTTTATGCGTAAGACACCATCTGCCGCAGTAGGTCTTGGCGGGGCTACTAGCCTGGATTTCACCTTACCAGTTATTCAACAGTCAGGTGGACTTGGTGTGGTTCCATTAGCCATTAGCTTTGGCTTTATTATCAACATTGTGGCGCCAGTATTGATGGTGGTTTTCTCTTCTTTCGGATAATCAGTATTTAACTGCCCCCTAAGATGCTAATCACCAAAAAAACGATAAAACAGCTCAAACGCAGATTACTCTCTCTAGAAACGCAAAAAGGTATGGTTTCTTGGCCAACATTAGACCAAGAAACCATACCTTTTTTTAGCATAGAAATTAAAGAATTAAGACTTTAACTTTCTTTTATAACTGACCTTGTTATTGATTGAGATTTTAATTCTTTTTTTCTTAATAGGGCGCTTATTAGCCGGTTGTTTTTTCAGTAACTTAACGCCTTTATGGTACTGCTTTTTAACTTCTTTTTTAGCCGCTTTCTTGGCTGATTTTTCTTTTTTATCTTGCTTGTCCTTCTTGTGGTCTTTGTCCTTTTTACGGTCTTTATCTTTTTTATCCTTCTTATCTTTCTTGTGCTTTTTGTCTTTCTTGTGCTTTTTCTCCTTTTTCTCTTCTTTACGCTTCTTATCTTTTTTGTGATCTTTATCCTTGTCTTATTTTTTATCTTTTTTATGAGGTGTCTCTAACTCTTCTTCATTAAGCAATTTTTCTTCATCCTTGTTACTCATGTTATCGTCTCCTGACCATTAAGGTTAATTGCTTTGTACTACAAATTTCTTTTATAAAATCCATTCCAATCACTATTACAACATATACGCCTTATCAAAGCCTAAAGCAAATTTATAACTTTTACTTTTAGTCTTCATTAGTCTCAATCTCACCAGTTAATAAACCATAAACTCTTTGGTTAAGTCTTAGCTCCTCTTTATTATCTTCATTTTCAGAAAGCGGTCGAGTAGCGCCATAAACTTCTATCTTAATTCTGTCGGGATGAATCCCATGGTTTAAGATCAGATAGTTTTTAACATACTCTACTCTTTCTTGAGCCAAAGCAGCATTATTAGTGCTCTTTTCATGATTACTGATATGACCTTCAAAAAACACTTTAGAGTCTGGATACTGCTTCATAATATCTGCAACCCTATCTAATTCTATTAGATCTTCTTGAGTTAACTGATTACTTCCGGCCTCATAATAAGCTCTATACTCCATTTTTAAATCTGTTCCTATAGGAGTTGGTGGGCATCCCTCTTTATCAACCGCTATATTCCACGGTGTATTTGGGCATTGATCAATAATATCAGGCACGCCATCTTTATCACTGTCTAACTGACTCGCCTCAATAGCAGTGGTCACTATCTCTTTTGGACTATCTGTATCTGTTGACACAGCCTGGCAGCCAACCAGACTTAACACACTGATATTTAAAACAGCGACTGAAATTAGTGATGAAAGTTTCATTTATAACCCCTATTCTTTGATATCTCAATTATTTACCAAATCGCAGTGCTGTGAAAACTTCTCATAACTAGAAGTAACAGCTAGGCCAGTAATGTTATTTAAGTCATTAATAACATTACTGGCCCTAATAGTCACTCTACTATTAGGGGATTCAATATTTCTATCTGCCATCGCTGAAGCAGTGGCTTGCATGCGTAGTCTATCCGAACAATCATAAATTGAAATTCGCTCAGGGGCTATATTTTGCCTTTCAACCAATATATTCTTAATGACTAGACCACGTTCTATTGATAAAGCCCCAGATCTTGATATTACATCCCTCTCTTTGGATGACACATGACCAAATATGAAAACATGGGCTTTAGGAAACTCTTTAAGCTTTTTTCCAGTTTTAACAAACTCAAGATTATAATCTTCAAGCAACTGACTGCTTAATGGCGCAAAAAAGACAGTCATCTCCAATTCAAGTGTATCGGTAAAATCACTGACAATAACAATGCACCCTTTCTCATCTACTACCCTGTATGGTGGTGTATTCGGACACTCATCATTGATATCAGGCACGCCATCTTCATCACTGTCTAACTGACTTGCCTCAATAGCAGTCGTCACTATCTGTTTTGGACTGTCTGTATCTGTTGACACAGCCTGGCAGCCAACCAGACTTAACACACTGATATTTAAAACAGCGACTGAAATTAGTGATGAAAGTTTCATTTATAGCCCGCTCGCCTTTTGAGTAAAAAACCGCATTAACGGTTTAATCTTGCCCACTTGATACATGCCTTCACTACGAATTTGCTGCACAGGGCGCAGCGCTGCAAAGTCTCCAGCGAACAGCCAATTCATTAATGAAAAACTGTGCATCATCACGCTGTTGTGTGGTCGACGGGTTCGCTCGTAGCGACGAAGCGTGGCAAGCTCTCCCCAACATTTACCGCCACTACGCTGATAATCTTCAAATAAAGTGGCAACCAAGGCCGCCACATCAAGCATACCTAGATTTAGACCTTGACCTGCCAGTGGATGAACACCATGTGCTGCATCACCAACAAGAGCTAGGTTGTCTTTGACGTACTGCTTGGCTTGCTGCGCTGTCAGCGGAAAACTGGCAACAGACTCTAGCCGCTCGATATCGCCTAAAGCATATTGACTGGCAGCGGCAAGCTCGGTGCGTAGACTATCACGGTCGATATCATTTAATTGCAGCAACTCAAGCGCTTTATTGCGAGGCAAGCTCCAGACCACAGACTGCCAATGCTGCGGATTGGCTTTATCGTCCTTAGTGACATCAGCCAGCGGCAGTAAGGCCAAAGTACCCGTAGGCAACATCAACTGACGGGCCGTGGCTCGATGCGGCTGCTGGGTCTTAATGGCGCAGCAAATGGCAGTCTGGTGGTAATCCAAGGTATCTAGCTCAATACCTGCCTCGCGTCGAACCAATGACCCCCGGCCATCGGCACCAATAAGCAGCTTACCTTGTAGCGTCTGGCCATTGTCCAAGTGCACCTCATAGCCTTGCTGAGTGCCCCGCCAGTCAAGCAAAGTGACCTTGTGACCGGCGACCAAGGTCAGATACTCACTGACATCATCCGCGGCCATGCGCTGATATAATGCCTGCTCAATGACAAAAGGCTCAACCATGCTGCCCAGCAATTGTGGCACCGCCTCATCTCCGAAGTTTAATTCACCGCGCCCATCTTGTTGCCAGACTTGCATTTGGGTGTAATCGGCTTTGCGCCCTGATTTGGCAATCAGTTGCCACGCCCCGACCTGTTTTAACAACTCAATACTGGCGATACTAAGCGCAAAGACACGGGCATCACGCTGCAATAGCTTTTGTTGCCAGTCCGCTTCGGTTAATGCAGGACGCGCATCAATTAAAGTCACTTTGTGCTGCTGCTGCGCTAACTTCAAAGCCAATGTTGCCCCGACGATGCCGCCGCCGATGATTAGGGTTTGTGCAGATGTTGCCATAAAAGCCGCCGTATTATTAAAGTTATCAAAGTGGGATGTGTTAAGTTTTAATCAGATCATTGTAGGTGATATGATGCCCGTTATCACGACTTAAGACCCATGGCGTAGTTGGCCACCAAAGGCTTGATGTTGGGCAGCTTATCAAAGGCAATAAGCGCCACATTGCGCGCCAGCTTGATTGCAGGATTGGGATGGGTAAAGCCAAGAACCACTGCATCACAGAAGCGAATAACCCGTTTTTGGTCCTTTTTACGGGCCTGCTCATAGTCTTGTAGCATACGGTTATCACCGATATCCTCGCCGCGCATCACCTGATTGGCCAGCATTTTTGCCAGTACATGTGCATCACGCATACAGAGGTTAAAGCCTTGTCCTGCCACAGGATGCAAGGTATGCGCCGCATTGCCCATGATGACCACGCGGCCCTCTACTTGCTTGTCGGCCAATACTCGGGTTAAGGGATAAGCACCGCGTCTGCCCGCTTTGATAAACTTGCCGGCACGCTGGCCGAAGCCTTGTTGCAGGGTGGATAAAAACAGCGCTTCATCCTCCAGATACTGCGCCTCCTCGCCTCGCTTACAGATCCACACCACCGAGCGGCGGTAGCCGGCCTGCTGCGCATTATTACCATCGCCCTCTGCATCGGTCAACGGCAGTACTGCCAATGGCCCTGCTGGACTAAAGCGCTCGATGGCCACATGCTCATGCGGCTTATCGGTCTGTACCACACCCACTATTGCCGATTGGCCATAGTCGTATTCTTGGGTACCAATACCCAACAAGTTACGCACCGTTGAGTCTCTACCGTCACAGGCCACCACCAAGTCTGCACTCAAGGTTTGCTGCTGCTGCTCTTCGGTATCATAAGTGATTGTGGCCGTTGTGGCAGTCTGCTCAACTTGAGTCACCACAGCACCATCAACTAGGCTAATTAAAGGGTTTTGCTGCACCGCCAGTAACAATTTGCGCCCAAGCCAAGCATTTTCCATCACCTGCCCAAACGACTCTACTTTTTCTTCTTCTTTATTCAACTGAGCATAACCAAAACTGCCTTGTTCGCTGACCTGCACTGAATCGATACGGCAAGCATGGCTTTGCAGCTCATCCCACAGACCAATCTCTTGATAGATCTGTACTGTGCGTCGTGACAAGGCGGTATTGCGGCTGTCTAAATAATGGGTTCTTTTGGCATCTTGTTCTGGGCCAATGTTAGGATAGCTATTGCGCTCAACTAGTGTACTGGCAATGCCTTTATCCGCCAATAGCAAGGCAAACGATAGGCCAACATGACCACCACCAGTGATAATGACGCTTTGGTCGGTAATACAGTTGCTTGGTTTGCTAAAGGATTTACAGGTTAACTCGGTCATAATATCGCTCGCTTTATTTTTAATTATTCATCGTTCGTTCATTTTATCTTTGGCTATTATCTTACCATGTTAGCGCCTTGGGTGGCTTTAATATAGTGCGTCTAAGCGGCCAAAACCTGTTGTGATTTTATGCAAATTTCAAACTCGAGCAGATTGTGCATACTGAATGCTTATCAAGTGGGGGTAAAATAGTGAGGGTTACAAAAATCGACCAACTGCTAAGTGGCTATCGCTTGAATTTCGGTATGAAACAGCCATAATAAACATAAGCAACTGTTTTATTTTTGGGCTGATGTCAGCCCCTTAACCCTAATGTTAACTCTACGCCTTGCCGTTATCTTAGCGATACTTACACTTAGCGGATGGCAAAGACTGGCCATCTGACACCACAAAACACAGTCGTAAAACAAAAACCTGATAACCATACTTCATAAAAAAAAGGATCATCACTTGACTGATACTGTAACTCGCAAAGTAAACCTAGATTTTTTAACCTCACCTCAACTCAAGGTTTTGGTAGGCGAATACAACAACCATTTAAAGTACATCCAAGATCGTTTGGGTATTACTATCAATCAGCGCCAAAACAAGTTTACCTTAGCCGGTGATTTAACAGCAGTAGAGCGTGGCGATTACATCTTAAATAAACTGGCCGATGAGGCGCAAAGTGCCGATGACATCACTCCAGAAGAGCTGCATTTAATCATTCAATCTAGCTTATCTCGTAACTTTGAAGGTGCAGTAAGCGTGAGTGACGCTGACACCAAATCTGGTTATAGCGAAGGCGACAGCTATCAGCGTCCAAGCTATGAGTACGATGCCGAGGCCAACTACGACAGCATTGCGCTACGTACCCGCAAAGGCAAAATTATTCCCCGTGGCGGCAATCAGCAGCAATACGTTAAGCGTATCTTGACCTCAGATGTGTCTTTTGGCGTTGGCCCTGCCGGTACGGGTAAAACCTATCTGGCGGTTGCCTGTGCCGTTGATATGTTAGAGCGTAATGAGATTGAGCGTATCTTACTGGTGCGCCCTGCGGTTGAAGCGGGCGAAAAACTCGGCTTCTTACCTGGCGACTTAACCCAGAAGATTGACCCTTATTTGCGTCCTTTGTATGATGCGCTTTATGAAATGCTCGGCTTTGAAAAAGTAGGCAAATTAATTGAGAAGCAGATCATTGAAGTGGCGCCTTTAGCCTACATGCGTGGCCGCACCTTAAACAACTCATTTGTTATTCTTGATGAGGCACAAAACACCACGCCTGAACAGATGAAAATGTTCTTGACCCGTTTAGGCTTTGGCTCACGTGCGGTGATTACAGGTGATGTGACGCAGGTAGATTTGCCGCGCGGCCATAAGTCAGGTCTGGCTCAAGCACTACAAATCTTAAGCAATATTGATGAGATTCATATCACTAAGTTTGACTCAAAAGATGTGGTACGCCATCAACTGGTACAGAAGATTGTTGAAGCTTACGGCGAGTTTGATGAAGAGCAAGAAGCCTTAAAAGAGGCGCGCAAACAAGCACGTATCGCGGAACAAGAGCGTAAGCAAATTGATGCTGAGCTTGCGTCCGGCTCTCAGTCTTAACTGCCTTTAAGACTGGCCTATCTTAATTGGCTATCATTTAAAAAGCTGGGTATGATATCCAGCTTTTTTATTTGTCCGCATTACTTAGCTGTTTTACCACTGTCGATTGATACCTTTAAACAGCCTTACGACACCCTATTTTTTGTGAGCTTTATTATGACCTCTGCCGCCATCCCTTTAATTGATATCAGCGCCTCTGAGCTTGTAGATACGCAGATAATTGAGCAGTTCTACACGCCACAGCTATTACAAAAGGTGCTGACCACTACGCTTGACTTTATGCAGGCGCAATCTGACATAGTCTTGCCGTATTTTAGTGAGGTTGAGCCCAGTGTTTGGCAACATAAACCCAAACAGCTTGGGGTATATATCACCGATGCAGTAGAAGGTCGTGCGCTTAATTTAGAGGCGCGTGATAAAGATTATGCGACCAATATATTGTCGTATCCCAGTGAGCTGCCGGCATTTATTATTGAGCAAATGCCTGAGCTGGCTTTAGGTGAGCTGATCGTTTGTCATGACGTGGTTAAGCAGCAAGCCGCTGAGCAGCACAAAACGGTGGCAGAGCATGTGACCCATTTATTGGTCCATGGGATTTTGCATCTACTCGGCTTTGATCATGAGCTCGGGCAAGCACAGCAAGATGAAATGGAAGGCTTTGAAATTGCGATTCTAGAGCAGCTTGGGATTGGTAATCCTTATCTCGCCAGATAGAGTGCTGGCAGATAGCTGACAGATAAGCGTTACAAAGCTGAAACTCTTTGTTTCAAATGGTAGCTTATCTGCTAATATATAGGTTTAGATTTTATTACTACTGAGCCTGTTGCCATGTCATCCACTAAGTTATCTGCTGTGTTGCCTGTATTATCCACACTAGGGCTTGCCAGCCTAGTTTTTATTGCACCTACCAGTTATGCTGAGCAAAAGCCGTTACCCACTCTGGATAACAACCAGTTTAATGTGTGTTTAGATAATCTGAGCCAGTCCTCAGCTTTTGCCAGTGTTAAAGACACTTTGGCTCAGTATCGCCCGGCACAAGGCGACCCTAGCGTGTTAGAGTCGCTCGATTATCAACCTGAATTTCAAAAAGAGCCTTGGGATTATCTGGCAAGCTTGGTAGACGAAGAGCGGGTTATCGATGGCATTGCGGCCAGTGAGCGTTATGCCGATGTCTTAGCACGTATTGAAGCGCAATACGGTGTCAACCGTTACGATGTGCTTGGCGTGTGGGGCGTTGAATCTGACTTTGGAACTACCCTTGGCAAAAAAGAGGTGGTGCAGTCCTTGGCTACCTTATCTTGCTTTGGTCGCCGCCAAAGCTATTTTCGCAGTGAATATGTCAGCGCCCTAAAAATCTTAAAGCAAGGCGACATTGCCCCCAATGATTTTAAAGGCTCTTGGGCGGGTGCATTTGGGCAGACCCAATTTATGCCCTCAACCTTCTTGCAACTGGCACAAGACTTCGATGGTGATGGCCGAAAAGACTTGGTCAATAGCCAAGCCGATGCCCTAGCCTCCACCGCCAACTTCTTAAAAAACAGTGGCTATCAGTCTGGACAACCTTGGGGCTATGAGGTGCGCTTACCAGCCAATATCAATGCCAGCAATGATCGCAAAAACAAACAGCCCATTTCGCATTGGCGCAACTTAGGCATTACCTTGGTCGATGGCAGTGAGCTGCCTGATTCACTCAGCAATGCTGGCTTGTTGTTACCCGCCGGCAAAAATGGCCCCGCTTTCTTAGTCGGTCGTAATTTCGATGCGTTTTATGCCTACAATGCTTCTGAGAACTATGCATTAGCCATTGCTCATTTGTCTGATCGTATTGAGCAGCAAAACACCGATGTGGACTTTGCTACGCCTTGGCCAACTGATGATCCAGGCTTAAGCCGTAAACAGTCTCGAGAGCTGCAGCAGGCGCTTAATTTATTGGGTTATGATATTGGCGAAGTTGATGGCATCATCGGTGATGGTACCCGCCGCGCCATTCAGCAATATCAGACCGATAATGGCTTAACCCCCGATGGCAGAGCCGGTAAAAAAATCCATCAGCATTTGATGAACATTACCGCCAATATGCCGCAGCATGGAAGTGAGCCCGCTGATGAGGCGCAGCATACAGCCGATGATGATCAATTGGCTACCGGCAATGCCCACAGTGCCAGCAAAAAAATCAGCGAAACCAAGTCGGGTCTGAGTAAGTTGCTGCAAATTAAAAGCCTAACGGCCATCTTGATAGGCCTGTTTATTGTGCTGGTCATTGCACTGGTGAGTAGACGCAAACGCTAATGGCGACACGTTTTTGAGTTTCGTTGGTTGTTAATGAAATAGGTTGATTGATGTTGGAATATGAATAGCAAAATGCCAGGCGAGTTTAAGCCTGGCATTTTGTATTGTCAGTGTTATTAATTGGCGGTGTTATTAGGTGTGGCCCATCAAGACCTGTCACGACTTAGCTACCAATTAATAGTTATCGAAGTACTTTTTTAATAATTATCGAAGTACTCTTTGACTTCATAATAACGCTCACTGAGTAGACGGGTGATACATTGCATGCGTACAATCTCTTGACGCGCAGGCTCGGCACTTCGAGCTTCATCCACACAAACCTCATCACGCCACTCTACCCAATCTTTTTGATCATACTCTAAAGAGTCTTGTGCTTCTTTAGAGGCTTTGCCCCACAGTTTATTAAATTCACTGCGTTTATAATCCATCTCAGCTTTTACTTTAGCTTGCTCTGCAGCTGTGGCAGCCATGGCACTGGCAGCGGCGGCAGCAGCTTTATCAGCCGCACTTTGTGTTTCAGATACTTTTTTAGCCTCTTGCTTGGCTTCTACGACTTTTTTGCCTTTCACATGGTTTTTTTGATCGGCATCTACCAAGACATACGCTAAGAACATGGCCAAATCGCTGCCATTTTGAGACTCCACAAAGATAACCTCACCATCATCTGTGGGCTGTACGGAGTACTCCATTTCATAGTCAATCTTATTGGCATCAAGCTCAATGTCCTGCTGGTAGGCATCTTCTTGTACATCCACCTCGCCATTATATTCTCGGGTAATATCTGCGTTTTGAATCAGCTTAGCAGGTAGTGTCACCGTCAAGGTGCCTTTACAGAAGTTTTTGGTACTCTGCGGATCATCTTGAGAGGTTCTGATGTGATCTAAGTTCATTTTAATCTGATTAATGCCCGCTCGAATACTAGAGCCTGAAGTGGGTTTTTCAAAAGATGACGCATATCCCTTAGCGCTAGAGTTAATCGCCTTTTGCATAGAATCAATGACCAGATTTTTCGCATCTGGGTCGGAGCACTCAATCTTACTTTTACCTGCAATTTTTTCCGAGACTTTATCACAGCCGACAACGGCCAATACTGTGCTTAATACAGCCATTTTCAATAGATTTTTTTGCATGGGCTATTCCTAATTTGGCCTCTACTTAATCTGAAGACACATTAATAAATTCAAAGTAACATTGTGATAAGATTATAGTAACAAAAATAGTCAAATTTAGAAATAGTGTATTTAGTTTAGATTATAAAAATAGCTGGCCTACCCGTCCAAAAAAAAAAGACCCTACCAATCTATAGCAGGGTCTTTTTGATTTGAGTCAAACCACGCATTCTACAACGACTGTATATATGGCGCGGTAGGCTTAGCCTTTAATTTTCTTTACTGATTTGACATGACAGCCTTTATAGACGATTTTGCTGCTGGCATCCTGTACGTTAATGCTTGATTTGTGGTAATTATTTAAGCTTAATGCCCCACTCATAATGCTAAAGTTGTCTTCATCACCAAAGACGGTATCAACCTTATCGGTGCGCGCGAGATTGATCGGTAAAAATCTGTCTTTGCCGTTTAAATAGGCTGAAGCATAAGTGGGTAAATTCTGTTTATTAAAGCCATAAGTTACGCTCACTTTAGCGTTATTTTGGCAGCTATAGTTGACTTGTCTTACCTTAATTGCAGTATCATGGCTGGTTGCGGCATCCATCACTTGTTCAGAATAGGCCAAGGCTGAGCCTGAGCTTAATGCGGCCGATAGAATAGCTGCAGAGGATAATACTGTCGTTAATTTTTTCATAAAAAACACCTTTTATAATTGGCACAATAAACAAGACGGAAAGCCCATCCTGACATCCAAATGATTAAATATTATATGTTTATGGCCTTTAACAGCACTGAGTTATAACGTTTATTATCAACATTTGGACTGTAGTTATATGATAAACCTATTATTTTTTGACAGCTGTTGGTGCAGCGTAATCTTAATATATTGTTTTGTTATAACATAACAATATATGTAGCGTTTTACTCATTTTTTATTGACATACTGTTGCTGTCGCTCAAAATTTGCCAACTATTCATTTTTTGTCTCATCAAAAAAAAGACCCTACCATCTATATGATAAGGTCTTTTGAGTATACATTACGCGTATTAACGTCAATGGTTGACGCCTAAATAGGGATAAAACTTATTTAGGATGAACCATATCTGCAGGGATAACCCACTCATCGAATTGCGCTTCGGTTAACAGCTCTAATTCAACCGCGACTTGCTTCAAAGTTTTGTTTTCTTTGTAAGCGGTTTTTGCAATTTTAGCCGCATTTTCATAGCCGACATGACGGTTTAGTGAGGTCACTAGCATCAATGAGTTATGTAGGAAGTCATCGATTTTTTCTTTAACAGGCTCGATACCTACCGCACAGTTGTCATTGAAGCTGTTGCACGCATCGCCTAGTAGTTTGATAGATTGTAATAAGTTATAAGCAATGACTGGCTTAAATACGTTTAGCTCAAAGTTACCTGAGGCACCCGCCATACTGATGGTGACATCGTTACCCATAACCTGCGCCACAACCATAGTCATCGCTTCTGACTGAGTGGGGTTTACTTTACCTGGCATGATAGATGAGCCTGGCTCATTTTCAGGAATGGTTAATTCGCCAAGACCACAGCGAGGACCAGAGGCCAACCAACGCACATCGTTTGCAATTTTGTTTAAGCTGGCAGCTAGCGTTTTTAAAGCGCCTGAAGCAAATACTTCGGCATCACGAGCCGCTAGTGCTTCGAATTTGTTTGGAGAGGTGACAAATGGTAGGCCAGTTAGCTCTGATAATTGCTCAGCAGCTTTTACCGCATAATCTGGGTGCGAGTTTAGACCGGTACCGACTGCAGTACCGCCTAGAGGCAGCTGATATAGACCATCTAGAGCGTTCTCAATACGCACTAGAGCATGGTCAAGTTGGCTCACATAACCGCTGAACTCTTGGCCTAAAGTCAATGGTGTGGCGTCTTGTAAATGAGTACGGCCAATTTTAACAATGCTGTCAAATTCTTTGGCTTTTTTATCCAAAGTATCGCGTAGTGCTTTAACCGCTGGGATGAGCAGGCTGTTGATTTGACGTGCTGCCGCCACACGAATAGCCGTTGGGAAGCTATCGTTGGTAGATTGAGCATGGTTTACATGGTCGTTTGGATGGACAGGCTTGTAAGTACCACGTGGGTTGCCAGCGATTTCGTTGGCACGGTTAGCCAGTACTTCGTTCATGTTCATGTTTGACTGAGTGCCTGAGCCAGTTTGCCACACCACAAGTGGGAACTGATCTGTTAAGCCGCCATTGATGACCTCATCTGCCGCTTGGATAATTAGGTCACGTTGACTCTCTTCGATACGGCCAAGACTTGCGTTGGTAATGGCTGCAGCTTTTTTTACCAGTGCCATAGCTTCAATCATTGGACGAGGTAGGGTTTCGCCACCAATTTTGAAGTTTTCACGGCTGCGCTGAGTTTGAGCACCCCAATACGCATCACTTGGTACTTCCACGTTGCCCATGGTATCTTTTTCTATACGAGTTGACATAATGTCTCCTGTTTTTTATATAAAATCTAAAAGAATTTTTATGGTGTTACTAATTATAAAATGCATGACATGGCTTATTAAGCTTGCTTATGCGGCAGGCTTCAATCAAATACAGCGCAATTATGATAGCATGACTCACTGCTAAACGCATTTCACCTTTTGACCCCAACTATTATAAACCAAACTATGACCAATATACCCTCTCGCCGTGAAATTAACCGTAAGCGCCGCGCCTTATCTGAGCAGCAGCGCCGTAGTGCCGGTACCCTTGCCAGCCATCATCTGTCGAAGCTGACCCCTCGCCTGCCTAAAGGCGCTAAAGTCGGTATTTATATCGATGACTTTGGTGAGCTACCCACCCAGCCGTTGTTAACATGGTGCCAGCGTATGGGCTATCAGGCCTACCTGCCGGTGATTAATACGCTAGGCCGCGGCAACAGACAGATCCGATTTGCACCTATTTATCGAAGCAAATTGGCCAACCTTGCCACCGTCCGCCACAGCTTTGGTATGAAAGAATCCAAAAGTCGCCATTTGTTAACTGCCGACCAATTAGATTTGATACTGTGTCCGCTGGTCGCCGCTGATGAACAAGGCAATCGCATGGGTATGGGTGGCGGCTTTTATGACACCACGCTTGCCACGTCATATCACTACAGCAGCTCAAAAAACCATCGCCGTCATCCGCTGCGTGTCGGCTGGGCATATGAGTTTCAGGTAGTGGATCAGCTTGAGAGGCAGCCATGGGATGTGCCCTTGAATGCGTTAATCACCCCTAAAAAATTACGTTGGTTTTCATAAGGGATGCCCATGAGCAATAATATGCCCGATGATAAAAATTTTGACCCCAGCCCTTTAGACTTGGAAAAAGAAAACTCTAGTACAGACAATGTGGCTGACAGTGTCGCTGATAATGTTGATATCTATCTACAAACACTAGAAAACAGCAGTCGAGCAGCCCAGCGGCGCCAACTGTCACCTGAGGAGCAGCTATTTACTGAAGATGAGCTGGCGCGGCTGGTCAATCCCGATAAACTCAAAGCCTTGATGAGTAATGGCGATGATTTTTTGGGGTATCTAACCGGTGAGATTAACAAGTTTGAGGATTAAATAAGAGTCCGCCATGCCCTAATTCAAGCTATTTTCCGAGGCTTAAAAAACAAAAAAGCGAGGCAGATACCTAGCCTCGCTTTTTTTGAGCATGATCGATTAAGCAATGTATTAAACGACTAATTAAGCGCTTAATTACAGCACCATCGCTGCAATCCAGCCAAAGATAAGCAGCGGAATATTAAAGTGCAAAAAGGTGGGAATCACACTGTCTTTAATATGATCGTGCTGGCCATCGACACTCAGGCCCGAGGTAGGACCTAGGGTTGAGTCTGAAGCAGGTGAACCGGCATCTCCCAGCGCGCCGGCCGTACCGACAATGGCCACTGTGGCAAGCGGCGAGAAGCCCAGCGAGATACAAAGCGGCACATAAATGGCAGCAATAATAGGAATGGTCGAAAAGGACGAGCCAATACCCATGGTGACAACCAAACCAATTAATAACATGATAAAGGCTGCGATACCCTTATTGCCGGCAAACAGACTGGTGGCGCCATCGACAAGCGGTGCAATCTGATCGGTGGCCTTCATTACCTCAGCGAAACCTTGCGCGGTAATCATGATAAAACCAATCATTGCCATCAGCTTAATACCGTCATTAAACACGCTGTCGGCTTCATTCCACTTAACCACACCGGTTGCCATAAATATCCCAAAGCCAAACAGCGAGCCCAATAACAAAGACTCAGTGTATAACTGCACCACAAAGGCGGTGATAATGGCCAGTAGCGCAACAAGGGTCTTACCACGGCTGGGCACAATGGCATTGGCGGCCACATTGGTTAGGGTATCTTGATGGCCACTTGGTACACCGTTATTGGCACTGATGCTATTGTTTGTCATAGCGGTGACATCGGCTGTCATTGCATAGCTACGCGGCTTACGATAGCTAAAAAACACCGCTATCAACAGGCCGGTCAACATACCCAGTGCAGGTATGGCCATGGCATGCATGACCGAAATATTCTCGACATTCAGCCCCGCCTCTCCCACGTTTTTTAGCATGATTTGGTCCAAGTAAATCTCACCAAACCCATAAGGAATAAACATATAAGTGGTGACCAAGCCAAAGCTCATCAGACATGCCAGCAAGCGTCTGTCCACTTGTAGACGATTAAACACACCTAACAAAGGCGGAATAATCAGAGGAATAAAGGCGATGTGAATGGGAATGAGGTTTTGACTAAACACACTCATCAATACCAAACCCAAGAACAGCAGCCACTTAATAGAGGAGATGCTGCTGCCAGTTTGTTGATTGTTAATGCGGTTAATCACCCCATTTGACAGCGACTGTGGCAGTCCTGAATGGGCAATAGCCACCGCAAAAGCGCCTAGCAAGGCATAAGACAGTGCAATTTGGGCACCATTTTTTATCCCTTCTTGAAAAGCCGCTAGTGTGGCATCCACGCCCAATCCGCCCACCAGTCCGCCCACCATGGCTCCAATCAGCAAGCTCAGTACCACGTGTACCCGAGCCACGGATAGCCCAAGCATGACTACCACTGCCAACAATACCGCATTTATCATAATCTATCCCCTAGATATGGCCTGTGATCTGCCCCACGACGCATACCTTGATTGAGTGTCTGTCAGTATTCCAACATCATAATTTAAAACGTTACGCGCCAACCCCATATCTTGCGTTATTACTCTCTTGCGCCGGCTATTGGTTTGATATGTCTTAGCCCTTATATCTTAGCCCTATCGACGCTATAAATAAAAAAACAGTCAAGCTCAGCACACAGTTATCCCCGCCCTCTGAACGGAACGTTGCTGATTATTTTTTCAATTAAGGGTAAATTAGCTTTAAACCTGCCATTAAAAAAGCGTATATTTATAAGTAACCTGTGCGCAAATATAGCGTTACAAACTGTCTATTCTACCCGATTTTTATGCGGCAGGTCGCTTAAGCTGGCCTTAAGCTGCAAAATAAGCTTGCAATTATACTCAGTCACCACCATTTAATTAGTCATAGCATAAAAAACTTCCCTAAAAATGGGTTGTGTCACACGATAAGGAAAAAATATGAGTAAATCCGATAACAACTATGACAGTGATTTTGAGCAGCAATTTGAAGACAACATCGATAACGAAGTTGATTCTACAGCCGATGCTCAAGAGTCTGACGTAGTGACAGATTTTGAGCCGACGGATGTGGCACTGAGTATTGACCAAGAAGCCAGCTCGCTACCTTTGCTTGCGCTGCGTGACGTGGTGGTTTATCCGCACATGCAAATTGCCTTGTTTGTCGGTCGTGACCCCTCTATTAAAGCCATTAACGCCGCTAAAAAAAGCCATGATGACCAAGTATTGGTCGTGGCCCAAAAGGATTCGCTGAGCGAAGACATCCATCAAGAGAACCTATATCAGTATGGTACGGTGTGCCGTATCGTAAGCACCATGCCACACGACAGTGATGAAAACTGTATTAAGGTGCTTATTGAAGGCGAAAACCGCGTGCGCTTAGATAAGGTAACCGAACAAGACGATGGAATGCTTGTGGGTGACTATACCTATAGCGCCATTACCTTGACGATGAATGAGTCGCAGCAAAAAAACACCTTAGAGGCACTGCGTCAGCTGTTCGCTAACTACGCTGAAGCTCGCCTGCGCAATAGCCGCGAATTAATCCGCGTCTCTGAACGCATCGATCACTTATTAGAGCTGGTGTATTTTATCGCCACTCGTGTCTCTATGGATCTTGAGGCCAAACAGCAATTACTCGAAAAAGACGACATCGCGCTGCACATTAATACCATCACTGAGTATTTGGCCAAGCAAAGTGCTGAGCAGTCGATTGAGCAAGAAATCCAAGATGCGGTTCGCCGTCAAATGGAGAGCAACCAGCGCGAGTACTATTTAAACGAGAAGATGAAAGCCATCAAAAATGAGCTTTCTGAAATCAGTGATGGCTCTTTTGACAGTGAAGATGATCTTGAAGAGCTAGAGGCCCGCTTAAAAGAAGCTGACCTGCCTGAAGATGTGCGCAAAAAAGCGGAGCAAGAGTTTAAGAAGCTTAAAATGATGCCGCCGGCGTCAAGTGAATCCTCAGTGGTGCGCAACTACATCGACTGGATCTTAGATACCCCCTGGAACAAAGCCAGTAAGGTATCTATCAAGCTTGATAAGGCAGAAGAAGTGCTTGATGCGGACCACTATGGTCTACAAGATGTCAAAGACCGCATCTTAGAATATCTGGCCGTTCAATCACGGGTCAAAAAGCTACGTGGTCCCATTCTTTGTCTGGTAGGTCCTCCAGGTGTGGGTAAAACCTCACTGGGTGAATCGATTGCCCGAGCCACTGGCCGTAAATTTGTGCGTATGGCCTTAGGCGGCGTGCGTGATGAGGCAGAAATCCGTGGTCACCGCCGTACTTACATCGGGGCTATGCCGGGTAAAATTGTCCAGTCACTGGCCAAAGTTGAGGTAAAAAACCCGCTATTTTTGCTTGATGAAATCGACAAAATGGCGCAAGACTTCCGTGGTGATCCAGCCTCAGCACTGCTTGAAGTACTTGACCCCTCACAGAACGATAAGTTTAACGACCACTATCTAGATTTAGACTTGGACTTATCGCAAGTGATGTTTATCTGTACCGCCAACAGCATGGACATTCCATCTGCCCTGCTCGACCGTATGGAGGTAATTCGTCTGCCAGGCTACACGGAAGACGAAAAAATCAACATCGCTGAGAAGTACTTGGTGCCCAAGGCCATTAAGCAAAACGGGCTAAAAAATGACGAGATTGAAATTGTGCCAGAAGCTTTGCACAGCATCGTTCAGCGTTATACCCGTGAAGCTGGTGTGCGTAATCTTGAGCGTGAGGTCAACAAGATTTGCCGTAAGGTGGTACGCGAGTCTATTGAGAAATATGGCGCTAAGCCGACCAAAAAGACCAAGATTGAGACCGTTGTGGTAGATGCCGATAACATCAGCGACTACTTAGGCGTGCATCAATACGACTTTGGTCTGGCAGAAGAAGCGCCTGAAGTGGGCCGTGTCACTGGCCTAGCTTGGACCAGCGTGGGCGGTGAGTTACTCACCATTGAGACCATCACTATGCCCGGTAAAGGCGACTTTGTGTATACCGGATCACTGGGTGATGTGATGAAAGAGTCTATTCGTGCTGCGATGAGTGTGGTGCGTGCCCGTGGGGAGATGATTGGCATTGACTACGAGACCTTTAAGTCAAAAGATGTGCACGTACATATGCCAGAAGGTGCCACACCAAAAGATGGTCCGTCAGCCGGTATTGCCTTGACCACCGCCCTAGTGTCTGCGATGACTGGCATTGCCATCCGCCCAGACATCGCTATGACAGGCGAGGTGACCTTACGTGGCAAAGTACTGCGCATTGGTGGCCTTAAAGAGAAGCTATTAGCGGCTCACCGTGGTGGTATCAAGCACGTGCTAATCCCAGCCTCTAACGAGCGTGATCTGGTTGAGATTCCAGATAATGTTAAAGAGGGCTTGACCATCCAGCCGGTATCTACCATTGATGAGGTGCTTCAGGCGGCCTTGGTTGAGATGCCAAAGCCACTGGCTCCCAATAAAGTTAAGGTGGCGGTAGACACGACCAAAGCTGAGCCAGCACTACGCAGCTAATCTAAAGGCGGGCTTAGCCACCGCCGTCTATCAAATCATTGACGTAAAAAACGCCGTCCAATTAACTTGGACGGCCTTTTTTATTCCTCAAGCTTTCACGATTATTTACGCTATTTACATATCATAACGTATTGCAACGCTTGGCATAATTGTTTCTGTAGAGATAAAGTTATACTCAGTATTGTCACTCATTTATTCTAAGACAGGGATGTCTGACTTTTCACCATAATTTTTGGAGTTTAATAATGAAAACCTTATTCACAGCCTCTACCCTTTTAGCCTCAGCTTTAGCATTAAGTGCGTGTCAGAGCACCCCTACTAAACAAAGCGTGCCTGATGAAGCCCAACCGGTTTTAAAATCACAAATTATGACCACAGATGGCAGCAATAAGCACATAGGTGATATGTTCTTACGTCCTGTGGCCGGCGGCGTTCAAGTCTTTGGTAAGCTACAAGGCTTGACACCAGGCGCCACCGTTGCGATGCACATTCATGAGACGGGCAGCTGTGCCGATATGGGTAAAGCGGCCGGTGGTCATTTTAACCCTTACCATAAGTTGCATGGCAACCCTATGGGTGCAGAGAACCATGCAGGCGACCTACCCAACTTGACTGCTGATGCCAATGGTGTGGCCTCCATGAATTTTGTCAAAAAAGACATCTCTGTAGCGATGCAAGGCGATAATAGTGTCTATCGTCGTGCCTTTATCGTTCATGGCGGTGTAGATGATTATGTCAGCCAGCCTGCGGGTAATGCCGGTGCTCGTATCGCTTGTGGCATTATCGAGAAGTACTAGATCGAGAAGTACTAGGTTGACTCGCTTTTAACAGCATATAGTTAATAGTCGATAGTTGATTAAAAAACCAGCGGTGTTTAATACAAATCTAATTTGTGTTGACGCCGCTGGTTTTTTTGATTTGATCTGTCTTATATCCACTCGCTTAGGCCCTTATATACGGGTGTTTTGCACGCATAAATCAATGAGGTTAGTCGCTCTCATACTATACGACACTACCTGTCGTATAGTATGAGAGCGACTCTATTAAGTGAGCGATAATTTGTTATACTTACCGTATACAAAAGCGGTGTGTATCGACCTAATCATCACGTGCTTATTGCCTTATAAGCGGATAAACTTTTTGTCTTAACCTCCTTTATTGCACATTAACTGATATATACTGTTAGCGTTTTACTAATTAGTTCTGTTAATAGGTCAATTAAGCGATATACTGGGTCGAACTGCCGTTTTCCCCTCTTAACTCACCATTTATTATTAAATAATATACTCTTTTAAAATCATTTAATTAGGACATCATTATGGATGACAATAAAGCCAAAGCGTTAAAAGCAGCCTTAGGCCAAATCGAAAAACAATTTGGTAAAAACACCATCATGCATTTGGGCGATAACTCAGCCACGCTGGATGTGGACGTGGTCTCTACCGGCTCACTTGGCTTAGATATTGCTTTAGGTATTGGCGGTTTGCCAAAAGGTCGTATTATTGAGATTTATGGCCCAGAAAGCTCAGGTAAAACCACATTGACCTTGCAAGCCATTGCTGAGTGTCAAAAACAAGGCGGTACTTGTGCCTTTATCGATGCCGAACACGCTTTAGATCCCATCTATGCCCGTAAACTTGGGGTAAATACTGATGACTTATTGGTGTCTCAGCCTGATAATGGTGAGCAAGCGCTTGAGATTACCGACATGCTGGTGCGTTCAGGCGCATTAGACATGATTGTTATTGACTCGGTCGCTGCCCTTACCCCGCGTGCGGAGATTGAAGGTGAGATGGGTGACAGCCACATGGGCTTGCAGGCGCGTCTAATGAGTCAGGCGCTACGTAAAATCACCGGTAACGCCAAACGCTCAAACTGTATGGTTATCTTTATTAACCAAATTCGTATGAAAATTGGGGTTATGTTCGGTTCGCCTGAAACCACAACCGGTGGTAATGCCCTTAAATTCTACGCCTCAGTACGTCTAGATATTCGCCGTATTGGCGCGGTGAAAAGCGGTGATGAAATCATTGGTAACCAAACCCGTGTTAAAGTTATTAAAAACAAAATGGCGCCACCATTTCGTCAAGCTGAGTTTGAGATTACTTATGGTGAAGGCACCAACCACTTGGCTGAAGTGATCGACTTAGGGGTTGAGATTGGCGTGGTCGGTAAGGCCGGTGCATGGTACAGCTATGGCGATGAAAAAATTGGGCAAGGTAAAGCCAACTCAGTGTTGTTCTTAAAAGACAATCCCGCCATTGCTGAAGAGATTGAAGCCAAAATCCGTGCCGAAAAGCTGGCGGTAGAGCCAGAAAAAGGGGCTGAAGCTGTAGATGAGGTTGAGCCTGAATCTGAAGTCGAATAGCCTTGGCTTAAGTCGCTATACTGTGTAGCGATCTGGTTTGTGATTTGACGCTTTGATTTAATGGGTAGGTGGCTTTGATAACTATATTAAGCCCCTACCTTTTTATTTAAGGCTATTTACTCTATGAGGTCTTATTAGACAATATTATGCAGATAAAAACCTTAGCTCAGATTTTGGCAGAAAACGAGACTGGTGATAAGAAATCCACTCAACGTCAGTCAAAATCGGGGCAAGCAAAGTCAAAAAACAGCGCGCACCAGACAACATCACGGGCACAGACCAGCTCTGCCGGTAATACCAATGATTGTGCGGTAGATACGCTGCAAGATTGTCAGCCGCAGCGGCTTGACGCTAAGCGCTCTAAACTCTCCAAACCCTCACAGCATTCTAAGGCGGCGAAACCCTCGTACCGCAAACGCTCTTATGCCAAAAAACCAAGCTTAGGAAATAAACCAGACCATACCGATGAGTTTCACACTGATGTTGGCAGTGATAATCAAGTAGATGTATTACCAGACACTGCACACAAGCTATCGGCTCAGCCTAAACAGCGTAAAAACAAAACATTCCATCCGGCCGCCCCTTATCAGCCAAAAACCCAGCTGGCTGAGCCCATCAAAGAAGTCGACCCCAATAGTATTAAAAGCTTATTGGCACAGGTGAAGGCCGAAGCCCAACAGCAAACAGACGCTCTGGTCCCCTTGGCTGAGGCATCGGTATCCACATTCCAGTCCTACTCTGATGATTCTTCTGCAGATAATGCCCTCATAACCGATGACTTAGGCATAGATAATCTACCTGCTGCGCTAAAAGCTTACCTAAGAACACCTGAGCAACGTCAAGCAGAAAAAGAGGAGATAAAAGCGGAAAGTCGGCTGCGCTGGCTGGCTTTTTATTATCTGTCTAGACGCGAACACTCTGCAGGAGAGCTGCGCCAAAAATTGCTCGATAAAGAGCAAGACCCCAAAAAAATAGAAGCCCTTTTACAAGAGTTTAAAGATAAAGGCTATCAAAGCGACCACCGCACAGCGCTCATGCTGATCCGTGAAGGCATTCGTAAAGGCCGCGGCCGTGTTCGGATCAAGAATGACTTTTATAAACGCAAAGTTGAGGTGCCTGCGAACATCGATGAACTGATTGATATGGCGATGGCGGATAACGAAGAGTTTGTCGATGTGTTGTCAGACAATACATTGGTAGAATGCGTCGACTGGCTGCGTTTGGCCGTTGAAGCCCGGGTCAAAAAATATGGCGATGAGATTCCCACTGACCAAAAAATAAAAGCGCGTCAGCTTCGATTCTTACAATACCGCGGCTTTAAGCCTGGTATTTGTTTTGAGGCGATTAAATATAACCTACAAACACTTGATGAGCGGTTTTAAAGTCAAATCTGTTGCCGTGATAAGCCAAGCCTTGGTGTGTCTAATAGCCTATGGCAGATAGCCTCTTTTCTAGTTCAAGCAATTGTAGCCCCTCAACTTTGGGCTCACCATTATTGCCATCTACAGGAAACGGCATACTCTTACCAGTTAACACATAGCCTCGGCGCTGATAGTAAGCCAGCAGCTCGGGGCGTTGGCTCAAAATGCTCATGGTTAATCTGGCGTTGCCTTGCGTATCTTCTGATTTTAAATGCCGACCGGCAAAGGTCTCAGCCGCTTGCAGAATCTGATTGCCAACGCCCCGACCTTGTAAGTCACAATGAACTGCAAACATACCAATATAAGCATCATTATTTTGGCTGCTGTGCTCGCGGTTATCTGCCTGGCCAAAATCAACAGCAATACAGCCTAAAATATCCCCAGTTTCCTTGCCTTCGGTGACTTGAGGAAAAACAAATAAATAATGCCGAGGGGTATTAATTACCTTTTCAATTTCAGCCACTGTGGTTCGAATACCGCCCACCAAATGTGCTTCATTGGTCCATCCCACATCATCGCGATAGCATTGATTTAACAGACGCAGTAAAGCCTCACTATCCTCTAGGGTGGCTTGACGCAAAAAAACATTGGGGCTTGGCATGACTCATTCTCCAAAGGCTGAGTAAAATAACGCGTTAAGCTATTAAACCAAAAATTAAGCAGGCAAGTAAACATGTTATTATCGCAGTTATTTACCCCTATTTTCCAAAATCATTTTATCATTTGAGCCGCTTATGACTTCCGCTACGCCTCTGTTACCTGAAATTACTTCCGATCAAATCAAGCATCTGACCAGCAGTCAATGCCTAGCTCAGCCCCTGCCTGCCCCTATATTAAGCGCCTGTTTTAAGCAGTCCCCTGAATACTTTCAGGTAGATGAGCTGCTGGAAGTTGGTCTGTCTGGTGAAGGGGAGCATTTGTGGCTATTGATTAAAAAGACCGCCATGAATACCAGCTTTGTGGCCGATCAGCTTGCTAAATGGGCCAAGATACCCAGTCGGGATGTGGGTTACTCTGGGCTAAAAGATCGTCATGCAGTGACCACCCAGTGGTTTAGCTTGCGTCTACCCAAAGGCAAGCTGCCTGATATAAGCTTTGATGAATTTGCCAAAGCGCACTTGACCACTGCCACCGAATCGATAGAAGTACGACAGCAAACCTGGCACAGCAAAAAGCTCAATCGCGGTACGCACAAGGCCAATAGATTTGTCATTCGCTTAACCGATATTGAGCTCAACCCTAAGGTGGCAGCTGCCCCTGCTACAGTTGATGAGATCCTAACGCTTATCAGCAAAGAAGGGGTGCCCAACTACTTTGGTGAGCAGCGCTTTGGCAGGCAGGGCAACAACATTGTCAGCGCTTTGGAGTGGTTTGAACAGGGCACAATAAATGGCCGTCCGCCTCATCCAAAAAAAAGCCGTGATGCGCAATCTTTATTACTCTCCTCAGCCCGCAGCGCTATTTTTAATCAAATCGTCTCAGCCAGAGTTCAGCTGGGAGGCTGGAATACTGCCATAGACGGCGATGTGTTTAATCTGGATGGTTCGGGGTCTGTGTTTTGTGTTGAGCAGATTGATCAAGAGATACACCAGCGGCTGGCCAGTGGCGATATTCACCCAACTGCGCCATTGTGGGGCATCAAAAATGACAAAGTCAGCGAGGCTGCAAAAGCCTTAGAAGATAAAGTGGTGAGTCAAGATGCTGTGTTACAAAGACTGGCTCAAGGCCTTGAGAAAAAACAGTTAAAAACCATGCGCCGCGCAACCCGCTTAGCAGTGAGTGATTTCAGCTGGTCATGGACAACAGAGCAAGCGGATAAGCCAAGTTTGGTGCTGCAATTTACCTTACCCACCGGCACCTTTGCCACCAGCGTACTGTCAGCTTTGGTAACTCATTTAAAATAGCAACCGCGGCAAGTAGACCTTAATTAAGAGGCACTCAATAACGCTTCAATCACCAATGTCTGCCCCTCAGCCAAGCTTGGTACGTCGCCAAGCTTGCGCCAAGGCATGCTGCTGCCATGAAAGTCGCTACCAGTTGACACTTGCAGTCCATGCTCTGCAATACTTCTATCCACCATGCGCCGTGTGCTTAATGGCTCATCATTGCTGGGCAGCTCACAGCCATCACCGCCAAATTGTGCAAACTCGGCTATCAATTTACGTACCCGAGTCGCCGATAGATTGTAGCGGGTGGGATGCGCCAATACCGCTTTGCCGCCGCAGCGATGAATCAGCTCAATGGTATCTTGCATGCTTAAGGTTTCAATGGGCACATAAGCGGCTTTATTATCGGCCAAATACTTATCAAAAGCCTTTTGCATGGTAGGTACAATCTCTTGTTCTAACAAGACCTTGGCAATGTGTGCTCGTCCTACGGCATCGGCATTGCCATCTGCCTTGAGCAGTACAGCTTGCCACATGTCATCGAAGTCATGACCCGTTAATTCAGCCATTTTTTGTACAATCATCCGGCCACGATTGCCACGGCTCACTTGGATGTGAGTTAAGGTGTTATTCATCTGCTCAAAATCATCAAAACCTAGACCCAGTACGTGAATGATTTTGTCTTTGGCTTTATTCTTGCCATAGCCGCCAGTAAGCGTGTGCTGACAGCTTATCTCCACCCCATTAATTAAAGTAATACCCAGTGCCTGCGCCGTGGCCTTGGCCTCTGGGATACCCGCCAAAGTATCGTGATCGGTTAGCGCAAAGATGTCGATATGGGCAGCATGGGCTTTGTGCAGTAGCTCGCTTGGGCTATTGCTGCCATCAGAGCAGGTACTGTGACTGTGTAAGTCAATGCGTTTGTAAGCAAGATTTGTGGTAGAGGGTTGTGATGGTGAGCAGTGCGGCATAATAGCAGTCTTAAAAATTACAATAAAATAGAGTGACTATTGTAGCGGTTAATGAGCGGTATTTGTCGATGTTTTGGTAAAAGCTGTGTTTAATTAAGTTCGCAAAAAGATAACTGCCCGCTTTAAACCTCATCTTACAAGGTATTGTATGCGCAATGCTTTTTTTTGTGGGTCAGGCCGTGTAAACTATTGCCTCAAGTCATCCCCCACTCTTCTTTTTCTATTATTGTGACCTTTATGAAAGCATTGCTAGATTTTATCCCCTTACTTGCCTTTTTTTATGTGGCCAAAACCCAAGGCATCTTGGCGGGCGCAGGGGCTATTTTAATCGCTACGGTCGCAGTGGCAGTGATCCATTTGATCACCCAGAAGGGGCGCCTGACCAAGCAACAAGCGATTACCTTAGTGCTTACCGTGGTCTTTTGTGGTCTTACCTTATTGTTCCATGATGACATTTATCTAAAATGGAAATCGACGGTGATTAACGGCATATTTGCCGTGGCCTTATTAATCAGTGTATTAATCGGCCGACCTTTGTTAGAGATGGCCATGAAGAGCGTGTTTAATCTGACTCACTCTGGCTGGAATAAGCTGACTTTGGCCTGGGTAGGCTATTTTGTATTGATGGCCGGATTGCAGTACTATTTTGCTTTTTATACCAGCGAGCAAACTTGGATCAACTTCAAAACCTACGGCTGGCTACCTTTCATGTTAGTCTTCATGGTGGGTCAGTTTGTGATACTAAAAAGCCACATTAACCCTGAAATGCTAGATGACAAATCTAATAAATCAAACAAGCCAAAATAAGCTAGGCTAATACACTAACTGAGAATGAATATGCCGTTATTTATGATTATGGGCCATGATGTGGCCAACTCCTCTGAGCTTAGACAACAAACCCGTGAGGCTCATTTGGCTCGTCTGCACGAGCTTGAGGCACAAGGCCGCTTGGTTATCGCTGGACCAACGCCTCTTGAAGTGGGTCAAACGGCCATGTCAGGCAGCTTAATCATCGCCGCTTTTGAAAGTTTAGAAGCGGCCCAAGACTGGGCCAGCCAAGAGCCTTATCTCACAGCGGGCGTATATAGCCATGTCGATATCAAACCCTTTATTAAAGTCCTACCCTCTGCCTAATTGCTCAAGCTTCACTGCTTCTTGGAATCCCTAGCTATGCGCGCTGCCTCAGATTTTGCTCAGTCTCAAACTCCCTCATTATCGTCTCCAAAAACCCGCTATCGCCTAGCTGCCATGCTCAGTGCCGGCCTATTAAGCATGGCATTTGCATTGCCGCTAACTGCGGTGGCTGCGCCGACAGTGGTGGTCAATCAGCCCGGCGCTCAGGCTACCGAGCAATCACCCACAGACCCACAAGTGGCGCCACCACCTGCCTCGCCGTTTAATGGGGATACTCTGCCAAAGACGGTTCACTCTGAGCAACAAGATGCCGCCGCACAAGCATCAGGCACCGCTGCTGATACCGATGTGTTAAAAAACCCAAAAAGCTTAGCCAGTAAAATGCAGCCCAGTGATGCTGATTTGTCAGCGGCCAATCAAGAGCTGCTCAGCCGCAATGCTCAGTTGCAGCGTGATGTTAATGATCTTGAGACTCGCGTTAATGTACTTATCAATGAGCGCAGCGGTCAGCTGTTTATGTATGGTGCGGTGACGGTCGCCGTCTCTTTATTCTTAGGCGTTTTGTTGGGCGGCTTTATCTTTAGTCGCCGTGACCGCTGGTAATGGGCACTCTTAAAGTTAAGGCAAGATTTGGTACAAAAACCATAACCCAAGCAATAACATAAGGCACAAAATGGATAAGGTCACCCCTGCCAAGCTGTCTTGGCGTGAAGATGAACTCGGTAACGTGGTCCCCGTCTCTGAGATATTCGGCGATGTGTATTACTCTTTGGTCGATGGATTAAATGAGTCGCGTTATGTATTTTTGACCCAAAATAAATTACCTGAGCGCTTTGAAGCCTTATTTAGCCGAGCGAATAGTAGCACAGCGTCTAACTTTAGCATTGCTGAATTAGGCTTTGGTACCGGTCTTAATATACTGGCCACTTGGCAGCTTTGGGAACACAGTAAGCAGCAGTTCCATACTTATTTCAACTCACAAACTAACCTGCAAACGAGCTTGCAAGACCATTTAAAGGGCTCACGCTCGCTAACACCGCGGCTGCATATCATCAGTACCGAAAAGTATCCGCTCACTCATGCCGATTTAAGCCGCAGTCTTGAAAGCTGGAAGCATAAAGACACCAGTCTGGTGCCCTTTGTCGATCAGCTACTCGCCTTATATCCCACCTTGATATCTGGCTGTCATCGCCTACAGTTGGCCGAAGATGTCACGTTAGATTTATGGCTTGGTGATGCCTGTTTCAGCTTACAACAATTGGCCAATAGCTATGACACGCTGCCCTATGGCGCTCACATTGATGCTTGGTACTTAGATGGCTTTGCGCCTGCATGTAATGAGTCGCTTTGGGCAGATCAGATCTTTGAGCAGGTAAAGCGCTTATCTAAGCCTGGTACTACTGCGGCGACCTTTAGCAGTGCTGGCGTGGTCAAACGCGGCTTGATGGCGGCAGGCTTTGAGATCAAAAAAACCAAAGGCTTTGGACGCAAACGTGAAATGCTAACCGCCACCAAGCTTGAGCCGGTAGCAGTCAGTGACGATACCAGTGACAACCAAGGTGCTACTGAGTATGATGCCAAGTCAACTTTAGCATTACGCTCTAAGAAGCAAGTCACACTGGATACACATGCCGTGACGCCCAACGAGCAGATTGCAGTGATTGGTGCAGGTGTTTGTGGATTAATGGCGGCTTGGTCATTGGCGCAGCGTGGTAATGCGGTGAGCTTAATAGACAAAGAGGCCCCGTTAGCGGGTGCCTCTGGCAACCCAAGGGCGCTGCTTGCTCCTAAGATGACGCCGCTTGCTCATGTGGCTGAGCATTTGCACAGCATCAGCTACCTTTATAGCCAACGCTTTTATCGTCAAATCGATCAAGGTGAGCATAAAATCTTTACCCCCACCACCACCTTAGACTTGCTACAAAAAAGCAACGTCGATGTGCACCAAATCGCTGAATATCCTGAGCAAATGGCCACCACCTTATCACTTGATAGCGCCCGAGATATATCTGGTTTACAGCAGCAGGATTTGACAGCGAATTTATACTTGCCTCAATCAGGGCTTATTAACCCTAAGGCACTGGCCGATAAGGTACTTACCCACCCAAACATCAGCTTTAAACAAGCGAATATTAAGCGCATTACCCCCTTACAGGCAAAGGCTTTTGATGACGTAGCTGAAGTAAGTGAAGTCATTGAAGTCACTGCGGATATAACGGCGCAGCCTGCTAAGCGTACTAAAGTTATGCTGCACTGCGAAAGTGGGGAGGTGTTGTCGGTCAATAGAGTGGTTATTGCTGCCGCTTTTGAAAGTCAAAGCTTGGATGCGCGCATTTTTGAGTTTCGTAAAATTCGGGGTCAATTATCATGGTTTGAGCCCACTACCGAGCAGCTGCAAGCACTGCCAACCTTACCACTAAAATACTCAGGCTACTGCGCCCCTTTTATACCGCAGCCCGGTGATGAAGCCATTAACTCAGTCACGCCCTCTGTGCCTACTTTTTTGCTTGGGGCGAGCTTTATTCGCAATGATTTGGATGATGAGATTCGGCTTAGTGAGCATGCGATTAACCATCAAAAGCTACTAACGGCGCTGCCTGAGCTTTCGGCGGTTCTACCCTTACCAGATACAGAGGCTGACTTATATCAGCGATGGCAGGCACGAGTGGGTATTCGATCACAGACGCCAGATTATCACCCTTTGGTGGGTGCAGTCGATGAGCAGGGTCTGATTTGGACACTGAGCGGCATGGGCTCTAAGGGCTATGCTTTTGCACCGCTATGTGCTCAGGTATTAGCTGATATGATGACCGCACAGTTTGTACCGCTGCCGGCGGCGCTGCTCGCTAAGCTATCAGTGCATCGAAGCAGTTTAAAAAAGCCGTTATCATAACGGCTTTTTTTGATGTTTGTTTTATGATGGCTACCAAGACTAGCGGCTTAGCATCGCTAACGTCTCACTGACCATGACCATACCCACCACCGAAGTGACGGCCACCGCAGAGCCATAACCGCCGCAATGTAGGCCGCCGGTCTGCACGCTACCATCGGCTGATTTATTGACAATAGGCGGCTGGGTGGAGTAGACACATTTAATGCCGAACTTCTCTTTCATGGCCTTATTAATGCCATGCTCATTACGCAGCTTGGTGCGCAGGCGTGCCAGCAATGGATCTTGATAGGTGTCTTTTAGGTCACTCACTGTAATTTGTAATGGATCGGTTTTACCACCAGCACCGCCAGCACAAATTAGCTTTAATTTGTTAAATCGGCAGTGTAAGGCAATGGCAAGCTTTGCCGACATGTCATCGGTACAATCAAGTACAATGGTCGCTGTCCCTTGCTCAGCGCTTTGCTTGGCCTGCTCTCGGCTTGGCAATAGCTGAGCGACATTTTCTGCGGTTAAGAAGTCATCAACTAAGTTGAGCTGTATCTTTGGATTGATCTGACGCGCCCGCCCGGCCATCTGTTCAATCTTACTTTTTCCAAAGCCACTGTCCATGGCTGGCAGCTGACGGTTGACATTGGAGGCCACCAACACATCCATATCAATCAAAGTCATTTGACCAATTGCCGTACGTGTTAGCCCTTCTGCCACCCAAGTACCCACACCGCCCACGCCGATGACTATGACATGCGCCTTTTCAAAATTGGCAAAGCCTTTTGTACCATATAAGGTCTGAGTGCCTTTGAAGCGTCGATCATATTGGCTATTGTCTGTCGCTGAAGTTGAGGTCATAAAGCGCTTACTTTTTATAAAATGATGGGTTTAGGGCCAGATTTAATGAATAGAGTTACGATCACCTGGTTTTAAAATAAAAACGACAGGCTATTATACAGTATTCGTTAGGCGGGATAAGGCCAATCCACTTTTAACGCCTCACAACTGTTTTGCCATAGCTGCTGTGCTAAGGTGGCCTTATCCACGTGAAGAAGCTCACTCAACCCTTGTAGCACAAAGCCTAAATTACCTGGAACATTTCGGGTAGGCGTACTTCCTTGCTGACAGCACACAGGCGTCATGTCCGGACAATCTGTCTCTAATACCAAGCTCTGTAGGCCAAACTCCTCTACCACGGCAGTAATGGCTCGGCGTAGTTTTTTGGCATTGGTATTGGTAATCTGCCCGGTAACGCCAAGCTTAAAACCTAGCTTAACAAAGGCTTTGGCTTCTTGCTCACCCCCACTAAAGCTGTGGGCGATACCGCCAAGTTCAGTGGCTTTATAACTGTGCTGTTTTAATAGCGCCAAGCATTCAGCATGAGCCTTACGAATATGCAGCAACACCGGCAACTGATGCTCAACGGCCAAATCCAATTGAGCGCTAAAGAAGCGTTTTTGTTTTTTTAACGACTCATCTGTTTTTAATTCATCGCTAAAGGTATCCAGACCAATCTCACCGATAGCAACATGAGGATGGCGTTGTAAAAATTGAGCCAGACAGTCTAAATCCGCTTCAGTATGCTCAAAGATATAAGCAGGATGTAGCCCTGAGGCAAGATAGACCTTGGGTACTGCGGCCTTATTGGCTTGTATGTTATGTGAATAGCTTGATAGCTGCTGCTGAGTTTGCCGCATGCGCTCAAAATATTTGGCCAGATAACCAATGAGTAATAAATGACGTAGCCCAGACCCATAAGCTGCAGTTGCCAAGCTCAGCCTATCTTCATCAAACACAAAGTCATCAAAATGAGTGTGAGTATCTATTAACGCGTAATCTATCGGCTTATCTGTCACTGGAGGTATCCCTATCCGTATTGCTTTGTGTCGTGGATTGATCAGAGCGCTTAGATGACTTTGGCTTGGCATGCGATATATCATCAGATACAAAATCAGAGTTTGCCTCTAGATCAGATGGCCGGACCACAGTCTGTTGTGGCTGACGACTGCTGCGCCTTGGGATTAATAACAACGCCACACCTATGGCAGTTAACTGAATCAATTTAGAGTATTTCATTACCGCCCCCATCTCATCACAACAAGAGATATAAAAATATAGCCCAATGACAGTTATATCAATGGGCCATATGTTTCTAAATACAACATCTTGTTATTTACAATATCGTCTTAGGTAAACATCAGAACGGGATATCGTCATCTTTAGGCGTATCAGTCATACCACCTGCAGGGGTGGTTGTTTGATTGTTAAAGGCAGGGGTCTGCTGAGGCTGAGGTGGCTGTGCAGCCGGTGCTTGTGGCGCAAAGTTAGTTTGACCAGAAGTAGCAGCAGGTGGTGCATTAAAGGTATTACCACCCTGATTGCCGCCTTGTTGACCTTGAAAACCACCGCCTTGTTGACCTTGAAAACCACCTTGAGTGGTGTTCGGGTTGCCAGCAAAGCCTTGATTGCCCTGATTACCTTGGCCGCCTTGACCCCATTGGCCACCGGTCTGATTACCCGTAAACCCGCCACCGCCCATACCACCGGTTGCGCCATCTAGCATCTGCATTTGATCGGCACGGATTTCGGTAGTGTAACGGTCTTGCCCGTTTTGATCTTGCCATTTACGGGTACGTAGGCTGCCCTCGATGTATACTTTGCTGCCTTTACGTAAATACTGAGCTGCGATTTCGCCCAAGCGATTAAATAAGGTCACTCGGTGCCACTCAGTGGCCTCGCGCTTTTCCCCAGTTTGTTTATCAGTCCACTGCTCAGAGGTCGCCACCGAAATATTGGTCACACTGCCCCCATTACTGAACTGGCGGGTCTCAGGGTCATTGCCTAAGTTACCAATAATAATGACTTTATTTACACCACGCATAAGTTATCCTTTTTGTATATTTATTAAATAGTGAGTTAATATAAACTATCTGTATCATACTTGCTAGCACTTGCCCTCACTGTACCGAAATTTTGGCTAAATATCTAGCTTAGTTTCGGTAAGTTGCGACAGTAACTGTCGTGAATAATCATCGATTTTTTGTTTATCAAGTTTTAAATAAGCCACCCCATCTTTGGGCATAACCACCACTTCATCCACCCCACCGACTGACATAACTTGCTGTGACCACGCCGTGACATCTACTTGTTTGGGGATCGCTAACGTGGTACTGGTTAAGTAAGGGGGCTGCGAAATCGGTAGAATTAAGACCAACGCCACAGCCATTACTGCACCGAGTAGCCCCCAGGCCAGCATCGGACCTTGGCTAAGTAACATACCGCCCAAGGCCCCACCGAAGAAGGCTCCTAAAAACTGGCTGGAGGAGTTAATACCCATCGCCGTCGCTTTATTGGCCACAGGTGCTTTTTTAGAAATCCAAGAGGGAATCGTCGCCTCAAGTAAGTTAAAACCGATAAAGTAAAGACCGAGCCCAAACAGCAATACATAGCTTAACTTACTGCCTAGCGCCAGACAGACAAACGCTGCGACCAACAAAGTTAATGCCGCTAAGAATATCTGACGCATTTTGCGTTTTTTTTCGGCAATAATGATAAAGGGAATGGCAATGGCAAAGCCAATAAACAGCAGCGGTAAATACACCATACCCTGTTGACGCACACTCAAATCTAGCACGTCTGCCAACTGCTGAGGCACAATCACAAAGATGGCAGTCATGGTTAAATGCAGTGCAAAGATACCGATATGCAGCCGGTTTAAATCGCCAATACGCAGCACCTCTTTTAGCTGCTCCCCTATCGATTGATTGGCCAGATTGTGTCGCAGTACTCTAAGCGGGGTAGGCACAAACAATAACAGCAGCATGGCAACCAGCGCAAATACTGCGGTCAACCAAAATAGCCCAGAGATACCTAGGCTGGCTACCATCATCGGTCCAATGGCAAACGACAGCATAATAGAAGTCGCAATGGTCAGTCCCATAGTGGCCATAGCCTTGGTACGCTGCTGCTCACGGGTCACATCGGCCAATAATGCCATAAGAATTGCCGAGACTGCGCCACTACCTGCCAGCGCCCGACCGATAATGACTTGATAAATATCAGTGGCAGTCGCAGCGACCACACCGCCGATGGCAAATAATAATAGCCCTAAAAATATCATCGGCTTGCGCGGAAATTTATCCGCTGCCATACTCATAGGGATTTGGAATAGGGCCTGCCCCAACCCATAAATACCGACAGCCAAACCAATTAATAAGGGTGTGGCATGGGCATAATTGTTACCATAAACCGAAAAGACCGGCACTATCATAAATAGGCCGATCATACGCAGTGCAAAGATACCACCTATACCGGCAATGGCTCGCTTCTCGATGCTATTCATATTGCTCCCACTATAGCGGCACCCACATGATGGGGTGATGACTGTCAAATAACTGTGCCATTATAATGGATTCACTCCCGCTATGCGCAGCGACATTATACTCAAATTTGGTTATACCATTTTTCTGCTCTGCAACATAAGTGGCTGCTGCCTTATCTGCCGTTAAGTATCGGTGTATGTATTCAATTTTAGCAACGCTATTTAAGCCATCTTGCCGCTGCTTGCTCTTGAATTTTGGCCAAATCACACCCATTAATAGCTTATTCATACTGCATTTATTGCTCTAAACAAACTCTAACTAACCTATACATTTATTAAACTCACCTCTTATTTAACTTAGCGAGTAACTGGGCTATTGTTGGCTCAATTACTAGGTATTAAATTGGCCGAGCATTAAATGAGTGGGGCAATAGCACTCCGCTTACTTTTATAACTAATTTATATTTCAAACCCAATTAAATCACCTCATCATCCATAAACCCAATTACCCCTATTTATTTACTTACTTATTAAATTTATAACAAAAGGCTCTCTATGGCACACGAACACATTAAGATTCGCGGCGCACGCACCCACAACCTAAAAAATATCGACATTGACATTCCTCGTGATAAATTTGTGGTGATCACCGGCTTGTCAGGCTCGGGTAAATCGTCCTTAGCATTTGACACCTTGTATGCAGAAGGCCAGCGCCGTTATGTCGAAAGCTTATCGGCGTATGCGCGTCAGTTCTTATCACAAATGGACAAGCCTGAGGTCGATAGCATCGAAGGCTTATCTCCTGCCATTGCCATTGAACAAAAATCAACCAACCACAACCCCCGCTCGACAGTGGGTACCATTACCGAGATTTACGACTACCTGCGCCTGCTTTATGCCCGCGTCGGCACCCCATTTTGTCCGGTGCATAACCTACCCATGGTGGCACAGACCATTACTGAGATGGTCGATGATATTATGGCGCTGCCTGAAGACACCAAGCTGATGATTTTAGCGCCTGTGATTCGTGACCGCAAAGGCGAGCATGTAGTGCTGCTTGAGCAATTGGTCGGTCAAGGTTTTGTGCGTGTGCGTGTGGATGGCCACGTTTATGATATGGATGAGCTGCCTGCGCTTGAGAAGAATAAAAAACACACCATTGAGGTGGTGGTCGACCGCTTTAAAGTCCGTGATGATTTAGGCAATCGCGTGGCAGAGAGCTTAGAGACGGCGCTGCGCTTAGGCGGTGATTTGGCTATTTTGCATTATATGGATGGCAACCCCAATCCCGATGCGTCAAACCAAGATAGCGATGATCAAGTATTGTCCGCCAAGCATTCTTGCCCAGTCTGTGACCGCGCGGTCTCAGAGCTTGAGCCTCGCCTGTTTAGTTTTAACAACCCGTATGGCGCCTGCCCTGCCTGTGATGGTCTCGGCAAACGTCAATACTTCTCTGCTGACAAATTAGTCACCAATACTGAAAAATCCTTAAACCAAGGGGCGATTAATGGTTGGGATAAGCGCCATGCTTATTACTTTGGTTTATTAAGCACGGTGGCCAATCATTTTAATATTGATATGGATACCCCGTGGCAAGAGCTGGATAAAGCACACCGCGATATTATCTTAAATGGCTCAGGCAAAGAGAAAGTCGAATTTAACTTTACTGATGAGCGGGGGCGTAAAACCAAAAAGACCACCCCATTTGAAGGGGTACTGCCGTATCTTGAGCGCCGTTATGCCAAGACCCAAAGTAACTTTGTACGTGACGAGCTGGCCAAATACTTAGCTGACACCACCTGTAACGTCTGTGATGGCGCACGTCTTAATGAGATTGCCCGTAACGTGCGTGTCGATGACAAAGGCATTGCTGATATCGTGCAAATGTCGATTGGCGATGCCGCAGATTATTATGCCGACTTAAAAATGTCAGGCGCCAAAGGCGAAATTAGTGAAAAGATTTTTAAAGAAATCAACGAGCGCCTAAACTTCTTAGTCAGCGTCGGTCTAGATTATCTTAACCTTGCCCGCTCTGCCGAAACTTTATCAGGCGGTGAGGCTCAGCGTATTCGTCTGGCCAGCCAAATTGGTGCGGGTCTCATGGGCGTGATGTATGTGCTCGATGAGCCGTCTATTGGTCTGCACCAACGTGACAATGACCGCCTGCTTCAAACTCTAACTCGCCTACGTGACTTGGGCAACACCGTATTGGTGGTTGAGCATGATGAAGATGCCATTCGCCAAGCTGACCACGTGATTGACATCGGTGTCGGTGCCGGTGTGCATGGTGGTCATGTGATTGCACAAGGTACGATGCAAGAGATTATGGATGTGGAAGAGTCGCTAACCGGTCAGTATCTGTCCGGTAAAAAAGAGATTGCCATTCCTAAGGTGCGTCACAAAGCCAAAACCATTGATCTAAATAATCCGCCAGAAAAAGCGCGCATTATGCCAATGGGCAAAGCCAAAGCGGCCGCTGCGGCAAAAGAGGCGAAGAACAAAAAGCCAAAAGCGAAAAACATTGTGCCGATGCAAATTGAGCTAAAAGGCGCCAACGGCAACAACTTACAAGATGTGGATTTGACCATTCCAATCGGTACCTTTACCTGTGTCACAGGGGTATCAGGCTCAGGCAAATCAACACTGATTAACCGCACCTTGATGCCGCTTGCTGCCACTCAGTTAAATAACGCCTCGACCTTAATTCCCGATAAATACGACAGCATTACTGGTCTTGAGTATCTAGATAAGATGGTCGATATTGACCAAAGCCCTATCGGTCGTACGCCTCGCTCTAACCCAGCGACCTATACTGGCGTATTCACTCCAATTCGTGACTTATTCTCACAGACCCAAGAAGCCAAAGCCCGTGGTTATAAAGCCGGCCGCTTTAGCTTTAACGTCAAAGGCGGACGCTGTGAGACCTGTCAGGGTGATGGCCTGATTAAAGTGGAAATGCACTTCTTACCGGATATGTACGTGCCGTGTGACATCTGTCATGGCAAGCGCTACAACCGTGAGACGCTTGAGATTCATTACAAAGGCAAGAGCATCGCTGAAGTGCTTGACATGACGGTTGAAGATGCCACTGAGTTCTTCTCAGCCATTCCGCCGATTCATCGTCGTCTGCAAGCATTAATGGATGTGGGCTTAAGCTACATCCGCTTAGGTCAGTCTGCACCGACGTTATCGGGCGGTGAAGCTCAGCGTGTGAAGCTGGCACGTGAGCTTGCCAAGCGTGATACCGGTCAGACGCTGTATATCTTGGATGAGCCGACCACTGGTCTGCATTTCCATGATATCTATAAGCTGCTCAACATCCTGCACACCTTACGTGATAAGGGCAACACCATTGTGGTGATTGAGCATAACTTGGATGTGATTAAGACCGCGGACTGGATTGTGGACTTGGGCCCTGAAGGTGGTAAAAACGGCGGCATGATTATCGCTGAAGGTACGCCTGAAGATGTAGCGAATACCAAAGAGTCGTTCACTGGTCAGTTCTTAAAGCCCATGCTTGATAAAGCGTCGTAGATTGTTTTTGAGTGTTTGAATAAGAAAAAGGCCGTCCTGATTGGGATGGCCTTTTTTGTGGGGGTTATTTGGTAGCTTTTCCCGCTTTTCGCTACTATCTTGGTTAACCAATACTCAGTTGCAAAAAAATTATTGCAATAATAAATAGTAACTTTAAATTTAAAGAGTAGTCAATAGAGTACTATACGTTTTACACTCACTATTGAAAATGATATGAAATTGTTCAGTGAGTAAAATAAATACAATATAATTATTTATTCTCTGTTTATACGTAAATGCATAGAGTAATTTTTACTGTTATATTGTAGATAGTTTTAATAAAATCAGAAAAATCAAAAGTTACACATTAAGTATTAAGTTTAAATAAAACTTATTGAGAACTTCTAATGGAGCAGAATTAGTATGAATAGAATAGATGGTGAAGTCTTCATTAAAGACAAAGTGAAGATAGAAGTAACAGATATGACTGAAGAAGAGATAAACGCTAAATATAAAAGAGGTGAAATAAGAATTGTCACAGAGCAAGCAAGATATCCAGTTAAAAGTATAAAGGCCATGCTTGATAGTGGAGATTATAAGCTAAACCCTGAGTATCAGAGAAGAAAAAGATGGGATAACGGAAGAAAGTCTAGATTAATAGAGTCCTTCATAATGAACGTACCATTACCCCCTGTATTTCTTTATGAATACGATTATTCTAAATATGAAGTCATGGATGGCTTACAACGTTTAACTACAGTATATGATTACTATAGTGGTAATTTTGCCTTAGAAAATTTAGGTTACTGGAAGGAATTAGAAGGAAAGAAATACGATGAACTACCTATAGAAGTACAAAAAGGTATAGATAGGAGATATATATCTTCGATTGTATTGCTTGAAGAAACAGCGAAAACTCCTGAAGAAGCTGAAGAGTTAAAACAAATTGTATTTGAACGTTTGAATAGTGGGGGTGAAAAACTGACCCCACAAGAGACTAGAAACGCACTTTATAATGGACGATTTAATCAACTGTGTATAAAGCTTTCACAGAATGAAAAGTTTAGAACTATGTGGCAGATTCCTTTAGAAAGTGATGGAGAAGAAGAGCTTCTTACTAGTGAAGCTTACAGAAAGATGGACGATGTAGAGTTAGTACTTAGATTTTTTGCTTATCGCTTTATTGATGACTTAACTGGAACAGTTGAAGACTTTCTAGACGAATATTTAAAGCAAGCTAATAGTTTCCCAGAAGCAACGATTAAGGCTTTGGAGAGTTTATTTAATGATGTTGTCGATACAGTTTATCGTATATTTGGTGATGAAGCATTTTTCTCTCCTGTATATGAAAGGAGAGTAACAAAGCCTCAAAAGGCTATATACGACCCTTTAATGCAGTCGGTAGCTAAACATATTGAGTTGAAAGATAAACTTTTGTTATCAGCAGATAGAATTGAAAATAGTAAATATAATCAGCCTACAGTTTTAGACGGTGAAAGGTTATTTTATGGACGCAATACAAGTCCATCAGTAATCAAAGCAAGAATAGAGTATTTTGATAATTTATTTGCACCTTATTTATAGTGGGTTGTTGATATGCAGGACGAAACTTTAGAACTATTTATTAAAGATATTAGAAGTATTAGAGATTATTTACAACATATCAGACTTATAGATAGTATCGGTACTGTAAGTCAAAGTTCGACTAACAATGAGCTCATTCAATATAGAGAGCACTTAAATGGATTTCGTGTTTCAAAAAAAATATTTGAGTATAAATCCCTAATAATTTCGTTATATGGAATTTTAGAGAAACATATAGGTGAATGGATTGAAGAGTTTATCAATAAAGTGCCCGAAATTGTTAGTAACTATAATAATTTACCAGAAAAGTTTCGTGATAATCATTTTTATTTATCAGCGAAATTACTTACACTCGTTAGTGAGTGTAACTATCCCCTAAAATAACACAGCTCAAACGTAGAATTTCTTATAAAATACGCATAAGGAGTTTTAATATGAGCAAACGAATGACCGAGACCCAAATAGTATCAATATTAAAAGAAGCAGAAGCTGGGATATCTGCTAAAGAGCTGTGCCGTAAATACGGGGTAGCTAGCTCGACATTTTACAAATGGAAGTCTAAATACGGCGGTATGGAAGCCTCTGATGTCAAACGACTAAAAGAGCTTGAAGAAGAAAACCGTAGGCTTAAACAGATGTATGCTGATTTAAGCCTTAAAGCGCAAATGCAGGAAGATATCATAAAAAAGCTATAGCGCCTGTACCCGAGCGCAAAGTCTGGGCGCAAGAATTACAGGCGCAGTATGATGTCAGCATTGCAGTTAGTTGTCAGGTGGTCTGTATGAGTCGAACCGCTTACTACTATAAGCCTAAGCTACCTGATGATAGTGAGATTATTGATGTCTTAAACAAGCTTACTGACAAGCACAATCGTTGGGGTTTCCCAAAGTGTTTTAAGCGTATACGCAAGCTTGGCTACTCATGGAATCACAAGCGAGTACACCGTGTTTATACCGCGTTAAACTTAAACCTACGCCGTAAGTCTAAAAGACGGCTACCAACGCGCAACCCTAAGCCGCTAAGTGTGCCAAACGCATTGGGTCATACTTGGTCTATGGACTTTATGAGCGATAAGCTGCACAACAATATTCGCTTTCGAACCTTTAATGTGATTGATGATTACAACCGTGAAGTATTAGGCATTGATATTGGTACCAGTATGCCTTCACTCCGAGTAATTCGCTACCTTGACCAGCTAGCCGAGTGGCATGGCTATCCTAAGCAAATTCGTGTGGATAACGGCAGTGAGTTTACATCTAGCACATTCACTGATTGGGCATCAGCTCACGGCATCTATATTGACTATATCGAGCCTGGCTGTCCTTATCAGAATGCTTATATTGAACGGTTTAATCGCAGTTATCGTAATGAGGTTTTAGACTGCTACCTTTTCAACAATTTAAACGAGGTTAGTAAGCTGACTGAGGATTGGATCAAGGTTTATAACACCGAAAGACCCCATGATTCACTTAATGATATGACACCTGCTGAGTACAGGCAGGTGGCTTAATTATTCTACGATGATGTTGTGTTAAGAATGGGGTATTTACAGCTATCCTAAGCAAATTCGTGTGGATAACGGCAGTGAGTTTACATCTAGCACATTCACTGATTGGGCATCAGCTCACGGCATCTATATTGACTATATCGAGCCTGGCTGTCCTTATCAGAATGCTTATATTGAACGGTTTAATCGCAGTTATCGTAATGAGGTTTTAGACTGCTACCTTTTCAACAATTTAAACGAGGTTAGTAAGCTGACTGAGGATTGGATCAAGGTTTATAACACCGAAAGACCCCATGATTCACTTAATGATATGACACCTGCTGAGTACAGGCAGGTGGCTTAATTATTCTACGATGATGTTGTGTTAAGAATGGGGTATTTACAGAAGCATGTGAAAATAGCTGAAGCTTTAAACTATTTAGACATAAAATTAACCCCTAAGCTTAAAGCTATAGGTCAACGTTCAGGTGGGTTTTTAAGTAGCAACTCAACAGATACAATAAATACAAGTGAAAATTTTTTCAATTTAGTTGATGATATTGTATCTCGTAGAAATGATATTGCTCATGGTCAGCATATAGATAATATTTTAAGTATTGAAGAGTTGCATAATTATGTTGATTATCTCGAAGGCTATGGTCGTGCGGTATTTGAAACTTTAATTGCTCTGCACACGACAAAAAAAACAAAAAAGTCTGTTAAAGCAAAGGCATAATAGTGATTTTTAAGACGAATCAGACCATGCCAAACTTTAACAGACTTAGTGAAACTTTAACCCAAAACCTGAGTATGAACAAGGCAAGAATCACATGTTTGAGCCTAATGATAATAGCCCTGATTACTGCTCAAAGCAGTAATCTTAAAAAAAATAGCAAGACACCTCCCTAAGGGTGGCAAGACCGACAGCCACTATCGCAGACTACAGCGATTTTTTGCCGAAGCGAGGATAGACTACGATCAATTAGCTTTAATGATATATCGACTATTTGGGCTAGGCAAAGTCACCTTAACCATTGACCGCACCAACTGGAAATGGGGTAAAAGTAACCTCAACATCTTTATGCTAGGGGTGGTATATAAAGGGATAGCCATCCCCTTATACTGGCAAATGCTAGATAAGCGAGGTAATACAAACCATCTTGAACGCTGTGAACTTATTGAGCGGTTTATCAAACAATTTGGCAAAGATAACCTTGAGATGATAGTAGCGGACAGAGAGTTTGTTGGCGAAAAATGGTTTAACTGGCTCACCAATAATCACATACCCTTTGCCATACGGATTAAGAAGAACAGTAAAGTTAAGAATCATCATGGCAAGTTGGTACAGATTAAAGAGTTATTGCGCCATGTTAGCCATCAAGAAACATATCGACATGGGCGAATACTGACTGTCGATGGTTGTTTGGTTCGAGTATTTGCCAAGCGTGATAAAGACTATGGTTTAGTGATTGTCGCAACCAATCAACTAGAAACAGTGGATGCGATGACAAGCTATGCTAAGCGTTGGGAGATTGAGACTTTATTTGCTTGTTTAAAGGGGCGTGGCTTTAATCTTGAAGATACCCACTTAACCCATCTTGATCGGGTCAGTAAATTAGTCGCAGTGAACGCCTTAGCATTTTGTTGGGCTTATCATGTCGGTATTTATAAAGACAAAGATAAGCCGTTAAAACGCAAGTTGAAGTCAAACGCTCGACCTCAAGCCAGTTTGTTTGTGCTTGGCCTGGATGTGTTGATTGAGGGCCTGCGCTTGGTGTTTTTTAACAATGATAAGACTGTACTTCGACAGTTAGTTAGCTTTTTAACCCCTAAACCTATGAAAATTGGGTGGGGATAATTTTTTTGTCGTGTGCAGAGCTTTAATTGATAAATTAAATGAGCTTGAAGCCGAGCATTTGTGCAAGGAGATAAATAATATAAAGGGTTTTTTTGGAAATGGTTCAGTTTTATGTTTTGAAACTGAGAATAGTGAGGTATGTTTAGGTGATTTTTTTATAGTTAAACAGCTAGATGGTACTTATGTAAAAAAAGAGGTACTAGAAATCCAAAAGGATAAGGTAAACTTTGAAAAGTTGTCGATAACGAGTCCTGAAGATATCGGAGTGAATTTAGGTGGTGGAATCTCAAAAGGGCAAAGCTTCTATATTTTTAATAAATAAATTAAGTATGAATAACCTCTTTAATTTTGAACTATTATTTACTTAGTTAATAGACAAAGTTGAATAGAGCTTGTGGCATCCAACATAGCTATCATAACTGAACTAACAGTGCCCATGCCCCAAAAAAGATTGCTCTTCGGTTACCTACTAAGCGGTGCCTACCTTGATACCTTAGGTTTGTCTTATGAAGGCATCTCTAATAAAGAGAGTCCAAACTTCTTAAAAGTTCATTCTTTTAAGTTAATATAAAGCCATGGTTTCTTAGATAAAACTCATATTCTACTCTATCGCTTAAAGACCGAGAAACACTATGCCCTCAAAACCCACCACCAAAATATTCGACGTCATCGTCATCGGTGGCGGTCAAGCAGGCTTAGCAGTTGGCTACTATCTAAAACGTGCCAGCCGAAAGCAACCCCTCGACTTTATTATCCTAGACAATCAACCTGACAGCGGCGGTGCTTGGCAACACTTCTGGCCCTCATTACGCCTGTTCTCGCCAGCATCGGTCAGCTCACTACCGGGCAGAATGATGACCTCTGCCAAAGACGACAGCAGTCCGTATTTAACAGACGTTTTAGATTACTTTGATAACTACGAAAAGCATTATAAGTTGCCCATCTACCGCCCCTATGATGTTCAAAGCGTCGAGCGTGATGAGGATAACGACTGCTTGAGAGTCAGCGACGGTAAGTTCACGTGGCTTGCCAAAGCAGTGGTTAGTGCTACTGGTATCTGGAGCAATCCTTATATTCCACAGATTGAAGGACAACAACTATTTAATGGTGAGCAAACTCACTCCGCACATTATGCGGATCCAGATGCGTATAAAGGCAAACGAGTCTTGGTCGTCGGCGGTGGTAACTCTGGCGCGCAAATCTTTGCAGAATTGGTGCAAGTGACCGATGCCAGCTGGGTGACACGCACGCCGCCACAATTTTTGCCCGATGATGTCGATGGTCGAGTGTTGTTTGAAAGAGCCTCAAAACGTATTAGAAGCAGCGCCAGTGATGAGTCTGAAGGTGATGATACTGACCAACAAGGACCCAAAGGCAATATCGTCATGATGCCAGCGATTAAAGAAGCTCGAGATAAAGGGTTATTAACGACACGGCCCATGTTTGAGCGATTAACCAAACAAGGCGTTGTTTGGTCTGATGGTACCGAGGGATCAGTCGATGCGATTATTTGGTGTACTGGCTTTAACCCAGAGCTTGAGCATTTAGCGCCTTTGGGTGTGATTGAAGAAGATGGCAAAGTATTAACCGAACAAGGGCAGTCGATAAAAGAGCCTCGCTTATGGTTATTTGGCTACGGCGATTGGGTCAGCCCAGCGTCGGCGACCATCATTGGTGCTGGGCGTAGTGCGCGAGAAAACGTGCCTGCGTTGGTTGAGTTTGTTCAGGGTTTGTAGGTTGGCGTCGAGACCCAACCCCCACCAAGCCTCAAACAACCCTTTTCACCTAAATAACCTCCCGTCTCACATCCACGATTCGCGCCTCAACCACCTGCTGAATCTTATCCTCAATCTGACTCATTTCTGACTCAATCTCTTGTCTTTTGAGCCCCACCACCACAAACGTCCATTCACTGGCATCATGGCGGTTACGCTCCCCACTTTCACACACCGCTACCGCAGGACTGCGCCCAAAGCGCTCATGCAATCCGCCCATTCGCATCCGTTTTTCTTTAAGTGAGCGGCATCCGGGCAGTGAAAATGTCAGGGTTAATATTCCAATTGGCATCAGCATCTCCTTATTATCAAAGCAATCAAAACAATACGCACAATGACCTATCCTAGCTTATTAGAATTATTTTTGTCATGCACAAAAGGCTAAATGGCATAAAGTGTCACCAAACGTTTAAATTATGTGGTGACTTATAGAGCACTTTTGTTTACACCACTCATCATCTGATATGGTATTAAAAAATATCCCGTTTTATCGTTTTAAATCGAAAAAGAGGCGTTGAATGACTATTATTAATAAATCCAACCTCCATCAGTTAAGTACAAAAGCCCAAAATAGCTTATTAAAAAACATGCTACGCTTGCCAACAGCAGCCAAACAACGCATAGCAGGTGAGCCTATTGTCATTGATGGGCAAACCTTTGATTTATCCCTACAAGTGATGCTACAGCTGTTCGGTCCACCGCCCAATCATCTGCCCAGTGTCACAGAAGCTCGGGCAACCATTGAAGCGCAAAGCCCTGTGCTCAGTCAGACACCTCTGGATGACATTATCAAAGATGAGTTCCCACTAACCATGTCTGATGGCGAAACGATTCGCTTGCGCCGCTATCGTCACCGCAATGCGCCACGTGACAATCAGCCAGCCTTGGTGTTTTACCACGGTGGCGGTTATGTGGGTGGTTCGCTCAACTCTCACGACTTGGTCTGTCAGCATCTGGCCAATGGCGGCGAGTGTACGGTCATTGCTGTTGATTACCGTCTGGCACCTGAATACCCCTACCCTACGCCTGTTAACGATGGGTTAACCGCTTATCGCTATATTGCCAGTCATGCGGATAAATTCGGGATTGATGCCAATCGTCTGGCAGTCGGTGGTGACAGTGCAGGTGGTAACTTGGCTGCAGTGGTGGCACAGCAAACCAAAAATGACATGCATCCGCCCAAGCTGCAATTATTATGGGTACCTTGGGTCGATATGAGCGGTGAGCATGAGTCCTATGAGCTGTTTGCCACAGGCTTTTTGTTAGAGCAGGCTCAGATGCGCTGGTACACCCATCACTATTTGGGTGATACAGATAAGGTTGATACCACTGATCCTATGGTCTCCCCCATATATGGTGACCTGCAAGGCGTGGCGCCTGCGGTAGTTATGGTGGCAGGCTTTGACCCACTGCGTGATGAGGGGATTGAATATGCCAATAAATTAACAGCAGCAGGTGTCGATACCACGCTTAAAGTGTATGACAGCATGCCGCATCTGTTTATGCTTTATGCTGGTGAAATTGATGCCGCCAAAGTGGCTTTTGAGGATGCGGTACAAGCACTAAAGCGGTTATAAATCATTGAAACCAAATACCAAAAGCAGATGCCACTAATAAAACAAACAAGGTCACCTCTTATGTCAATGCAAATACTGAATAAGACTGAGTTCTCTAAGCTTTCGCCAAACCAAAAACAAACTTATTTAACCGAGCTATTTCAATTGCCTCAATCGATGCAGCGTGACTTGGCAGGGCCGCCTATTGTTATTGAGGGACACACCTTTGATGTCTCATTGCAATTGATGTTGCAGCTCACCACACCTTCAGATGATAAACACAATGAGTTAGGTAGCGTCGCAGAGAGTCGTGCCATGATGGAGGCACAAAGCCCTATGCTATCGCCGCCGCCTATTAATGACATCTTAACTGACGACTTTAAGATGGCGGTATCAGACGGCAGCCAAATTACTTTACGCCGCTACCGCCACCAAAATGCGCCCTCTGATAACCAGCCAGCCTTAGTGTTTTATCACGGTGGCGGTTATGTTGGTGGCTCGCTCAACACTCATGACTTGGTCTGTCAGCACTTGGCCAATGATGGCAAATGCACGGTCATTGCTGTTGACTACCGCCGCGCTCCTGAATATCCGCATCCTGTGCCGGTCAATGATGGGCTAACAGCCTATCGCTATATTTCCAATCATGCGGATAAATTTGGCATTGATGCCAATCGTCTGGCAGTCGGTGGTGATAGCTCTGGCGGTAACCTTGCCGCTATTGTGGCACAGCAGACCAAATCTGAGAGTTATGCACCTAAATTACAGCTGCTATGGGTGCCTAAGGTTGACTTTAGCCATGAGCGTAAGTCGCATACCCTTTTTGCATCGGGATTCTTTTTGGAAACGGCCAAATCTCGATGGTACAAGCAGCAATATCTAGGCGACGGTGCAGATGATACTAAGCTGCTGACAGACCCGATGGTCTCCCCAATATATGGTGACCTGCAAGGCGTGGCACCTGCGGTGGTTATGGTCGCAGGCTTTGACCCACTGCGTGATGAAGGCATTGAATATGCGGATAAACTAAAAGCAGCAGGCGTCGATACCACGCTGCATATCTATCACAGCCTACCGCATTTGTTTCTTCTATTTTCAGGCGTCATAAAAGATGCCAAAGCAGCTTTTGAGGATGCGGTACAAGCATTAAGGCGGTTATATACAGTCAAAAATTATAGTTAAGATTCCGATAAGTCATATCATCTCTAGAGCTAACCCACTGCTTATCATAAAAAAATACAGCAGAAAATGACTAGCACATCTAGGAGGGTTAGCTATAAGGAATAAAACCTTATAGTCTATCTAGATAATCCCAATTTGAATAATCAAACTCTTTTATTTTAACTAATAAATCTTCTAACCAATCTGTTAAAGAATTGAATATGACCTTCACTTCATCATCCCAACCATCTTGGATAACTATTTGACCAAAATTCTCCTCTGAAATATCAATACAGGTAGAGTCACCCGACCCATTATCGCTAAATGGCACCCAGATTCTTCGCCATCTATGTTGCTCGATGTCCCCTGTATCTAGCTGTCCACTCAACTCATCATACCATTCAATTATGTCTGCTATTGGCATCAAAATTTCATGTGTCTCAACATGAAAAGCCACATAAGGCGACCGATTTTGCCCATTATGCCACTTATAAAATATCTTAAATTCCTCAGGAAGCTTATTGCCCACAAGCGTTTCTAATGCTTCAAAATCAGACTCTGTCGCAGGTGGATTTAGTGTCTTTGCAAACTGAGGTATTTTCTGCGCTAATACAGCCTCTATTTGTTCAATAGTTTTTTGCATAATTTTTCCTTATAAATTAAATATACCTTTGAAACTAGGATACTAGGTTTTGAGAATTTAACACTTCGAACCTATCAAATATGGTGGCTGTCTTTATCATATAATATCGTTAAATCGTCAGCTGTAAAACTAATAACGTTCGATAGCTTTATCAACTTTCTTTTTAAATATATCAAAAGTGACTCTTTGAATTGCAATCATTCACTAACAACCTAATTTAACCAGTTGTAAAATATAAAGACGTCCTCATCTATGCACTGTGTGAGATACTCACGCTTTTAAACATACACCAAGACACTTTAAAATAAAAAAGATAACACTCAATCAAACAATCAAAGATAAGGGCAACCATGTCATTACTAGACCATTTAAACTGGCGGCATGCGGTTAAAGCATTTGACCCAACCAAAAAAGTCAGCCAAGAAAACATTGATAAAATTATCGAAGCCGCCAGATTGGCACCGACCTCTTCAGGATTACAACCATTTAGATTATTGGTCATAGAAAGCCAAGAAATCAAAGACAAGCTGGTTGAGGGTGCATTCAATCCAGACTGTATGCGTGAGTGTTCGCATGTGCTTGTTTTCGCGGGTTGGCATGATTACAGTGATCAAAAGATTGATGAGATGTATGACATGACCACCGATCAGCGCGATCTACCGCAAGGCCGCTTTAGTAGCTATACCGATAAGATAAAAGAGATATATAACAATCAAAGTACCGATAAGAATTTTGAGCACATCGCGCGCCAAGCTTACATTTCTATGGGTTTTGCCTTGGCGCAAGCGGCTGAGCTTAGAGTAGATAGCTGCCCTGCTGAAGGCTTTAGCACGGATTTAGTAGACGAAGTACTTGAGCTCGATAAGCAAGGTCTCAAAAGTATTGTACTGATGTATGTCGGCGTGGCAGACCCTGAGCGTGACTGGATGGCACCGATGGCCAAAGTCCGTAACGCTGCTGAAGAGTTTGTGATTAAATACTAAGCATTTGACAGTCTGTGTGCACCAATAAAGGCCATTCTTTTAAGAATGGCCTTTTTATTGAGCGTGTTAACTGATTTTGGGGCAGAGGTTACCGTCATAATGCATTAACTTTTCATCAATAAACAAAACCTAAGCTTGGTAGATGCGGTAAAATGCAGGCTTGCTAAAATAGCGCAAACATTTATTATCCCCTGTACACACATTTATACCTCCTCTTTTTTAATCATTATCTAAAAAGGAATGTCGATGACGGCACCCAATTCACAGCGACCTTTAGAGCAATCTAATCCAGAGCTGACCACTAAAGATGGTCCAAAAGACTTAGCGACCATTTATGTCAAAGGCATGGCGATGGGCGCAGCAGACATCGTGCCGGGCGTCTCAGGCGGTACCATCGCGCTTATTGCCGGTATTTATGAGCGTTTAATCAATGCACTGGGCAGCATTGGCCCAAACTTATGGCAAGTGTTTCGTCAGCATGGCGGCATTAATGGGCTGCTTGCAGTCTGGCGACAAGTAGATGCGACTTTTTTATTGACGCTAATCCTAGGCATTGCCACCAGCTTCGCCACATTGGCCGGTATGATTAAGTATCTATTAGAAAATCAGCCGCTCTATATTTGGTCTTTTTTCTTCGGTCTTGTGGTCGCCACCGTGCTGATTTTATTAACAGAGATTCAGCGGTGGACGCTATCTCGAGCTGTGTTATTTGCCGCAGGTATTGCCGCCGCTGTAGTAATTAGTAGCTTACCTATAATGGCCACGGAGCCAAGCCTGCCTTATTTGTTTGTTGCTGGGGCTATAGCTATTTGTGCCATGATATTACCTGGCATTTCAGGCTCATTTATACTGCTGTTGATGGGGGTCTACGACACGGTGCTTGAAGCCGTGCACACCCTAAACTTTAGTGTTATTTTTACCCTTATGGCCGGCATGGCCACCGGTTTACTGCTATTTACCCGAGCGCTAAAGTGGCTATTGGCCAATTACTATCAAGGTACCTTGGCTTTATTAACTGGGTTTATCGCCGGCTCTTTGGTCAAGGTGTGGCCGTGGAAAGTAGATGCTTTGGGCACCTTAAACAGTGATGCCATTATCAATGTGGCGCCTTGGAATTATCCCACAGGTGCGCAGTGGCTAGTCACTATTGGCCTTATGCTACTAGGCGCCGTATTAGTCACCGCCCTATCAGTATGGGGCAAAAAGAGCAAAGCGGCGTAACACGAATCAACCCTGTAAGCTGGCTATAATAAGTGGCAAAATAAGTTCTAAAACGATTTAACCTTACCCATTAATAGGCTATCCTAAATAAATCCATTTATCTGGCATAGCCTTTTTTACGACTCAATTCAGCCAAGCGTAATGGGCTTAAGTTTAATTAATATAAGATAAGTTAGTCTAAGATCAGCTTATTTAACTGCTCATTTTCATCTTATCAACCGAGCGTATCGATTATTATATGACGCCTATCACCTACGCCCAGCAACAGCTCATTACCCGCTTATGCGTGCGCTGTGGATTACTGTTGATGCAATACGGGGCAGAGTCAGCCGTGGTGGTTGACCTCTCCAAGCGCCTTGGTCTAGCGCTTGGTATGGACAGTGTCGAGTGTGCGTTAAGCTTTAATGCACTGACCCTAACCACCATCTTTAATGAGCGCTGCATCACCACCACCCGCGATACGATTAATCAAAGTATCAACGTCAACTTATTGGTACAAATTCAGCAGATTGTGAATAAGACCGAGGCCACTGAGTGCAGCGGCGACTTGGTGATTACCACCTCTCAAGCTTTTGATGAGCTTGATAGAACCGTGTATCCCAGCTGGCTGGTGGCTCTCTTCGTCGGCAGCTCTTGTGCTACCTTTGCCGCTTTGCATGGTGACAGCAGCTCTATTGTTGCGGTCACTTTTATAGCCGGCATGGTGGCGATGCTCACCCGTATTTTTTTATCCAAACACCACTTTAATCCTTTTATCACCGTCATTATTACCGCCTTTATTGCCTCACTTATTGGCGCCACCACCTATTATTTTGATATCGGTAATAATGCGGATATTGCGGTGGCCTCCAGTGTGCTACTGTTGGTACCAAGCTTTCCTTTAATCAACTCGTTATCAGATATCTTAAAGGGCTATGTCAATATTGGTATTGGCCGTGCTGTCTTCACTTATATGCTTAGCTTATCGGCCTGTGTGGGCATTGTGATTGCGCTGGTCTTACTGCAAATTCGGCATTGGGGGTTTTGATATGTGGCTATTAAAAACGGTCCTCCTCTCTTGCATCATCACCCTAGGCTGGACCTTGATGTTTACTGTGCCTAAGCGCTATATTTTGCCCTGCTTGCTGATGACTGGCTTTGGGTTTGGGTTAAAAACAGCACTGGAGCATTACCATCTACCTTTGCCAGTGGCCAGCTTTTTTGGAGCCATGCTATCGAGCTTTTTGGGGGTTTATTTTTCCAAAAAATACACCTTACCGCCCAAGGCTCTCATCTCACCCAGTGTCATCTGTATGATGCCTGGTATTCCAGCGTATAAGGCGATGGTAAGTATGGTACAGATTGGCTATTTCGGGTTTTCAGATGCTCTATTTAGCCAGATGATGAGTTATTTTTTTGAAGCCTTATTCATCACATCAGCTTTGGTGCTGGGCTTGTCTATCCCAGGTTTACTGTTTTATCGACGCAGACCTATTGTTTAAATAAAGATTGCCCTGATTAAAGGCACTAAGCGTCAAACACTTGCCTCCCATTGACAACTTCGGTACTTTTGATGGTGATTTTTTACCTTTAAAGGTATTGATTTAGTTAAACATAAGCGGTTTGGATAAAAATCAACGCCAATAACCGTTACAATTATCCGCATCTTGTAAAGTGTTAGTACTGTTAAATTAATACACACCAATAAAAAAAGGATCCGTTATGAGTAGACATTACGACTATATCGCTATTGGGGGCGGTAGCGGCGGTATCGCCTCTATTAACCGCGCGGCCATGTATGGCAAAAAATGCGCCATTATTGAAGCCAATCACTTAGGCGGCACCTGTGTAAACTTAGGCTGCGTTCCAAAAAAAGTGATGTGGTATGGTGCCCAAGTGGCCGAGGCCATGCACAAATATGCACCAGATTATGGTTTTGATGTCGAAGTAAAAGGCTTTGACTTTAATAAGCTTGTTGAGACCCGCCAAAAATATATTGCCAATATCCACCGCTCTTATGAGAATAATTTGGCCAAAAATAACGTAGAGGTCATCAATGGCTTTGCCAAATTCGTCGATAGCAAAACCGTCGAAGTCAATGGTGAGCACATTACTGCCGATCATATCTTAATTGCTACCGGCGGCCGCCCTATCTACCCAGACATTAAAGGCGCTGAGTACGGTATAGACTCTGATGGCTTCTTTGCTTTGCAACAGCTTCCTAAACGAGTGGCTGTCGTCGGCGCAGGTTATATTGCTGTTGAGATAACAGGCGTGTTGCGCAGCTTAGGGTCAGAAGTCGATTTATACGTTCGCCAGCATTCTCCTTTACGCTCTTTTGACCACAGCATCGTTAATGTCTTGCTTGAAGAGATGGCCAAAGAAGGCATCGAGTTACACACCCATACGGTGATTAAACAGATTGTTAAAAATGAAGATGGCAGTCTTACTATAGAATTAGAAGATGGTCGCACAAATACTGTAGACTGCCTAATTTGGGCGGTGGGCCGCGAGCCTGCTACCGATAAGATTAACTTGGAAGTGACTGGGGTTGAGACCAATTCTATCGGTAAAATCAAAGTTGATAAGTTCCAAAATACCAATGTGGCAGGCATTTATGCCGTTGGTGATATTATCGAAAACAGTATCGACCTAACCCCTGTGGCCATAGCTGCCGGTCGCCGCTTATCTGAACGTTTGTTTAACAATAAGCCAAATGAACATCTTGATTATAGCTTAGTGCCCACAGTGATTTTCACTCACCCCCCTATTGGCACTATTGGTATGTCTGAGATGCAGGCCATTGAGCAATATGGTGAAGACGCTATCAAATGCTACACCTCAAGCTTTACCCCGATGTATAGCGCTGTAACTCAGCACCGCCAAAAATGCACCATGAAGCTGGTGTGCTTAGGTGACGAAGAAAAAGTCATTGGCTTACATGGCATTGGCTTTGGTGTCGATGAAATGATTCAAGGTTTTGCGGTCGCTATCAAGATGGGGGCTACCAAGGCCGATTTCGATAATACGGTTGCCATCCATCCTACCGGCTCTGAAGAATTTGTGACGATGCGATAAGTCATTACTATTTTGGGCATTGGTTACTGTTTTATATTTTAAGACGGGACAGCCTACAAAAAAAGGCCACTCTATTTTAGAGTGGCCTTTTGCTATGCTCGGCAATAAATAACCCTACCAAGCACTTTAATCCAAATGCTGCTTAAAGCCGCGCTCTTTATCACGCTCCCAGTCCCTGTCTTTAAGCGTCTTACGTTTATCATGAAGCTTTTTACCCTTAGCTAGGCCAATTTTGCACTTCACCAATGAGTCTTTCCAGTAAACCTCAAGCGGCACACAAGCATAGCCTTTTTGGTTCACCGCACCGAATAAAGTATCAATCTCTTTACGATTTAGCAGGAGCTTACGAGTACGGATACTGTCAGGGTCGACATGGGTTGAGCTTGATAATAACGGCTGAATATGTGCGCCAAATAAAAACGCCTCATTACCACGGAATACGACATAAGCTTCAGTGATACTCATCTTGCCAGCACGGATGGCTTTGACTTCCCAGCCTTGTAATACCAAGCCGGCTTCATAGGTTTCTTCAATAAAATACTCATGCCGCGCTTTTTTATTAGCGGCAATCTGATTGGATGGTTTTTTGGTCTTTTTCGCCATATTATTGTCTCTTATTTAAGCCAAGCAGCGCCTTAGTGTTTAAATCATTTATACGGGCCTGCTTGTCGTACATGTCCCTACTGAGCCTTTAAGCCGCTGTTAGATAGCCATAAACCAGTGTGCTACACAGTGCTGCTCTATAAAGACTAGATAGGTCGAGCCTTTAGTATAGCAAATTTGTCCTCCACTATTTTTCGTAGCTTTGTAAGCAGCCTTTTTATCTGGGTTGTTATGCCAAAGCAATTGTCATGCTTTAATCACTAACTCCATTTTAGATAATACGGCTCTATCTTAGATAATCTGGTTGTCTGTTTTTGGCCGATTACTACAGTAAAACTAAAAAACCTTGCTTGAATAAACTTACCTCTAGGCCAAAAATTTGTTACGATAGGCGCCTCTTTAATTCATTTATCATCTAAGCTTATCATCATGAATAAACCATCATCGCTCCATACTAAAGTCGTCTATCCAGGGACCTTTGATCCGATCACCAATGGTCATCGTGATCTGGTTAAACGCGCCGTTAAGCTATTTGATGAGGTGGTAATCGCCGTTGCTTTAGGCCATCATAAAAAACCCATGTTCAGCTTTGAAGAGCGTGTTGAGTTGGTCGAATCGGTATTTGAGGATTTGCCACAAGTATCTGTGGTAGGGTTTGAGGGATTATTGGTTGAGTTCATGCGTGAGCAACAGGCGACCGCTGTCCTGCGTGGTCTACGCGCCATGTCTGATTTTGAGTACGAGTTTCAATTGGCCAATATGAACCGAGAGCTTGATGAGAACTTTGAGGCCGTATTTTTGACCCCTGCCCCTGAGTACTCGTTTATCTCATCAACGATGATCCGCGAGATTGCCAAGTTAAATGGCGATGTGGATAAATTTGTTCCTGTTTGTGTTCAAAAAGCATTTGATAATAAGCGCGCTAATAACTGGCAATAGCTTTCCCTATTTATCCCCTTACACCCCCTATATCTTCAATACGTCCTATGAACCGTCTTTTTGGGCGGTTTGTTAATTTTTTGACTTAGATTTGGAGCAGCATAATGGCTTTAATGATTACTGATGAATGCATTAACTGCGATGTTTGCGAGCCAGTTTGTCCCAATGACGCCATTTATGAAGGCGAAGAGATTTATGAAATTAATCCTGATCTGTGTACCGAGTGCGTCGGCCATTTCGATGAGCCACAATGCGTTGAAATTTGCCCAATAGACTGTATCCCTAATGACCCCAATCATGTGGAATCTGAAGGGGACTTAATGGCTAAGTATAAACGGATTGTGGGTCAGAATTAACCGTCTATTCTTAAAAGATAACGCGACTTAAAGACCATAGAGCTTTAATCTTCGGATGCGGGCTCTTTTTTATTGGCTATACCTATTGCATCCATCACAATGCCATATCAAGTTATGCTTTTATCACAACCTGAAGCAGATTCATGTTAAAATGAGCCCAATTCTATAAGCGCTTTTTTAAGCCGTTTACTGTACCCCTTATAATCCCTCAGTTTTATCACTATATTTTTTGACTACTACCCTCTTTTGACGTTGATTTATCGATCCCTATCGGTTTATTCCGAGAGCTAAACGATACAAAACAAACCCAAAGATTAAGTCTATAAATCATTATTTAGGTCATTACCATGTCTGCTGAAACCATCGCCCGCACCGCTTTTAAACAAGGTATTACACCTTTATACGACTATGATAAGCACTGGGCCAGTTGCTATGAGCCTGCCCCCTTCCTACCCATGAGCCGTGCCGAGATGGACGAGCTGGGCTGGGATGCTTGTGATGTGATCATCATCTCAGGTGATGCTTATGTCGATCATCCAAGCTTTGGCATGGCGATTATTGGCCGCTTGTTAGAAGCGCAAGGCTTTCGTGTGGGCATCATTGCACAGCCTGATTGGACCAGCAAAGATGCCTTTATGGCGCTTGGCAAGCCAGTTTATGCTTATGGTGTAACTGCTGGCAATATGGACAGCATGATTAACCGCTATACCGCCGATCGCCGTATTCGCAGTGATGATGCTTATTCACCGGACAATGCACCAGACAAACGCCCTGATCGCGCGGCCATTGTTTATAGCCAGCGCTGCCGCGAGGCTTATCCTGATGTGCCGATTATTTTGGGTGGTATTGAGGGCAGTTTGCGCCGTATTGCCCATTACGATTATTGGTCAGATAAAGTGCGCCGCAGTGTGCTACTAGACAGCCGCGCTGATGTGCTGCTATACGGTAATGCTGAGCGTGCCATTGTCGATATCGTGCATGGTCTGTCAAAGGGTTATACCTTCGAGCAGATGAGTGATTTACGAGGGACGGCTTATCTATTGACGCCATCACGCCGCCACTGGAAAGCGGACATGATTGAGGTGGCCAGTAATGATGTGGATACCATTGGCCGTGTCGACCCCATTATCAACCCTTATGTGATGACTGAGGATTTAGACAGCTGCTCGATTGAAAAAGAAAAAGGCAACTCTGAGCGTAAGGTGAATGAAAGCCTATCCTCAATGGAACGTCAATACAAAGGCTTTGTCGCTGAAAAAGTGGATAACAAAGTCCTAAATGCCGATCAGGTTAATGAAGATGTACAAGTCGTTAAAATGGTCGGTCTTGAAGCAGATAAGCCAAAAACTGCCCGTAAGCACAAACTAAAGCTGCCACCACGCGAAAAGACGGTGATTCGCCTGCCCGATTATGAGCAAGTAAAATCAGATCCAGTGTTGTATGCCCATGCCAACCGCATTCTGCATTTAGAGACCAACCCAGGTAACGCCCGCGCCTTAGTACAGCGTCATGGCACCGGCGGTGGCAATTCAAGAACCGACATTGATGTGTGGTTAAACCCGCCACCGATTCCCTTATCTATGGAGGAGATGGATTACGTCTTTGATTTGCCTTATGCGCGTGTGCCACATCCCAGCTATGGTAAAGCACGTATTCCAGCTTTTGACATGATTAAGTTTTCGGTCAATATCATGCGTGGCTGCTTTGGTGGCTGTACTTTTTGTTCTATTACTGAGCACGAAGGTCGTATTATTCAGAACCGCTCTGAAGAGTCGATTTTACGTGAAGTGGAAGCCATTCGTGATACCGCGCCTAATTTTACCGGCGTGATTTCAGATTTAGGTGGCCCAACTGCCAATATGTACCGACTCAGCTGTAAAGATGAGGCCATCGAGAAGAACTGCCGTAAACCTTCTTGTGTGTACCCTGATATTTGTGACAACTTATTGACCGATCACAGCAACTTAACCAAGCTGTATCGTAAGGCTCGTGATATCAAGGGCATTAAGAAGATTCTCATCGCTTCAGGTCTACGCTACGATTTGGCGGTCAAAGACCCTGAATACGTCAAAGAACTGGTCACCCACCACGTCGGTGGTTATCTAAAAATTGCTCCTGAGCATTCTGAAACCAACGTTTTATCGAAGATGATGAAGCCGGGTATGGGCTCCTACGACACCTTCAAACAAATGTTTGAGCAGTACAGTCAGGAGGCCGGTAAAGAGCAGTATTTAATCCCCTATTTCATCGCCGCGCACCCTGGCACAACGGATGAAGACATGATGAATTTGGCATTGTGGCTCAAGCGCAATGACTTTAGAACCGACCAAGTTCAGGCTTTCTACCCAAGCCCTATGGCAACGGCGACCACCATGTATCACACTCACAAAGACCCGCTGCATAAAGTGACTCGTGAAGGCGGTGATGTGGATATCGTTAAATCTGGCAAGCAGCGCAAATTGCACAAGGCCTTTTTACGTTATCATGATCCAAAAAACTGGGCAATGCTACGCGCAGCCTTAAAACGTATGGGCCGCGAGGACTTAATTGGTACCGCTCGTCATTGCTTGATTCCACCGTTTAACTCACGCTTAGAGGGCAAAGACAGCCAAGACACTTATCAATCGGCCCGTAAAAAGAACAGCCGTGTGGGCTCAGACTCCATCAAGCGCTCAAATGCTAATAAGCGCAGTACCGGCGCCGCCACTGCAGGCAAGCTGGGCCGAAATCCAAGCAAACAGGTCAAAAAAGGCAACTTTCAAACCCAGCATACCGGATTGCCGCCACGCGCGACCAAATAGGCAGACCAAAGTCTGAGTTTTAGACGGGCTATTTTTAGCAAAGTAATCGGCGTTTTTACCCAATAATTGCCTCACTGTTAACCGCAGTGGGGCTTTTGTTTATCTCAATTCTATCACCGATATAATATGCTAAACTGAGCGCTGCTTGTTAACTTCATTTGAGCATTACCCGCTAAGAGACACCTGTTATGACCCCTTTATTTCACCAAAACTTATTAAAAAAATCACCCGCTTTCACCAAAGCGTCATTGATAGCATTGGCCATCGCCGTTGCTGGCTGTAACAGCAACAGCACTGAAGCTAGAAACGAGCCGAGCAAGACGCCCACGAGCGCCAAGCAAAATACCAGTGCCAGTTCTGACTCTGATCCGAAGGTAGTGGCCGCGTTAGAAGCCAACTTTAAGGCCTCAGGTTTTGAGCAAAAAATCATCTCGGCCATCCCCACCTCAATGGACAATATTTATTGGGTGACTGCCGAGGGCATGCCCGCCTTTTTTAGTGATAAAGAAGGTAGGCACATCATTCAAGGTCAGATTGTCGAGATTGGTCAAGCGCATCCGATTGATATCAGTGCCGACTTGATAGCACAGAGCGCCAAGCAAAAACTGGCAGCCGTGGATAAAAAAGAGATGATTATTTATCCGGCCAAAGGCGCCACCAAAGCTGTAGTCTATGTCTTTACCGATGCCGACTGCCCTTATTGCACCAAATTGCATTCTGAAATGAGTGATATCAATGCCCAAGGGATAGAGGTGCGTTATCTTGCTTGGCCACGCAGTGATGCCAGTATTCCAAAAATGGAAGCCATCTGGTGTAGCAGTGACCGTATGCAGGCCATGGACGACGCCAAAGCCGGTAAGCCATTATCCTCGCCTAAGTGTGATAACCCTGTTCGTTCACACATTGAGCTGGGTATGAGCTTAGGCGTGAGTGGCACACCTGCTATCTTTACCGAATCTGGTCATCAAATTGGCGGCTATTTGCCTGCCAAAGAGCTGGCCGCCGCCGCCCTTGCTCACTAAGATTCTAATAACAGATAAAGGCTGTGCTCAAGTCAGTATCTGATGCTTTGTCTAGTCGATAAGTTAACACTTTATTCACCTAGCATTGGCTGCTAATATAAATGTCGTTTAGGGAAAAATGTTCAAGCAAATGCAGTGGGTTTGTGAAATTTAGGCATAAGTTTGTGCACTATTTAGTTTTTTAAAACAATAGTATTATAAGCCCTGATAGTAATACACTATGATGCATAAGAGGCGTACATACGGCGCTGTATCACGCGCTCTGCAAGCTTGAACAATCGATAATAACGTTGGATAACACTACTGAGGATACCGTGAGTAAATCAATTAAATTGGCTATATTAGGGCTGGGCACTGTAGGTACAGGTGTCTTAGACCTACTTCAAGATAACTTATCAGAGCTAAAGAGGCGCAGTGGTCACGACATTGTTATTACCCAAGTCGGTACCCGCCGTCAGCGTGATGACATTGATCCCAGTATTAAGCAACAAAGTGACTTAATGGCCATTGCCCAAAGCGACGATGTGGATATTATTGTTGAGGTAATTGGTGGCCAAACCGTAGCCAAAGAGGTGATTATCCACGCCATAAAAAATGGCAAACATGTGGTTACTGCTAACAAGGCGCTACTGGCCGAACATGGTAATGAGATTTTTGACCTCGCTGATAAGCACAACGTCCATGTGGCTTATGAAGCAGCTGTGGCAGGCGGTATTCCTATTATTAAAGTGCTGCGTGAAGCTTTAGCGGCCAATAAAGTAGATTGGCTCACCGGTATTATTAATGGTACCGGCAACTTTATTATGTCAGAGATGCGCGACAAAGGCCGCACCTTTGAAGATGTGTTAGCAGAAGCCCAAGCGCTGGGGTATGCTGAGGCAGATCCTACCTTTGATGTCGAGGGTATTGATGCGGCGCATAAATTAGCGCTACTGGCCTCAATTGCCTTTGGTATCCCCTTACAATTTGATAAAGTTTACTGTGAAGGCATTACCGCTATCACTTTGCAGGATGTCACATACGCTGAAGAGTTGGGCTATCGTATCAAGCACTTAGGCTTTGCGGTACGTCGTTATGATGGGCAAGACCCTCAATCGGTTAGCAAAAAAGTAACCGGTATTGAGCTGCGCGTCCATCCGACCCTTATCCCACAAGATAAGCTGTTGGCCAATGTTAATGGTGTAAAAAACGCGGTACTGGTCAACTCGCATCCTTTAGGTCAGACTCTATACTATGGCGATGGCGCAGGTGCCGGAGCCACTGCGTCTGCGGTCATGGCCGATGTGATGGATTTAATTCGGGTATTGACCGTAAAAAATGGCCATCATGTACCGCACTTAGCCTTTATGCCCAACCAATTATCAGACACACCCATCTTGCCTGCTGAGCAGATGGTAACCGGCTATTACTTACGTTTGCAGGCCACCGATACCCCAGGTGTACTGGCTGACGTGACTCGTATCTTAAGTGATGCCGGCATTAACATTGATGCCATTTTACAAAAACCGGCACATCAAAAAGGACAGGTGCCTATCATCATTTTAACGCTACCGGTTATTGAAAGTCAGATGAATGTCGCCATTAAGAAGATTGAAGCCTTGCAAGCGATTACATCAGATGTGGTACGTATTCGCTTAAATGAGCTGGACTAAAAAACTTAGACTAAAAGGGTTAGACTAAGACATTAACAGAAGCAAATTAAGTGATCGATTTGGCCAAGCTATCAAGTCGCTTGGCTCTTAAATAAATAATATTAATTAAGGATAATACTATGTCATCAGATTCAATCGTTATTGTTAGTGGCGCCCGTACCCCAATGGGTGGTTTCCAAGGTGACCTTACTGGCGCAACTTCTCCGCAGTTAGGTGCAGCTGCTATTAAAGCTGCTGTAGAGCGCTCGGGTGTAAAGGCTGAAGAAATCGACGAAGTTATCATGGGCTGTATCTTAACCGCAGGCGTAGGCCAAGGCCCTGCTCGCCAAGCCATGCGTAATGCAGGTATCCCTGATAGCACTGGCGCTGTGACCATTAACAAGCTATGCGGTTCAGGTCTAAAAGCAGTGATGCAGGCGCATGATGCTATTAAAGCAGGCAGTGCTGAGATTATCGTGGCAGGCGGCATGGAATCTATGACCAATGCGCCTTATATTCTGCCAGGTGCACGTGACGGCTACCGCATGGGTCACAAAGAAGTCAAAGACCATATGTTCTTAGATGGCCTAGAAGATGCCGATACCGGTAAATTGATGGGTCAATTTGCTCAAGAGATGGCCGATGAAAAAGGCTATACTCGTGAGCAAATGGATAACTTCGCTATTGAGTCATTAAACCGTGCGCTGACAGCCATCAAAGAAGGTCACTTTAAAGATGAAATCACGCCCGTTACTGTAAAAACGCGTAAAGGCGAAGTGGTTATCGAGACCGATGAGCAGCCTGCTAAAGCCAATGCTGAGCGTATCCCTACCCTACGTCCAGCCTTCGCAAAAGAGGGGACCATCACCGCCGCTAATGCCAGCTCAATCTCTGATGGTGCTGCTGCGGTTGTGGTGACCTCTGAACAAGTAGCCCAGGACAAAGGCTTAAATATTGAAGCGCGTATCATCTCTACCGCTACCAACTCGCTGCACCCTAGCAAATTCACCATTGCCCCTATTGGTGCAATCGAAAAACTGCTACAAAAAGCAGGTTGGTCAGTAGAAGATGTGGATCTGTGGGAGATCAATGAAGCCTTTGCTATGGTGACCATGGCGGCAATGGATGAGCTAAATATTCCTCATGCCAAAGTCAACGTTGAAGGCGGTGCATGTGCCCTAGGTCATCCAGTGGGCTGTTCGGGTGCCCGTATCTTGGTTACTCTAATCAACTCATTGAAGCGCACCGGCGGCAAAAAAGGCGTTGCCTCATTATGTATCGGTGGCGGTGAAGCCGTTGCTGTCGCCATTGAACTTGCTTAGAGCCATTCGGCCAAGTTAGGCCAAAATCTATTTATAAAAATTCTTAAACAGAGCCTCCAAATTTGGAGGCTCTTTTTTTTATCACACCGTAGCAACATTTATCCTACTTATCTTATCGGTTTGTAAAGCTAGACCCAAGCTATGTTATTGCGCTTACAGCAACTTACAGCGCTTTACGCAACTTAATACAGTGATACTCGTTTACTATATAAAGTCCCAAATTCAGTTGTTAATCTATAAATCAAGTCATCGACACAGCTTAAAGAATAGTTAAACAAAAATTTATATCACCTGTTTGACATTTTATAAGAACACTAAATTGAAGATTTAATTTTAGACAATAAAATACAACTTCAATCTAAAACGCCTTACTGAGTACTGTCAATGATTTTGGTAATGACTACCGTGCGAGAAATTAACTTTAGCAATAAATCCTTGATGGATTTTCAATTTAAATAATAAGACAGGGAAAACTATAATGAGCCAACTAATTCGTTTAAAAGACATCCAATCAACTCACCGTGATATTATTGGTGATGACTACTATGATCCAACTGGCAAAGCTGCTTATGGTGCTGGTGAAGAAAAAATCGGTAAAATTGAAGGCGCTTTAGTTGAAGATATCACTGGCCGTATCCGTTATTTAATCGTAGATGTGGGTGGCTGGTTTAGCTCAAAAGAAGTTTTAGTTCCTGCAGGTCTTGCCCGTATTGTTGGTGATGATGTGTTCTTTGACTCTTTAACTAAGTCTCAAGTAGAAGCCATGGAAGAGTATGACCATGACTATCAGTACAGCTATAAAGAGCAAGCGAACAAAGACCGCGCCGCCTTTGTTGCTGACACTGTACCTGCCGCTGAGCGTGTAGATATCAAAGAAGATTACTACAATGCACCAAACACTTTAGAGCTATTAGAAGAGCGTCTAACAGTTAACAAAGATCGCATCGTAGCCGGCTTGGTAAAAGTAGGCAAACATGTGGTTACAGAGAACCGTGCTGTAGATGTAGAGCTTGAAGAAGAGCATGCCCATATTGAGCGTACTGAAGTTAACCGTCCTACCACTCGCCGTATCGGTGATGATGCCGGTGCTGACTCAGTAGAAGTTGAGCTAGAAGCTGAGCGTGCTAATGTAAACAAAGAAACTTATGTTACTGAAGAAGTGAACGTAGGCAAAACTACTGAGCGTCACACAGAGACTATCAATGAAACTATCCAGCGCGAAGAGCTAGATATTGACCGTGATGGTAACATTGTCGACCGTGAAGGTAACATTGTAGAGCGTGATGACCTAACTGCTGATGATGTACGCGCTGCTCGTGGCAAATAAGCCCAAAGCCTTCTTATCTGCCCTAGCATAATATTAGTAAATTAGTTTTTACGATAATGAAAGCAGATAGGTACAAGCAATGACGTAAAAAGCCAGGGCAATGCTCTGGCTTTTTTAACGTCTAAAGCTTAGTTATACCTTGCCATTAGTTAAATGGCCATAGCGGCTAATCATATCAATAACATTCCCATCTTCAGATACCCATCCCTAATCATTATAGGAAATCATCATGAGCGATTTTAATTCAGACAATCAAAACAAAACCGACCCTTTTGTCAATCCCAATACACCACAGACCCAAAACCATTTAGACACAAGCATAGGTACAAACATAGGTACAAGCATAGACAAAGCAGATAGCATAAATGGCTTGCCTGACAAAGCTGCCCCACGTCAAGGCGTCACTGACTTATCACATGAGGATAACCTACAAAGCCATAGTTCAGCTAATCCTAATGGGCAACGCACTGTGGTAGGCAGCTTAGAGCTATTAGAAGAAAGAGCAGTAGTAGATAAAGAGCGCTTGGATATTGGTAAAGTCAAAGTCCGCAAAGAAGTGCGTAGAAAGACGGTGAATGTGCCCATTGAGCTCATGGAGGAAATCTTAGTTATTGAAACTGACTATTATGATGCCGACTCAAGAGCATTTTTGACCAATGAGGTGAGCGATGAGGACATAGTGCGTCACATCGAGCCTACCTTAGACAGTCAGCCTAGCATTATGGTCAATGGCAATCAGGTTTTATTAGATAGTAATGAGCCGTTAGAGATCGTGATCTCACGCCAAGTGGCACTCATCAAAAAAGAGACTCATGCGGTGCAAGATGTGCGTATCGAAAAATCGACTCATTTGCATCAAGATACCTTTGAGGTGGAGCTTAAGCATGAAGAGCTTGATGTGCAAGAAGAAGGCTTTTTTGAACATGAGCGCCGCAAACGCTAACGTCCTGCAAGTCCAATATAAACTGATGAGATTTTGCGTCAATAATTCACAATGATTGGCTTTATTTGACTTAGAATTTTTACTTTAATAAAAAAAATAGCCGATACAAGTATCGGCTATTTTTTTAATGCTAGGTTATATAAATAGTGAGCATCTTAATACGATAGCGTTTTAATACGACAGTAAGCCACTAACCTCTTATTGAGCCCTCTTATTGGGCAGGGGCTGTCTCAGTAGTTTCAGCTGCAGCCTCTGACTGAGTATCTACATCAGCTGGTGCTGGAGTTTCAGCGGTAGGTGCGGCGTCCACGTCTGTTGCCGCCACATCGGCTGCGGCCTCATCTGCATTGGCAGAGCGCGCATCTACGTCATCTAAATCGTCGGCTACGATGGCAGGATCATTGCCTTCTGCCGGCTCAGCTGACATGGCTACTTCTGCCTCTTCATCTTGTGCAGGGGCTGGTTGCTCTTGCTTTTGACAAGCCGTTAACCCCAGTACTGCTGTAAGTGCCGCTATCCATACGGTTAGTTTTAATGATTTATTATTTATAGTCATAGTTTTATCCTCACCGTCTACAAAATTACGGTCTAGTTATGTCGGGAGTTTATACACGAAAAATTATTAAATTTTTCCGTGGCACTGCTTATAGCGTAAGCCAGAACCACAAGGACAGGGGGCATTACGGCTAATATTCATATTTGCGTACGGGTTATTACCATTGGCAGCAGCAGGTGCCTTAGTTGCAGTTGCCTGTTGTTCAGCCGCTAAGTTGCGCGCTTCAACATCAGGGTCACTATGACGTTCACCGGTTAGGCTGTCCACCTCATCGTGTTCAAACATCATCTGTTGGCGCTCAGCTTGAGCCAAACGCTCCGCTTCCATCGCCTCAAGCTCCTCACGGGTTGGGATATGCACGCGTGATAAGTCTTGTACTGTGTCTGACTTGATGGCACCTAGCATCATCTGGAACAGCTCAAACGACTCACGTTTGTACTCTTGTTGTGGGTCTTTTTGTGCATAACCACGCAAATGAATACCTTTACGCAGCTGATCCATCTGCGTTAAATGCTCTTTCCAGTGACGATCTAGGCTTTGTAGCATAAAATGACGCTCAAGCTGGGCGGCATTTTCTGGGGTCATCAGCTCACGGCGCTCACGATAACGGGCAATAGCGGTTTGAACAATCTTCTCACGCAGCCCCTCTTCATCTAAGCGGCGGTCACTATCTAACCAGTCGTTAATTGGCATGTAGTATTTAAATTCGCTCTCAAGCTCATCTTCTAAGCCATCAATATTCCACTGATCATCAATAGATCCTGGGGGTACAAACTGGCTAATGAGCGCATCATAGACATCGCGATGCATCGCTTCGATGGCCTGTTTAAGATCGGCTTCTGCCAGCAAGTCATCACGCTGAGAGTAGATAACTTTACGTTGTTCGTTGGCGATGTCATCGTATTTTAGAAGGTTTTTACGCGCATCAAAATCTCGGCTCTCTACTTTTCCTTGAGCATTTTCGATAGAGCGAGATACCATTTTGTGTTCAATGGCTTCATCTTCTTTTAAACCCATAGCCCGCATCATATTTACCACGCGGTCGCCGGCAAAGATACGCATCAAGTCATCTTCTAGCGATAAGAAGAAGCGAGACTGGCCAGGGTCACCTTGACGACCGGCACGACCACGCAGCTGGTTATCGATACGGCGTGACTCGTGACGCTCTGAGCCAATAATATGCAACCCGCCTGCAGCCAATACTTCGTCATGCTTTTTCTGCCAGGCTGCTTTTAGACGCTGCATTTCCTCTGGGCTAACATTATCCGGATCACTAATGTGTGCCTGCCAGTTACCGCCTAAAATGATGTCTGTACCACGGCCCGCCATGTTGGTGGCGATGGTCACCGCTTTGGGGCTACCTGCCTGAGCGATAATTTCTGCTTCACGCTCATGCTGCTTAGCGTTTAGGACGTTATGCTTAATACCTTCTTGGTCAAGCAAATAAGACAGCTCTTCACTGGCTTCAATGGTCGCTGTACCGACTAACACAGGTGCGCCTTTGGCTTGAATCTCTTTAATCTCACGGATAATACCTTTGTATTTACCCAGCTTGGTCAAGAAGATCTGGTCCTCTAAGTCGATACGCGCAATTGGCTTGTGGGTAGGAATAACCACCACATCAATATCATAAGTAGATTTAAATTCTGCCGCTTCGGTATCGGCGGTACCGGTCATGCCTGATAACTTGTCGTAAAGACGGAAATAGTTCTGGAAAGTGGTGGTGGCAAGCGTTTGGTTTTCCGCTTGGATTTCAACCCCCTCTTTGGCCTCTACAGCTTGATGTAGACCATCTGACCAACGGCGACCCGGCATGGTACGACCGGTGTTTTCATCTACGATGATGACTTCACCATTATCAACAATGTAATGTACGTTTTTAATAAAGATGTGATGCGCACGAATGGCGGCTTGTACATGCGCAAGTAGAGGCAAGCGAATTGGGCTGTATAAGCTTTCATTTTCGCCAAGCTCACCCACTTCAATTAAGAAAGATTCAATTTTCTCGTAGCCTTTTTCACTAATCTCAATCTGGCGGTTTTTCTCATCGATCCAAAAGTCGCCATCTTCATTTTCTTTATTGGCTTCTTCGTCAGTTGAGCGAGTCAAACGCGGGATAATATTATTAATCAAAGCATAAGTGGCTGAAGAATCATCGGCTTGACCTGAGATGATCAGCGGCGTACGTGCCTCATCAATTAAGATAGAGTCAATTTCATCGATAATACAGTAGTTTAGTGGACGCTGTTTTTTTTCAGCCAAGCTAAACACCATATTGTCACGTAAGTAATCAAAGCCATATTCGTTGTTGGTACCATAGGTAATATCGGATTGATAGGCCGCGACTTTTTCATAAGGGGGCTGCTGAGAGTAGATAACCCCAACGGTTAGTCCCAAAAAATCAAACAAAGGACGGTTTAGTTCAGCATCACGCGCCGCTAAGTAATCGTTCACAGTAACCACGTGTACCCCTTTGCCACTAATGGCGTTGAGGTAAATGGCTAAGGTTGCCATCAAGGTTTTACCCTCACCGGTACGCATTTCTGCAATTTTGCCTTCATGAAGGGTGATACCACCGATGATTTGCACATCATAATGGCGCATACCCAGTACTCGTTTTGAGGCTTCACGACAGACCGCAAAGGCTTCAGGCAATAATGAATCTAAGCTTGCCCCCTCATCAAAACGACTTTTAAACTCTGCCGTCTTATCACGAAGCTGTGCATCTGTTAGCGCACTAATTGCCGCTTCTTGAGCATTTACCTTTGCGACAATTTGACGCATCCGCTTTAGCTCACGATCATTTTTGGTACCAATTACGCTTCCGACTATTTTTGACAACATAACTTTGTAGACCTACATATCGACTCAGTCAGACGCACATCTGCGCAGACCATAAAAAAATTTTATCTATTATATATGGTAACAGCCTTGATAGATACAAGGGTAATTGATTCTGTAATCACAAATTATTTGTTGCTTTTTAGCAAATCAGGCGTTGTATTTCTCCGCCTTAGATTTATGAGCAGAATCAATGCGGCAATAAATGCTAAAATAGAGGGTGGTTTTATCCCTCATTTACCGCATTCAAAGCGGTCACTAAATAAGCCCCCTACTTTAGATAATGCGTATCAGCTAAATGACCCACAATATAAATCATATAATAATGTAAACCGCTTGGTCTTTTAACTACGCCCCTTTTAAGCCACTTAATCTTTAAGCAAATAAGCAAAAATTATGTCTGACACCGTGCACACCACCTCACTGCTCAATATAGCTGGCGTTGAATACAATCTTGATGACCATACCCCAATGATGGTGCAATATTTAACCCTCAAGGCGCAGTATCCGCATGCGCTCTTGCTGTACCGTATGGGCGATTTTTATGAGCTTTTTTTTACCGATGCTCAGCGAGCGGCTGATATTTTAGACATTACTTTAACCCGCCGTGGCAACGATAAAGCAGGTAACAATATCGCTATGGCCGGCGTGCCCTTTCATGCTGCCGAAAGCTATATGGCACGTCTTATTGCAGCGGGTGAAACCGTGGTTATCTGTGAGCAAGTCGAGGATGCCCCTGAGCTGAATGAAGAGCTTGACACGAATAAGCCCACTGCGGCCAAAGGTATCATGCGCCGTGAAGTGGTCAAAACATTAACCGCTGGCACTCTCACCGATGATGCACTTATTGCGCCCAATCACACCCCAAGCGTTGTGGCACTTGATTTCAATTTAAAGAAAAATTGGCAACACCTAAAGAGTAGCTCAAATCAAGCGAGCCTAAACCAGATAGGTATCAGCCAGCTAGACATCAATGCCGGTACCATTCGTACGCAAACCCTGCCACTTTCTGAGGTTATTAAGCCGGCTGAGGCCAATATTGCTTATGTATCTGAGTCACAGGTGGATTATGAGGTACTGTTAAAGCAGCGTCTGCTCACCGTACTCAACAGATTTGCCCCAAGTGAAGTGATTATTCCAGAGACGTTAAGCGATGACTGGCGCCACTGGCTACAAGACAAGCTATATTGCCCAGTTATTAGTGTGGCGGCCAGCGACTTTCACCCCCAGCATGCCGGCGAAACAGTATGTCGACAGTTTAATGTACAAACCTTAGAGGGACTGGGCATCGCCGAAAGTTTGGTAGCACAAACCACCAGTGCCGCCTTAATCCATTATGCTCAGCAAACCCAGCAGCGCCACACGCCGCAGCTCACTGAACTGATTGTTGAGCGTGATGAAGACTATTTAATCATTGATGACATTAGCAGCCGCAACCTTGAGTTATTTACCCCCGTTAGTCCCACGGGTACCAGTCTATTAAGCGTGGTCAATCAGTGCCAAAGCGCCATGGGCAGACGCTTATTAATCAACCAGCTCAAGCGCCCGCTACGTCTGGCCACTCATGTTGAGTCGTTAGGCTTGCGTCTTGATGCCTGCCAGTGGCTGATACAGACACCCACCAGCGCTGAGATAACTCAGCTGCAGCAAAGCTTACACAGTATCGCTGATATTGAGCGTATCAGTAGCCGCATTGCATTACACAGCGCCAAACCCCGAGACCTGCGACGCTTAGCAGACAGTATCAGACACAGTGAGCAGCTGGCCCACACGTTACAGAGCTTAGGGCTACAGGCGGACAGTGAGGGTCTACTGCCAAGCCTGCTACAAAACTTACCACTGCAAAAAAACACTTTATTAAAAATCGCTGAACACATCGAGTCGGCTATTATAGAGGAGCCGCCGGCACATATACGTGACGGTGGCATGATTGCAGAGGGGTATGACAGTGAGTTTGATCGCCTGGTTCATCTGCATGACAATATCCAGCAAACCCTTGATGACATGGCTGATGAAGCCCGTCAAAATTATCAGCTCCCCAGCCTAAAAGTAGGCTTTAACAAAGTCAGCGGTTTTTACTTTGAATTACCCAAAGCGCAAGCGTCTACAGCGCCGGATGTTTTTATTCGCCGCCAAACCCTTAAAAACAGCGAGCGTTTTATTACTGAGCCGTTGAAGAATCTGGAGGTAGAATATCTAGACGCCCAAAGCTTAGCACTCAGCTGTGAAAAGGCGTTATATCAAGCGTTACTGGTGCGCTTAAGTGAACAACTTCAAGATTTACAACAGCTTAGCGCAGCCATCGCTCAGATTGACGTGCTGCTTAACTGGGCTGTACTTGCCAAAGATAATGACTGGGTACGCCCCACGCTTGACCCAAGTGGCAGTTATTTAGACATTCGCCAAGGCCGGCACTTAGTCGTAGAAGCCATGAGTCAGCCCAAAGCAACCCATGGCAATAGCCAACCCACCTCTGGGCCGCAGCATTTTGTGGCCAATGATTGTCAACTGGGCACGGAATCATTTAATGAGCGTCTACTACTCATCACTGGGCCAAATATGGGTGGTAAATCTACCTATATGCGCCAAACTGCCCTTATTGTGCTGCTTGCCTGCTGTGGCAGCTTCGTGCCGGCCGCCTCAGCTACCCTCGGTGACATTGATCGCATTTTTACTCGTATTGGATCAGCCGATGACTTAGCTGGTGGCAAATCTACCTTTATGGTGGAAATGATTGAGACCGCACAAATCTTAAATCTGGCCAGCCACTGCTCTTTGGTATTAATGGATGAGGTCGGCCGCGGTACGTCCACCACGGATGGTCTAGCGATTGCTCATGCCTGTGCCGTCCAGCTGTGTGAAATGGGTAGTCTCACATTATTTGCCACCCACTACTTTGAATTAACCGAGCTTAGTCAACAACGCAATCTTAGCGGTAAGCTAAGAAACGTTCATGTCGCCGCCAGTCACATCGATGGCCAGCTGTTATTACTGCACAAAATTGAGCCAGGTGCTGCCAACTCAAGCTTTGGGCTGCATGTGGCAAAGATGGCCGGTATTCCTGACAAAGTTTTAATCGCCGCCGAACGCTACTTAAGCTTACAAAAATCCCTAAACGCAGCCACCCAAGAGCGTCATCACCCCTCAATAACGCCTAGGGATAATCATGCTAATTTTGATAAAGCTTATGCTAATGACGACGATAGCCGCTACGCAGCAGATTTAAATAGCTCAGCTCTTGATTCTGTGACACAAGATAGCCTGTCAACAGCGCCTGACTTGAGCCCTCATTTATCAAGTGAATCTAAAGTGCTTAGCCCTTTAAATACTAAGGCCAAAGCGATTTTAGATACGCTAAATGACATCTATCCTGATGAGTTGACACCCAGACAAGCCTTGGACTTAATTTATGAATTAAAAAAACAAGCACGCTTGGGCTAACAGCAATTTGTGAAAAATGCATTAAAAGGGTAAAATATACCCCTAAAATAAATCTTCTCTCTTACTCCCAACTTACTTATCTTTTATAAGCAGGTATAAGTGCGATTATTTAGCCCGATACTGGCTCAAGAAGACATCACAGCTACATGGCTGTGCTACTTGCCCCCAGTCCGCCAAAATAATTGCCGATGCTTGAAGATAACTTTTATAAAGGTAGCTCGCTATGACATTTGTTGTCACTGATAATTGCATTCGCTGCAAATACACCGATTGTGTTGAAGTCTGCCCTGTGGACTGCTTTTATGAAGGGCCTAACTTCTTGGTCATTCATCCTGATGAGTGTATTGACTGCGCTTTGTGTGAGCCTGAGTGTCCTGCTAATGCCATCTTCTCAGAAGATGAAGTGCCAAAGGGTCAAGAAGAGTTTATCGAACTAAATGCTGAGCTGGCTGAAGAGTGGCCTAACATCACTGAAATGAAAGGTCAGCTGCCTGACGCTGAGAAGTGGGATGGCGTTGAGGGCAAAATTCAGTACCTAGAGCGTTAGACCCTATCCCACACTCAAGCTCTGAATTTTTTATTTTATCTGACTAAAAATTTAAAAAGCGGCCCTAGGTCGCTTTTTTTATTGACTATGTTTTACGTTCAACTGTGTATTTTATCGTCGAATTATAGATTACTGGTTTCACATTGTACGCTTTTATCTAAATTACAGATAATATGGGTGTGATCAGAGCCTGGGTTTTTAATTTTTGATTGCACGCTTGGCATCACTGCCGGTGTTACACTCGTGCCATCGTTATAAACCATAGTCTCGCAAGCTGTTTTATCACTGGCTGTATTCAATATGCGGGTCGCTTTATCAGCATCAAACTCATTCGTAGGATCATTACGCTCTAAAAATATCTGATTACTAAACGCCTTGGTCTGTGACAAACAGGCAGCTTCAGAGGTCTTTTGGGCATAGCTTTGATAGCCAGGAATGGCAATTAAAGACAACACGCCGATGATGGCCACCACTATCATCAGCTCAATTAAAGTAAATCCTTTCTGTGAAGACATTGCACTTCCTTATCGGTTTTAATATAAAATAATAATTATAAATTAAGTAAAAATAAACAATAACACAAAAAGCTATATTGCTAAACTTAAGTTGATAAATTTTTTAAAGCGTGCACCCTACCCTGTCTCCGCGCTTTCCTAATCCTACCAAGTTAAGCGGCAGTCTGCCTGACCTTGGGAGGTTATAAGTGCCACAGTCTGAGCGCTGGAGTAACGGCAGCGCTGATGAAGACTGTCCAAGTAATAGCTGTCTAAATGGGCATCGGTAAGCTCAAAAAAGTTAGCGTGTACATTGGGCACAACCCACATCTGCCATCCTTGTCCATTGGCCTGAAGATCAGTTAAGACAAACTGCCCAGTGGCATCGCTTAACCGAATTTCATAATGATGTGTCTTCTCATTTGAACCCAAAGGCAGATACAGCCGCTCTGCTAAGTTACTGGCCAATAAAGGCTGATTTGAGGAGAGCTGTAATGAGGATTGTGACAAACTAAAGCCTGCATAAGTCAAATACTTACCCCGCCACTTGGCCAAGTCATGGGCCAGCTGTAGCGCTTGCTGCTGCGCCTGCCATTGCACTTTTTGATTGAGATATTGCTGATAGCTGGGCAACAGTATGGCGGTTAATAGTGTCATCAGCGCCACTACGATAAGCAGCTCTATCAAGGTATACCCTAAGGGTCTGTTGAGACTTGATTTAAGCTGACTGCTACTCATTATTCACAGGCGTTTGATAAATATAAAGATAGTCTTGTACCTGTACATCATGAGGTGTCTTGGTTCTACTCAAACAGGCCATTTGGCTTTCTTGTTGCTGTGAGCTATGGCTTGAGTCATCAGCGGTGATCACTACCATAGACTTAGCCAAACAGTCATCTATTTGCTTTAATTTTGCAGAACTAAACACAGGCATGACCGAGGTCACATACACTCGGATCAAAGTCTGCTGCGGCACTGTATTGTCAGTTACAGAGCCATGATTTTGCACCACAGGATTTGTATGATGAGCAGGTTTAGGACTGCCTAAGGCATCGAGCACAATGGCCATACCATCTACCGCCCCGCTTATCGTATTATCAGCAGATTCTGATACCGCCATAATAGGCCGAGTAAAAGACAATTGAGTGGCAATCAGTTGGCGATCACTGGTGTAATGATTCATTTGTCGATTGGCAATATTACAATAGCCTTGTGGATTTATGATGCCACCTTGCACCCCAACACGCTTGTGCCGTGCGCTGCCCTCTAACCAAGACTTGTAACGCGTCGGCTGATAACACACCACGTATTCAGCCCAGCTGTGCTGATTGGCCTTAATAAAAGGCTGCTTGATCAGATAGCCCATAGGACCTTGCGGCGACATTAATTGCGCCAGATTATCAGGCTGATCGACCATCGTCTTTAGGTGTGCTAACGGTACATCTGATGCTTGAAACAGCAATCGATTGACCTGAGCGGCTGTTATGACCTCTAATGATGTTTGAGAGTTTTTTAAGGCAATAACACTGGCGGTAGAGAGTAATACTACCAGCATCAGCACAATCACAAGTACTGACCCTTGCTGCTGGTCACTCTGTGCGAACACCGATACTGGGAAGGTCATAATGACTCACGACTGTTTCTGAGCGCCACCACACTGGTCAATGAGCGGCGTAAATAACTGGGATGCTGGTGTCGAATGGTATGCGGTTTGCCTTGTAAATAAAACACACTTTTGCCCGGCATCGACTTCGCCTGTGCGGTACTGGCCCGGCTAATGATGCCAAGTTGCACCGATACGATGGGGGCGTGATATAAATACTCAGAGTGAGCATCCAAGGGACTACTTTGGGTCAAGTACTGCTCAATGGACATATAAGATACGCCTTGCTTTAATCTTACGCCAAGCTGCACGCCAAAATAATCCACCCGATTCATCAGCACTACCCCATTATCACCAAAATCTTTAATGTATAACTGATGCGCCTTGGCAGGGCTATTTCGAATGGCCGTTGGTAATTGATAGCGCCCTGCATCGCAGGCCAGAACGATTGCCAAGTCTTTGGTTTCATTGGCGGCACGCTGTCTATCGAATCGGGTAAAAAAACGCTCAATAATCATATCGCCTGGATGCACTTTTTTGCCCTCGCAGTCAAAGCTTGGAAAAGCAGCTTGGTACTGTATGGTTAGTTGATCACTGTTGGTCGGCGCAACCAAGTTACTGGGTCCTAGGTTGCTACGACTAAATAACTGTTCATTGAGATTGACCACGCCGCGAAGATTGCCCCATTTTTCAGATCCTCCTACAGCATTCAACGGAGCATTATCATAGGAGCCGGTCAACACTATGCCGGTCCATGCAGATGCTTGATGCATGGTCGAATGAGACCCTAAATTGGCCTTTCTAATGGTTTTATGAATCGCAGGCAATTGAAAGACGGCATCATCTTGTAGCTCAGAGACTGCTAACTGTATACGCTGCACCGCCAGACTATGAGCGAACAACTCAAATGCGGCGCCACTTACCACAAGCCCTAAAGTCAGTGCCAGCATAAGCTCAATCAAGCTAACCCCTTGTTGAGCGGTGATAGAGTCGAGCCCTATATGCTTGGGGTTGGGCGGTTTTGATGGCATGGATTAATAGGCCTCCATATACAAGCAATCCGACCCTACTCGATAATTGCCCTGAAGATGTAAGCAGCCGTCTAAGACCTCGCTGCTGACATATTCAGCCTGTGTTCCATGCCATGCAGCGACTAAGCAGTAGTTTTCAGTGGTGGACAACCGGCCAGGACAACCGAGCATGGCAAGTGTCATACCTTGCTGTTTGGCTTGTAGGCGTAATACCGCCACATCGTTTTGTACCACTTGAGTCGCATTACAGCCCGCTCTTACAGTGCAGCTGGTCATAGCTGGAATAGTGGCTGCATCAAACTGTAATTGATACGCCCTTAGTGCCACCCACCCCATATTAGTCCGAATACGCTCTGCAGCTTCCGTTAATATAACCAAAGCTTGTGTCCGCATCACCGCATCATCTACCGCTGCCAAAGATTGTGCCTGCAAACCAACATAACCGAGCGCTGCCACACTAAATAAAACTAGAGCCACTAACACTTCAATGAAAGCCATACCTTGTTGACTAGATACGGGTATATGCGTTGGTGGCCCACTTTGCATCGCTGTCTCTTCCTAAATCAGATGACGGAACGTCTTAAGGTATGGCTTGAACCCTACTACAGCTTTGCTGATGACACTGCTGACCCAAATAATTAAGGCTCAGTACACCATCTGACGCCATCTTGCCAGCTGCAGTTGGGGTGGCTATCAGCTGCCAGTGAGCAGAGGTGAGATACCCCTCATTGTCTAAGGGGGTGAGCGAAATTATATAAAGCGCTTGAGAGTTTTGTCTGTTACCGCTGTTGGGCTGCTGATGGGTATAGGGAAACTTCACCAGCAAAGCCTTGGATGCAGTACTGTTTTTATGATCAGGAGCATGGGTGCCCGCACTTTGTAACAGCAGTGCCATATGCACTTTTCGGTAATCCCCTTGAACCAGCTTGTGGTGCTGTAATTGCACCGCCAAACGCTGCAACTCTGACATCATCTTTAGGCGATTGGCTTTGATGTGGTGCTGCTGATAGGTGGGATAAACGGCAGTGGTCAATATTCCAATCAGGGTCATGACTATTAAAATGTCGATTAGCCCATAGCCTTGGATGCCATTGCTATGCATGCAACCTTCCACTTAACTTAAGTGTTAACTTAAATAAATACGCTAGAGCACTTGCTGCATCCAATTTTTAAACTCTATAATAAAAAAGTTAAATTTAACTTAACATCTTATAGTGACTATTAATAGATTTAATTGCACTTATTACCTAATTGAGCGAATTTTAGATTAAGATAACGATGCCCTAATGACCATGGCTGAGTGCATAAGCCATGATATGTGTCTCAGGGCAGGCCTGTTTGATAGTTACAGCTAAAGCAGTTAACGTCGCTGCGGTGGTGACCACGTCATCAAATAAAATAACGCGCCGAGTCGGTACCGCTTGAGTCACTTCAAAGGCATTAAGGATGTTTTGTTGACGCGATTGTCTATCAAGCCCTTGCTGACTACCGGCCTTATCAATACGGTGTATGCCCTGCCAAAGCGGAATTTTCCAGTGCCGTGATAAGTAATAAGCCAACACAGATAACGGACTAAACCCTCGGGTGGCCAAGCGATGCTTTGTGGTAGGTGTGGCAACAATCACACTGTTTGTACTGTGGCAGCCTTGTGGTCTTGGTAACTGACGAATAGCATGCACTAATATCGGCAGTGCGCTTAGCTGCTGCTTGTACTTAAATGCAATGAGTGCTGAGCGTAGGTAGCCCACGTGTGCAGCGGCAGGTTGAATAACGAAATGGTGGTTGGCGCCTAATTGCGTGACCGGTAGCTGCTGATGCAGCGCATCTGGCAACCAGCTGACATCATCATGGCACCACTGACAAAGCAAAGATGAAAAAAAAGAACGCCTCATAGGAAGGCGCTCTTTGGTTATTGCTCTACAATGGATATGGCACACACAGCAGGTTTGTTGAAAGTACTGTACCCGCCACATACCCAGTTGGTAGTAAGCGGGAATCATACGCGTGGGGCTTTGCCAAGTGAAGTGCAAGAAAGACTTACAGCCCTTTCCAATCGTTTAATGATAAACCCACACCCACAGCGGTTGTCTCATCATTATAGTCAATAATAGACTCACCATAACCGTGGAATACTTGGATAAAGGCGCGTACATCACGGGTAATCGGGTGAGTATAATCTAATTGAATCGCCCCTTTTTGTGTATCGAAGTTATAACGACCTGTTGCGGCTAATGTTTCACCTTTACCAAAGTCATAAAGGGTTTGGATTTCCCCATTACCATAGTAATCGGTAATGTCTGGGTTATCACCTCGTTTTCCCCCTGATTTTTTCTCTTTAATATGCGTCCAGACTTTCGGTATCACGCTAAGCTTACCCCACTCAGCACCCCCCATTAAATACAGACGATTCCATGAGCGCGATAATGGATCAGATTGTCCGTTTGAGTGGTGAATGGCACCGGCGCCTATCATACGCAAACGACCGTTAAACGGCAGATCGGCTTTTACTGGCTGAGTGATGAATATCTCAGGCATATAGTCGGTGGCTCTAAAAGGACGCGAGTTATCTTCATTATAGACTTGCCAATGCATTTGCTGGGTATAGCCAAACCACACATCTGCATTGGTATCAAAGACATCTTCAGCCACTTTTGTCTTTAAAGAAATTTGAGCTTTTAGCTCTAAAGGATCGTATTGATCGCCATAATCTTTGGCCGTTGGCTCAGGCTGAGTCGGTGATTTCGGATTACGGTTAGGATCATAATGAGCGTATAACGGCATTAAGTAAATGGGGTTATGGGGTCTTACTGTCCACGTACCATTTTCGCTATTTTTATCCAAATCATAAGCCAAGCTTAGGGTGGTATAGGGTGAAAAATCATCCACCGTTAACCCAGCTTTGGCCAACTTAAGGTTGCCAGAGGCAGTAGGCGCACCGACATCTATAATATCGCCCTCTGCCTCTTCAGCGAACTCACGCTTATCATTCTCATCAGCGAAGACGGCAGTGGGACGCAAGTCACTAAAAGTGGCCTTAACAGACTGCGCTAAATCAAGCGGTTTTTTCTCACGGCCTACAGTAATCGGATCCCCTGTGGTCACTTTGTCATAACAGGCCAAACGAGCGGCTGCTAATTTTAAATCTGAACACTTCAAAAAATCATCCACAGTCACCTGCTGATCCGCAGTTGACATAGACATAGAGGAGTCACTTTCAGCATGCGCAGCAGTCATAGCCAGCATTGGAGTACAGCAGGCTGCTGTAATAGAAAGCGCTAAAACTTTAAGAGTAGACGAAGGCTCTGCAAAGAGCTGGGTCGAAGGCCGCGAAGTTGTCATGCCTGTTCCTAATGAATATGGTAAAAATGCCATTATACTATTAAAAAAAACTCTAAACCAACTATATTATAAACAATACATTGCTACACAATAAAGACAGATTAATTAGGTAAGCAAAAAAATAAACCTGCTACATTTGGCAGGTTTAGAGGTTATTCGAAGCGATGATCGTTGTGTTCAATCCATCCATTTTGATGATTGGCAGCGGGATCAGCATGCGTCCAATGTACCACGCCCCCTTTCGGGTTATATTCGTATTGCCCATAAAAAAGTACATCATCGCCTACATTTAGCTTCCCAAGCTTAGGTGCTAAGTCAATATTATGCGCAATAAGTATGGTGTGTTGGGCATCCACCCCATCTAGCTGTACGATAAAGCGTTGATGACGACTGCCGTCATTGTCATCAGGCAAGATGGCTGTGACTTGACCACAACCTTTAACCTGTACTGAAGATTGCTGCGCATTAAACGCGTTGATAATCGAGCTATTGCGACACGACAAAGGCATAGCTAAATTATTGCCTGAGGCATTTGCACTATCTAGACTCTTAGAATCCAACTCTATCTCAATAGGGCTAATACTCACTATGCTGTCTTGCGTACCCAGCACTTCACCAGATTCAGGCTCACAGCCACTGAGCATAACTAAACCCAAAGCAAAGATTAGTAAGGCCGCAGGAAGCTTATGCTCTGAGCCAGAGGATGGGCGCGTGAGGTGTAATTTGCCACTACTTGCTAGCAAGCGGCGATGCTGTAAATAATTTTTCACACACTCTACCTACCTATGTTTTGATAAGTAATATAGTGTAATGTTATGTATTTATCAAGTAATAAACCAGCATAGGTATAGACAAAAATAGTTACAATTTGCGACTTATTGATTCCCTAAAAAAACAAGGCGCCTTAACAATAAGGCGCCTATTACTGATTAGTATCTCTTATTAATGACAGTCTGTCGACGTTAACGCTTAGAGCTTAGCCAAAGTCTGCTCAAATTCATCACGCTCTATGGTGCCCACCTGCTGAATTTGCAATTTACCATCCACAAAATATAGCAGTGCTGGCGGACCAAACAACTTAAGCTCCGATAAGATACGAGCAGACTCCGCATTACTCTCAGTCACATCCAGTCGTACCAATTGCCACTGTTGCATGGCAGCTGGACGGTTGGTAAACAGAGTCTTGTCCATAATGCGGCATTCGATACACCACTCTGCAGTGACATCTACCAAGACCTTAGGATTATTTTGTACCAAAGGAATTAATGCATCTAAGCTATTAATATGCACATCTTTAATACTTTGTGCGGCGGCTGGTACCCCATACCCACCATCTGCAGCGGCGCTCTGTGTCTGCACTGTCGCCATGACTGGCATAGGCGTCTTTTGTGATAACACTTTTAGCGGCTGCCAAGCATCGTTACTGCCGGCGGCGGCACCCACCAAAGTTGCACCTGCCCATAATCCAAATAATAGGGCAAGTGGCTTGGTCAATAGCTCACCGCGGCCATGCCAGCTCCAAGCCCAGGCTGCCACCACCATAAACCATAACGCCCACAGCAGCAGCATGCCAGGATGGATAATCACCCGCTCAACCAACAACAAAGCCACTGCAAATAGCAATAAAGCAAAACCTTGCTTAACCCAGTTCATCCACTCACCCGCTTTGGGCATTAAGTTGCCTTGGCTGATGCCCAGCAGCATTAATGGTGCCGACAAACCAAAGCCCAGCATAAATAAAGCAGCAAAGCCCAGTAGTGGATTGCCGATAGTAGAGACCGCGAGCAATGCACCAAATAAGGGCGCTGATACACAAGGCGATACCACCAAGGCAGACAGCAGGCCTGCAATAAAGCTGCCTGTGCTACTGCCCAGATACTTATCTCCGGACTGACTCAATGTTTGGGTTTTTTGACGTAACACGCTGGGTAGGCTAAAGCTTATGACATCAAGCATATACAAGGCAAGTAGTACAAATACTGCGGCAAAACCCAATAAGATTACCGGATTTTGTAACCAGCCGATAATGCCCAGCTGTTGACCAAATATGGCAATGATTGCACCCAAAATCCCATAAGCAACCGCCACACCTAAAGCGTAACTGCCACTCAGCATAAGCCCTTTTTTAGCAGTGGGCTTGTGCTGACGGGCAACAATATTACTGACAATGGGCAGCATCGGCAGTACACAAGGGGTGAATGCCAGACCTAAGCCTGCCAAAAATAGTAAACCCAGCGCCAGCCATGGATGTTCGCTAAGACCAAAAGGATCTTGATCCACCACCCCATCGCCGACCAATGCGGCACTCACATTAGTTGTATTTGCATCGGCATCTGCACTACCTTCAGCACTGGCAGCGGCTGAATAAGTCAGGCTCTCATCTTCAGCTACAGCCTTATCCGTAGCAGGGGCAACCAAATCGGTATTCATCACGCTGCCATCTTTTAGCTCACTGGGATCTGACTGGTTGCCCGCCAACTGATCTGGCGGCGTGGCTTCAGCTTGGACTTGATTATTTGGCGCGCTAGATTCAGCCACTGCTGCAGAGGTAGCGGCGGCCGCTTGAGCCACTTGAGGTGTGATTTGCGCTTTGGTGGTAGCCGGCACCTTACTACTCTGTGCAGGCTCGATGGCTACTTTGTCAACCTTAGGAGCCGCTTTGGCAGCGACAGTCGGCGGCAGATTTATGCTTAATATTTCTTTTTGCGGAGGATAGCAAAGACCGGCATCAGCACAGCCTTGCCAAGTAACTATGACATCGTCATTGATAGCCGCAGCAGTCGTATTGGTCAACGTCGCCGTCGCCATTACTTGAGGCTGCTTAAACACCTGAACCTTACCAAAAGTGGGGTCATCTATGCTTTGCGGGACGTGCGAAAACTTTATGGCACTGGCGCTCACCCCTTCAGGTAACTTTAAGCCGAGCTTGTCTTTATAAAGATAGTGCTTGGGTGTGATGTTCAAGGCAATGGTAATTTTATTGCCGCTTTGACTGGGCTTTACCGAAAATGCTTGCTCCACTTTCAAGAATTTTTGCTGACCAGACTCCACTTCAGCACTGCCAAATAAATCCCCCAAGCTTGCTGCCTGCGCAGGCAAGGCAGCCGTCAGGGTTAATCCAGCCAGACTTAACCCAAAAGCTAATGAGGCGGTTTTGATTTTTTGACCTATTGGCTTGGCGGGTTTTATACCTGCTAAATACCCAGGCTCTGAGTCTGAGCTTTTAAGTTTTAAGCATTGTGCTTGCATCTTTGTTGCCACTTGATCTGCCATAAAAGCCTTATTTATTTCTACTGAGTTTTTTATCACTATCACTTAACGCTTAAAGCGGCCTGTTGCTATATCTAGGCCCTTAAATGATAAGTCATGACAGTCTATTTGCTTGGAGTTCAATATCTAGACACAAACCCTAATTTATTGTAAAGATAACTTGCGACTGTAGACCATTTAACTTACTACACAATATAAATTTGTATAACAAATATTACGAGCGTGCTGCCCACCTTAGTCCTTTTTACCAAAGCTACCCGGAAAGTCTTGGAGTATTACCCTATCTGGCATTTCAGGCATGATGCCACGGCTTAATAATAGATCTAAGTGATCAATTTGCTGTTTTTTGTCAAACTCATTGACCTCAGCTATCAGCATTTTTTCGATATATTTATCTAGCTGATAGCAGCTCAAGCGGGCACACAATACGGCCAACTGATAAATACGGCGCTTACAGTGCACATCAATGCTGTGTAATAAGCGTACCAATTTGGCAGTATCCAGCGAGGCATAGTCATAGTCTGCTACCGTATCACTTGGTAAAGGCGTAACCCCGTAAGCAATGGATAAATGTGCCAGGTAATAACAGCAAAACAGATAACCTAAAACATGACCAATAAAATAGGCTCGATCATAAGTATAGCTCATCACCCCAAAGTGACTGAGTACGTAGCTATTTAGGCTGCCTTGATCAGCAACGCTATCGTTATCTCTTAATCTACCCACTGTTGGCAGCTTTAAATGGTTTTTATTGACTGACGTCAGCTGCCAACCTACAGGATTCTGGGCGGGCATGGAATAAACAATATCAGCTATCAAGTCATCAACAATGTGCAGCTGCTGCCACATCATATCGGTCTTATCCAAATCAATTAAACCACGCTGATCTAACGCACGCGCCATTTGAAACTGCTGATATTCAATGAATTGCGGCTTTAGGGCTTGTACCATATAAGTGGGACGTAGTTCAGGCTTAACGGTATAAAAAAACTCAGTACGCTTAAGCTGTTGTTGATACAGCTCAACACGCAGCTGAGCTACTTTTTCAAGCTCTTTGGGCTGTATGGCGTTATTGATAGGTAAAGCGTCTACCTGATATAACGCCAAAAGCTCTGCCTTACTAGCAGGGGGCTTTATTACCGCATCAGCGACACCAAGCTGCTCGTCATCGGCAATAACGGGCGCTTGTTTGGCTTCTTGTTTTGACTCATTATTGGCTTCAGCGCCTGATGCTTTTTGCACCGTAATCGTAACTGAAGATTGGGGCATAATTTTATCTCAAATGCTTGATAGATGGGGTTATCATAGCACTATTGCCAAATTGCAGCATCCTTGTTTAGCGAAATGCAAACAAAGCGAATGAACTAAAATTGGGGGATACAAACACAAAAAAACCAATCAAGACGTAGGTCAGATTAGTGAGTTTTTAATACGATTGAAGTGTTTATAACAGAATATAACGAGGGATTTTTTAACTAAAATAGAATCATGCACAGATGAGAGAAGATAAGAAATAATGGGGCGACTGATGGGACTCGAACCCACGACAACCGAGATCACAACCCGGGGCTCTACCAACTGAGCTACAGCCGCCATAATCAACACAGAGTGTATTGAGAAGTGCAGTACTTAACTTCTACAGGCGTAAATGGTGCGCCTGGCAGGATTCGAACCTGCGACCACCTGCTTAGAAGGCAGATGCTCTATCCAACTGAGCTACAGGCGCTCATGGTGCTGACACTCTTACAAAAAAGACTGTCTTATTTAAAGCATAAAAAAAAGCCTGTAAGGCTCTATTAAAAAGTGGTCGGAGTGATAGGATTCGAACCTACGACCCTCTGGTCCCAAACCAGATGCGCTACCAAACTGCGCCACACTCCGATATCTTACTTTTTTATTTACGATTTTGATAATCATCATTGACTGTTAATCAACTCTGTCATCGCTATCGAGGTGCATATAATAGGATGAAACCTTAATTCTGTCAACACTTTTTTTCAATTTATTTTCAAAAAGTGTCATTCCTATTATAAAGCGATCAAATCAGTATCACACCTTGCTGAACATCAAACGGTATCACGCTCATTTGCGTGCTATTTAATGCCGGTTTAGCATCATCCTGATTAGGGTGCCTATTCTCGTTCAAATTACTTAAAACGTCAAGCCTTTGGTTAAAATTTTTATTTTTGGGATAAATAAGCCAAGCTTGCGGCCTATTTAGATAGTGCTGATACACATAAAGCTGCTGCCAATCACTGCCACTCACCTGCTGTACTGTGCTCAAAGCTTTATATTTTATATCAATAACATGGGTTATCTTAGCACGGCTGTCATAAATACAGGCATCAGGCTGCAACCTTTGAACCAGATGATAAGCCGCTGTAGGTTTTCCACAGACGAAGGCTAAGTGGTTTGAATCCTCTAAGTGGGCATACAACCACTCAAAACTTGGCTGCACAATCAGCCGGCTTCCAGGCAAGGTTTGCTGTACCCAAACAGAGAGCTTACCGAGTACCCAGCGCTCAAATGCAAATTGCATATTGATCATTAAAGCAGCGGTTGGCAATAAGCTAGTGCTATTGCGAGCACTTGGGTCAGGCGGCTGACTTTGTAAGTTATGAGACAACAGCCACCACGCCCAATCAAGCGCCTGTGTTAACAGCTGAGCCTGTCTTGTACCAAGCGTGGCACGCCATGTTAATGCTTCAGACTGCAGCGCTTTATAAGTCGGCAACCATTGATCGCCAGCAAGTGCTTTTAGCTGCTGCAAAGCTATTGGTGTGGCAGAGTGTGGGCTATGATTTAGATGCTGCTGCCTATGACTGTGGGCACTGACTGCATAATTGCTGTCTACTTGAGACGGATGCAGGAGATAACGCAGCTGCTGCCAAGCCGTGAATAAGAATTGTGCCAAGCGTTTGTCAGTATCAAAAACAGTCTGCTCACTGTACAAATAATGCGGCCGATGCCAGTTGTTTTTTAACTGGGCAGACATCTTTATTTTGCCTTGGGCCTTGGGCTGATTTTGGCTTTTGCTCTGATAGCGACTGGGCAGAATATCCGCCCCTTGCCTTAGCTGCATTTCAGCTTTTTTTAATACACCTTCATACCAAGGTCTATTGCCCTTAAAATGGCTGTTTTGATTTGATGACGAGCCTGCCCCTACAATGAGAGGCGGTGACGGCAAAAAGGCCGCTTGGTACCGCTGATTAACGACACCCATACTCAATGCAGATAGAGGTTTAGCTAAGCCATCACTAGCCAAATCTGCGAGCATCTGTGCCACCCAGGCACGTGCTTCAGCCAACGCTTGTGACGTCGCCTGATCTTGTGTCTGACTCAGCGCTGTTACTTTGGGCAAAATCTCCAGACAAGCACCGCTGGGCAAGACTAGTTGTGCCAGATAATGACCCACAACCAGACTCATTTCGCCTCGGCTAACTTCAATACGAAAGCAAGGCAACGCTTGCTCAATAAGATATCTAAAGTCACCGGGAGATTCAAAATCCGCTATCGTCAGCCTTTGATGCTCCAAGCAGCTTATCACTGCTTTCACTCGACTATTCACCCTACTCAACCCTATTCACCCTAGGCCGGTTAGCAGAAGACTGCTTGGAGACGCTGGGTGCTAAGCTTGGGGGAACACTGTCTTTGTTTGGCCAGCTAGCGGGCGTCATAGGGGTCTTCACTTGAGACACTGTATAGCTGCTGATATGGCGCTGCTGTGAGATAAATAGATTGTGATTCGAGGCTTAAACTTGGGTTTTCCGCCACCGCCACAAAGGCTTGTGCAAATAAGCCAGATTCGGCCGAATGGCGCTGCTCATAAGCCTCAGCAGCAAAGAGGCTTGCATGAGGTTCATCTGCAGCATAGTTGAGCGCATCTGGGTGATACAGTAAGCTATAGGACACAGAGTTATCACCATACAAGCTCTGATGTAGGCTCTGTAGTAGATACGCCTCACCTCTATGTAAGCTAATAAAGGCCATGATTTGTGGCACAATCTGGCGATACAAACGCTTAGCAAGCTGGCGTATGTCATCAATACCCATGAAATAGGACTGCCCTAATTGTGCTTGCTCACCGCACAAGGCGGTTAATCGCTGATTTATACTCAGCATCATTTGTGCTAAATCAACCTCTTTTCCTGCATCATCTTTTAATACGCTAAGCAAGCTGGCATCCGGATAGCAAGTGACAAAATCAAAGCGGCGCCTAAAGGCCATATCAAGCACAGCGAGCGAATGATCTTGGGTATTCATAGTGGCATAGATATCTACGTTGCTGGGCACCATAAACTGCCTTCCTGAGTAGGCCAGACGCACACTCATAGGGGTTGCCCCGCCCGCACGTTTGCTCGGCTCAATCACGCTCATAAGCTCACCAAACACCTGCGCTGTATTGGCCCGATTTATCTCATCGATAAGCATTGCGTAACGGTGCTCAGGGTCACTTGCCGCCTTAGCACACAGCGCCAAGAATGCCCCTTGCTGAATCTCATATTGCATCTGACCGGTCTGTGCATTGATACGCGGCCGAATGCCTTCCACAAATTCATCATAACCATAAGACTGATGGAAACTGACTAGGCAGCTACGGCTAACTGTATGCGTCTGATGATAATGCTGGCGTGCACTGTCATCATATAACGACAGTAACTCAGACAGCTGCTCCGTTAAAATAGGTTTTAGCTCATCGAGCAAATACCACTGGCTCGTTTCGGTCTTATCGAAGTAATAATTGGCTGAGCGCTGGGCGCTATTGACTGTGGTTGAGTCAGGATGGGTGTGCGTGTTGAGCTGTACCCATAAGGTCTGATTGATGTTTTCATTGCGCTTATTGGCTGCTGCCTTATCGATAATCAGCGGATGCTGCATCATCTCTGGAACGGTCATCAGCCGATCTTCGAGCAGCAGTACCGCACAGACCACATCACACCAGCCATAATGACTGATCTGCTGTACGCGCCAACTGTCCCAGCAGACCGCGATGCTGTCATCATAGCGCTTTTGTAACTCAACCAAACGGTAGGTCTTACCTGTCCCAGCGACGCCAGTAAAAATCACGTTGGTCGGCTCAGTGGGCAGTGCAGCTATTGGGGCATTCAAAATATCTTTCACTCACTATCAGATGTCGGTATTTGCGTTGTATATTAAGCCATATCTCAATGCCGTAGCACAATGGTCCTGCTAATTACTTAATCGGCAACCTATTTTTGTGAACTGACTGTCACCTAGAGTTGGTGAAGCGCTTTGCTATAATAAAACACAAGGTATAACACCACAGTTGTCTATCATGACAACATTCGATGAATGAAAGGACGCGTTATGAGTCAGTTAGGAAGTTTATTACAGCAAGCCACAAGCCTTAGCAAAAGCGCGGGCAAAGTTGCCACAAAAGCGGCCACTCGCCTAAATCTGCCATTACAAGGTGCTCAATTAAAAGCTACTGAGACGTCGCATCAACCTTTAGATGTGAACAACCCTTTTACCAAAATCCTAAAAACAGTTCAGCGGTTTCCTGACAGCACTCAGTCTTTTGTATTAACCAAAGTCTTTAGTAAGATTGTACCCTATGTGGGCACCACAGGTATTGTCTATGAAACAGTCACGCCCAATAAATTGGTCGTCAGCTTAAACAATAAAAAAGGCGTGCAAAACCACATTGGCACGGTGCACGCTGTGGCAGTAACTTTATTGGCAGAGACTGCCACAGGGTTTATATTAGGAGTGAACTTGCCGTCAGATAGAGTGCTCTTGGTCAAATCTTACGAGGTAAATTTCTATCGCCCTATTAAGACAGGTCAAATTGCCGCCATTGCCACTTTAAGCGACGAGCAGCGCCAATATATATTGGACAATGCCAAAGGTGAAATGGTCATTCCTTGTGTGATTGAAGACCGTCAATCAGATAGCGAACGCGCCCCGATTACTGTTGAGATGACCTGGGCGTGGATTCCTAAATCCGAGCTAAAGCAGCGCCGTGAAGGTAAAGATAACAGTAACTCTACTACAAAATAATGCGCCACTTGATCGATTTAGCTGAATAAGCCGGCAGGTTAACGGGCTAATACTCCACCATTCCGCCGCGCATCTCATCGATCAAGCTCATAAACTCGCCTCGCCACTCGCGAATGGTCTGCTCATCAGGCAGCCACTGGTTGGACAAGGTCACCACATTGACGATTAAATCATGAGTTGAGGTGTCCATACCCGTGCTGTCTGGGGCCGGAGCATACTGACAGCGCTGATAAGCTTTAGTGATATTAGCCAGTACGCCCGACTCAAGTGACAGCTTAATACGCTGTAGCTCAGGAGATATTAAGGTTTTGTTGTGCAGAGCCTTCTCAATATACTCAATACTCGGGGCACTGGTATCCAAATTATAAAAATAGGCCAACTCTTGTAAAAAGGCCAATAGTGCGCCTTGCAAATGAAATATCGCAGTCTCACAGTGCGCCTGATACAGCTGCTTATCAGTGGTCTCTCCAGCCTGTTTACAAGCCAATCTACAAAAATAGAACTTTTGGTTGGTGCGGTCTGCTTGATAGCGCGCCACTCTGCCCTTGTCTGCCATAATCATCCCCAGTTGGCACTTATTTAAAACATAACTGTAGCATAAAAAATACTATTGCAGCAGACAGTTAAACGCACTCAAGATTCATTATTTACTCGGAAAATCATAGCTCTTATAAATCTCTAGCACACCCTTTTCTTTGTCAATAAACAGTCTTTGAATCCCAAACCCACGATTTATCATGTCTGGGTTTTTATGGTAAATATCAATGGTTTTGGCCGCTTTAAAGTCAGATGAATAACTGTTTACGCCTCTGTTTTGCATCAACGGCTTTAGCTCACTGCCATTAATACGATAAGCAATCACCGCCGAGTTGGGAATAAATGATTGTTTTGAGCCTAATCGGCTACCCTCAGGAATCTTGACATAGCCATCGGTCAACAGTAAACGCTCTAAGTCAAAGCTATATTTGTCTACCTTAAAATCAGTACGTACTTTAGGGTCGGTATACCAGCGGTAATTGTATAAATCCACACCGCGATTGAGCTGCTTGTATAAATGATCAGTGATACCTTTGTAGCTGTCTGCCTTCATTTTAAGAGCTTTGCCATCATACGTGACGCTAAACCCTGGACAGCTAATGCTAAAGCTTGGATCAGCATCTTTATTCAGATCGCCCATACTCACGGTCTTTGAGCGATTTGGCACACTGCTGGCAACTTTCCAATTGGCATTAACATCTAAGCCATCTTTCATCGACATGAGCATGATATTTAGACTATCACAATCTGGCACCGTCTCTGAGGCGTAAGCTGGCATACTCAAAGCTAAGGATACAGCGGATGTTATTAATATAATTTTTTTCATAACCGCCTCAAAATAAAATCAAACATAATCAAAATTGCTAATTATCCAAAACTATAGGGTATAAAAATTTATCAAACAACAGCTTATCGAGCATCTGTCTATTTATTCAATCTATTTATTCAATGCCTATCACTAGGCTAACCATAACTTTAACTCAGTCCACAATTTTAACTCAGTAACCATACAGACACCTTAACCTAGTCGTCATTTTGGTTAATATTCTAAAAGCTAGCTTACACTGATAAAGGTTAATTAATAGTCAATCAAGCTTGGTTTATATATTTTGAGTGGATTAAGTCACTATAGCATAATTTTTAGGCACAAAAAAAGCCGGCATAGCGCCAGCTTTTTTTATCTCATAACAGTATGCTTGAAGCTCATTTAATAGCAGCTTTGGCCTATTTGTCTTGACTCAACTCTTGAGCAAACGCTTCATCGAAGCTTCTGAAGTCTTGAGCTGAGGTCGTGGCTTCGATATCAAAAGCGGCATCTAGAGCACTTTCAACATCATAAGCAGGTTTGCCTTCTTTGGCTTTTTTGCGCGCCGCATGATAAGCAAGACCTGTACCCGCTGGGATCAGACGACCCACAACCACGTTTTCTTTTAGACCACGTAGCTCATCAACTTTACCCTCAACAGCAGCAGCAGTTAATACGCGTGTGGTTTCCTGGAACGAAGCCGCTGAGATGAAGCTTTCAGTTGCCAAGCTGGCTTTGGTGATACCCAATAACTGACGTTCAAACTGTACTGGGAATTTATCTTCAGCAAGCAGTTTTTCGTTAGTGGCTTTCACATCAGCGTATTCCACCTGATCGCCCTTGAAGTAGTTTGAATCACCGGCATCAGTAATTTCTACTTTACGCAACATCTGACGGATAATCACTTCAATGTGCTTATCGTTAATCTTAACGCCCTGCAAGCGGTATACATCCTGCACTTCATCCACAATGTAGTTAGCCAGCGCAGTTTCGCCTTGTAGACGTAAGATGTCATGCGGATTTAATGGGCCATCTGCAATAACTTCACCACGGGCAACTGTTTCGTTCTCGAACACGTTGATTTGGCGCCATTTTGGAATCAGCTCTTCATGTACTTCGCCATCTTCATTAGTGATGATGAAGCGGTTCTTACCTTTAGTTGATGAGCCGAAGCTTACCACACCTGACATCTCTGCCATGATGGCATGATCTTTCGGACGACGTGCTTCGAACAAGTCAGCAACACGTGGTAGACCACCGGTAATATCTTTGGTACCTGACGTGGCTTGTGGTACACGGCCTAATACCGAACCTGCTGTCACTTCTTCGCCATCAGAAACACGGATAATGGTCTCAGCAGGTAAGAAGTAAACCACTTCTTTACCGCCCGTAGTATCTAGAATAATCGCTGGACGTAAGTCTTTTGAGTTACTTGGACGGTCTTTTGAACCCAAGATTTCAAACGAGCTCATACCGGTTGCTTCATCAATCTTAACGGTGGCAGTTGAGCCATCGATAATGTCGCTGAAACGTGCCTTACCCGCGAATTCTGTGATAATTGGGTGCGTGTGCGGATCCCATTTAGCAATCGCTTGTCCGCTTTCAACTTCATCACCGTCTTTCACCAGTACGCTTGAACCATAAGGAACTTTATAGCGCTCACGCTCACGGCCAACATCATCAGCAATACCGATTTCAGCTGAACGCGATACGATAACTAAGTGACCATCCACGTGGTCCACCGTCTTCATGTTATGGAAGCGGATGAAACCTGTGTTGCGGGCAGAGATGCTATTGTCTACTGAAGTAGAACTTGCGGCACCACCCACGTGGAACGTACGCATGGTTAACTGAGTACCTGGCTCACCGATTGACTGAGCGGCCATAACACCCACAGACTCACCAATATTCACTTTGTGACCACGTGCCAAGTCACGGCCATAACACTGAGCACACACACCGTGTGGTACATCACAAGTAATGACTGAGCGTACCCATACTTCATCGATACCATTGTCATCAATAACCGTTACGCCATGCTCATCAATCAGCGTACCTGCGGCTAATAACACCTCATCTTCACGGCTCATCACATCACGAGCAACCACACGACCTAGAACACGGTCACCTAGTTTCTCAATAATTTCACCGCCTTGAATGTGTGGTGTCATGCGAACGCCTTTTTCGGTACCACAATCGTTCTCAGTGATTACCAAATCTTGCGCCACGTCAACCAGACGACGAGTCAAGTAACCCGAGTTGGCTGTCTTAAGTGCCGTATCGGCAAGACCTTTACGCGCACCGTGGGTCGAGATGAAGTACTGAAGAACCGATAGACCTTCACGGAAGTTGGCCTTAATCGGGGTTTCAATAATAGAGCCATCTGGCTTAGCCATTAGACCACGCATACCGGCCAACTGACGAATCTGCGCCGCACTACCACGAGCACCAGAGTCTGACATGATGAAGATAGAGTTGAATGATTTTTGCTCTTCTTCTTCACCTTGTGCGTTGATAACGATATCAGTCGCCAAGTTATCCATCATCGCTTTAGCCACTTTGTCGTTGGTACGTGACCAGATATCGACAACTTTGTTGTAGCGCTCACCAGCGGTTACGAAACCTTGCTCAAACTGTTGTTCGATTTCACGAACCTCAGCATCAGCCGCTTCGATAAGCTCTTTTTTCATTGGCGGGATAACCATATCCTCGATACCAATAGACACACCTGATAGGGTTGCTTGAGCAAAACCTAGGTACATTAATTGGTCAGCGAAGATAACACTTTCTTTCACGCCGCGCGTACGGTAGCAAGAGTTCATTAGTTTTGAGATGTTTTTCTTAGTCATCTCAACGTTACACTCAGCAAAACGCATACCTTTTGGCATGACATTCCAGATAAGTAGACGACCGGCCACAGTTTCTTGCAGCGTGGTTTGTTTGGTCGAGTTACCCTCTTCATCAAAGATGGTCTCAGTCACACGTACTTTAATTTTGGCGTTTACATGTAAGTCGTTTGAACCAATAGCGCGTAATGCTTCGTTAACGGTCGCAAAGATCATGCCTTCGCCTTTAGCGTTAACTGCTGAACGGCTGATATAGTACAGACCCAGTACAACGTCTTGTGATGGCACAATAATCGGATCACCGTTAGCAGGTGATAGGATGTTGTTGGTTGACATCATCAACGTACGGGCTTCTAGCTGTGCTTCTAGAGTCAATGGCACGTGTACTGCCATTTGGTCACCGTCGAAGTCAGCGTTGAACGCGGTACATACCAGCGGATGCAGCTGAATGGCTTTACCTTCAATTAGTACAGGCTCAAATGCTTGAAGACCCAATCTGTGTAGCGTTGGCGCACGGTTTAGTAATACTGGATGCTCACGGATAACCATGGCCAGCATATCCCAAACTTGTGGCTCTTCACGCTCTACCATCTTCTTCGCTTGTTTGATGGTTGTTGCCATGCCGTGTGACAATAGTTTTGAGTAAGTAAATGGCTTGAATAGCTCAAGTGCCATTTTCTTAGGCAGACCACACTGATGTAGACGCAGTGTTGGACCAACAACAATCACCGAACGGCCAGAGTAGTCAACACGCTTACCTAGTAAGTTTTGACGGAAACGACCTTGCTTACCTTTAATCATGTCAGCAAGCGATTTTAATGGACGCTTGTTGCTGCCCGTGATGGCACGGCCACGACGACCGTTATCAAGTAGCGCATCCACTGACTCTTGTAGCATACGTTTTTCGTTACGTACGATAATGTCAGGGGCGTTAAGCTCTAATAGACGCTTTAAACGGTTGTTACGGTTAATCACACGGCGATATAAGTCGTTTAGATCTGAGGTCGCAAAACGGCCGCCTTCTAGCGGTACTAGAGGACGTAAATCTGGTGGTAGTACGGGCAAAATGCTCATAACCATCCACTCAGGCTTGTTATTAGAGTCACGGAAAGCTTCTAATAATTTTAGACGCTTAGACATCTTTTTAAGCTTGGTTTCAGAACCAGTATTTGGAATCGCTTCACGTAGATCATCAATTTCTAAATCGATATCGATATCTTTTAACAGATCTTGAACCGCTTCAGCACCCATTTTAGCGATGAACTCATCACCAAATTCTTCTAATGCTTTGTAGTAGTCTTCATCATCAAGAAGCTGATACTTCTCTAAAGACGTCATGCCAGGATCGGTTACCACATAGCTTTCAAAATACAATACGCGCTCGATATCACGTAGTGTCATATCAAGTAATAAACCGATGCGGCTTGGTAATGACTTTAAGAACCAAATGTGCGCAACAGGGCTGGCAAGATCGATGTGGCCCATGCGGTCACGACGAACTTTGGCAGTGGTCACTTCTACGCCACATTTTTCACAGATTACGCCTTGGAATTTGCGGCGCTTGTACTTACCACATAAACATTCAAAGTCTTTTACTGGACCAAAGATTTTGGCACAGAATAGACCGTCACGCTCAGGCTTAAAGGTACGGTAGTTAATGGTTTCTGGTTTTTTTACTTCACCATGTGACCATGATTTAATAGTCTCGGGAGCTGCCAATGTAATCTGAATGCTATCAAATTCACGTTTGCCGTTGTCGGCAGGGCTTTTCATAATATCGAGTAAATCTTTCAAGTTGCTTCTCCGTTATATGTGTTCACAGTATCTGGGTCAGATTAATAATTTGAATAATGACCCTAAGCTACCGTTTGAAGGCAATGAATTAGGCTGAGTTTAAGGGAACGACTAACGCAGTAGATGCAAACCATTTAACAAAATGCTCTGCATCTACCCGATTCAACACTAGTTGCTTTCTTTTAGCTCAATATTAATACCCAGTGACTTAATCTCTTTGGTCAATACGTTGAACGATTCAGGCATGCCTGGGTCCATGTACTGCTCACCATCGACGATGTTCTTATACATACGCGTACGACCTTCAACATCATCCGATTTCACTGTTAGCATCTCTTGCAACGTGTAAGTTGCGCCATATGCTTCTAGTGCCCAAACTTCCATCTCACCGAAACGCTGACCACCAAACTGTGCTTTACCGCCTAATGGCTGCTGTGTTACTAATGAGTATGAACCGGTCGAACGGGCATGCATCTTGTCATCTACTAAGTGGTTTAGTTTCAGCATGTACATGTAGCCCACCGTCACAGGACGGTCAAACTTCTGACCAGTACGGCCATCATACAAAGTCTGCTGACCTGAGCTTGGGTAACCGGCAAGCTCTAGTAGCTCGTCAATTTGAACCTCACGGGCGCCATCAAATACAGCGGTACCCATAGGCACACCATCACGTAGGTTTTGAGCCAATGCACGGATATCATCATCGCTCAAGCTGTCTAAATCAACTTGTTCACCGCCTACTTTGTTGTAAATCTTGTCTAAGAATTCACGTAGCTCAGTGACTGCCGCTTGCGCTTTGATCATGCCGTTAATCTTGTCACCAAGACCTTTAGCTGCCATACCTAAGTGAGTCTCAAGTACCTGACCGATATTCATACGAGAAGGTACACCCAGTGGGTTTAGTACGATATCAACTGGATTACCGTTTTCATCATAAGGCATGTCTTCAACCGGCATGATGCGAGATACCACACCCTTGTTACCATGACGACCGGCCATCTTATCACCTGGCTGGATGCGACGTTTCACCGCTAGGTAAACCTTAACGATTTTTTGTACACCGTGTGCTAAGTCATCACCAGCAGTCAGCTTGCGTTTTTTCTCAGCGAACTTGGTATCGATGTCTTTTTGCTTATCGACCAAGAACTCTTGAATTTGAGTCAAACGCTCAGCGATTTCTTCTTCAACAGGCTGAATGTCTAATAACGTTTCTAAAGACATTTCTAGTAGCTCAGACTCAGCCAGTACTGTACCTGACTTAAGACCTGCACCACCACTGATGGCCTGACCATCTAATAAGTGGCTGATACGGCTACGTGCGGCTTCTTCAAAAATACGTAGCTCTTCTTTTAAGTCTTTGCGGTAGTTGTCCAGCTGCGACTTCTCGATTGATTTTGCACGAGCATCTTTTTCTACGCCATCACGGGTAAAGACTTGAACATCGATAACCGTACCTTTGGTAGAGGTTGGCACACGTAAAGAGGTGTCTTTAACATCTGCTGCTTTTTCACCGAAGATGGCTCTTAGTAGCTTCTCTTCTGGCGTTAATTGTGTCTCACCTTTTGGCGTTACTTTACCAACTAAGATATCGCCTGCATCTACTTCAGCACCGATATAAACGATACCTGACTCATCAAGAGCAGATAGCGCGGCTTCACCCACGTTTGGAATATCGGCAGTGATTTCTTCAGTGCCTAGTTTTGTGTCACGCGCCACACAGGTTAATTCTTGAATGTGGATGGTTGTGAAACGGTCTTCTTTCACCACACGCTCTGATAATAAAATCGAGTCTTCGAAGTTATAACCGTTCCATGGCATAAAGGCCACACGCATGTTCTGACCTAGAGCCAACTCACCTAAGTCAGTTGATGGACCATCAGCTAGGATGTCACCACCAGCGATTTCGTCACCTTGGTTAACAATGATGCGCTGGTTAATACAGGTGTTCTGGTTAGAACGGGTGTATTTGATTAAGTTATAGATATCGATACCCGCTTCACCCGCTTGCATCTCATCTTCATTAACACGAACCACGATACGCGACGCATCAACGTCTTCAATCACACCACCACGGCGAGCGATAACACACACACCTGAGTCGCGAGCTACGTGACGCTCCATACCGGTACCCACTAACGGCTTATCAGCACGTAAGGTAGGAACCGCCTGACGTTGCATGTTCGAACCCATCAAGGCGCGGTTAGCATCATCATGCTCTAGGAATGGAATTAAGCTTGCTGCAACAGAGACAACCTGACTAGGTGATACATCCATATGCGTCACTTTATCACTTGGCATACGTACCGATTCACCACCGCTACGTACCATTACCATCTCTTCAGCCAGTACGCCGTTTTCATCCAACTCAGAGTCAGCCTGAGCGATAACCGTGCCGACTTCTTCGATGGCTGATAGGTACTCGATATCGTCAGTAACTTTACCATCTACTACTTTACGATAAGGGGTTTCTAAGAAACCAAATTCGTTGGTCTTAGCAAAGGTGGCTAATGAGTTGATTAGACCAATGTTTGGACCTTCAGGCGTTTCAATAGGACACACACGACCATAGTGAGTATTGTGTACGTCACGAACCTCAAAGCCTGCACGCTCACGAGTTAGACCACCTGGGCCTAATGCTGAGATACGACGCTTGTGAGTAATCTCTGATAGCGGGTTGTTTTGGTCCATGAACTGAGACAACTGGCTTGAACCAAAGAACTCTTTTACCGCAGCCGCAACAGGTTTTGAGTTGATCAAATCTTGTGGTGACAAATTATCAGATTCAGCAGAGCTTAAACGCTCTTTCACCGCACGCTCAACACGCACTAGACCAACACGGAATTGGTTCTCAGCCATTTCACCAACAGAGCGAATACGACGGTTACCTAAGTGGTCAATATCATCCACTTCACCAATACCGTTACGGATATTGATAAGCTCTTTTAACACATCAATGATGTCTTCTTTGGTTAATACGCTCTGCTCACGTTTAACATCTGGATCATCACTATTAACAAACTCACGACCTAAACGGCGGTTGAACTTCATACGGCCAACGTTAGATAAGTCGTAACGATCGGCGTTGAAGAACATGCTCTCAAACAACTTCTCAGCAGTATCAATCGTTGGTGGCTCACCTGGACGCATCACTTTATAGATTTCGATTAATGCTTCTTCGCGGCTACCGGTGCTGTCTGCACGTAAGGTATCAGCGATATACGCACCATGATCGATGTCGTTGGTGAATAAAATCTTGAATTCTTTGATTGATTCACTGGCTTCAAAGGCACTTAGCTTAACCAATAACTCATGGTCAATTAGGGTGTTTGCTTTTGCAATCACTTCATCATTGACAACGATATCTTCGGCAAGAATACGCTCATATAGGTACTCATCAGGCACAGCCAGTTTTTTCATACCAGACTGTTCGATTTGACGAATACGGCGCGCATTGATACGTTTGCCTTGCTCAACCAACACTTCACCGTCTGGTGATACGATGTCGAACTGAGCCATTTCACCACGTAGGCGATCTGCAACTAGGTCAATTTCAAATTGCTCTTCGCCTTTATAAACCGATACTTTTTCAAAGAAGGTATCTAGGATCTCATTAGTGTCCATGCCTAGAGCACGTAGAATGATAGTGCCTAGCAATTTACGACGGCGGTCAATACGAGCGAATACTAAATCTTTAGCATCAAACTCGAAATCTAACCATGAACCACGGTAAGGAATGATACGGGCGTTATAAAGCACCTTACCACTTGAGTGTGACTTACCTTTATCGTGGTCGAAGAACACACCAGGTGAACGGTGTAATTGCGACACGATAACACGCTCAGTACCATTAATAATAAAGGTACCGTTATCGGTCATTAATGGGATTTCACCCATATATACATTTTGCTCACGGATGTCTTTAATAGCAGCCTTGCTATTTTTGTCTTTGCTATCTTTGTCTTTGATAACCAGACGGATTTTGACACGTAAGGGTGCTGCAAAAGTAGAACCACGAGAAATACACTCGCGCTCATCGAACTCTGGTGCACCTAAGTAGTACTCAACAAATTGTAGTTCGGCGTTGTTTGAATTACTTTCGATTGGGAAAATAGATGAAAATGCAGCTTGTAGGCCTGTATTCTCACGCGCTTTAGGCTTTTTATTTTCCTGCAAAAATTGCTCATAGGAATCCACTTGAATTGCCAACAGATAGGGAATATCCATTACATGTGGCAACTCGGCAAAACTTTTGCGAATACGTTTTTTTTCAGTATAGGAATATGCCATCGAGAGTCCTTACAGTAGACAGTAAAATAAAAATGATTCATTTTTAAAAATTAAGCGATCAGTAATTAACTAAAAGACCCAAATTCTAAATAGGAATCATCAGATTGAAACAGTGAGAATGACCTTTGATAAATGCCTGTTGTGCATAACAATCATGACGTTTTGACTCATTATTTGAGTGTCGACGCCGCCAAACCCATTACAAACGTTAATAGCCAATGGTTATTATAGTAATTGATACAAAAAATGTGGTTAAATTAGGTTAAAAGAAGCCAAATGACAGATGCAAAAAAACCCCAAGCACGAGCGTACCTAGGTCTAAATAAAAAGGATAGAAGCTAACGATGTTTTAAACATGCAAATTGTCTGTCCCTTGGTCTGTATTAATCGCTAAACGTTCGTTAAGCTGAAAATAAATAAGATATTAACGTGACGCTTGCCAACCATTTAGGCTAATACAAAAGGTCAAGTGCGAGATTATACAATACCTCATTCCCAAACACAACCCCTAAAGTGCTCGATAAAAAAAGCCAACAATGCATAGTACATTGTTGGCTTCGTGGTTAAGTAGGGTTTGATCCCTGCTTAACCGAACTCATAACAGATAAAAATCTATTATTTAAGTTCTACAGTAGCGCCAGCTTCTTCAAGCTTTTTCTTAAGCTCTTCTGCTTCTACTTTGTTAGCGCCTTCTTTGATTGGAGCTGGAGCGCCTTCAACTAGTTCTTTAGCTTCTTTCAAGCCAAGGCCTGTTGCTTCACGTACGGCTTTAATTACGCCAACTTTCTTGTCGCCGAAACTTGCAAGAATTACGTCAAACTCGTCTTTTTCTTCAGCAGCAGCAGCGCCACCAGCAGCAGCAGCAGGTGCAGCAGCAACAGCAGCAGCAGCTGTTACGCCGAATTTTTCTTCCATTTCGCTGATTAGTTCAACGATATCCATTACTGACATTTCAGCGATTGCGTTTAACACATCTTCTCTAGATAGTGCCATGGGATTTCTCCATTTTCTGATAAATTTAAAGGGATTAATTAAGATCAATACAGTTTAATTATGCCACTAGGCGATAGTCTTGCTGTATCGATCGAAAATAACTTAGTCGCTTACTTATATAAATTAAGTAGCTATAAACTAAGCGGCTTCTTTTGCGTCTTTTACTGCTGCAACAGTACGTACAAACTTGCCTGGTACTTCTTTCATAGTACGTGCAAGCTTGGTTACTGGTGCTTTCATTGTTGCCATCAAGATAGATAGTGCTTCGTCGCGTGTTGGAAGTTTAGCTACGCGCTCAATTTCCTCAGGACCAAACAACTCACCACCAACTGATACAAGCTTTGGCTCTAAAGCTTTGTGTTCTTTAGCGAATTCGTGAATTACACGAGCAGCAGAACCTAAATCTTCAGTAGAAAAAGCCAGTAACAATGGGCCAACCATCTTATCTGACATGCACTCAAAGCTAGTACCTTCAAAAGCACGCTTAGCTAGCGTGTTTTTAACAACTTTAAGTACAACACCTTTCTCACGAGCTTGGTTACGTAGCTTAGTTAACTGAGCTACTTCAAGGCCATGATAATCAGCAGCAACTGCTGAATAAGCATTTGCAGCAACTTCAGACACTTCAGCCACAACTTTTTGTTTCTGTTCTAGCGTTAATGCCATGAGTTGACTCCTTGATCTCATCATCATTGCCGCAGCAATGTTGAATTGACGTTTCTATTACTAAAGTATAAATACCGGTTAAGCCAAGACGTACTTGTGATCAACCAGCGACTTTAATAACGCTGAATACGGCACCTTTATCAGAATGAAGGAGAAACCAAATTAGTAAACTAACCCATTCCCACGATCAAACTTTTTTGGGTCACCGTCTGCGTAGGCCAATGCTAGGCTAAATAAAACACAATGGTTCGATTTAACACTGACATCAATTAACAGCATCGAAGGCAAACCTAAGATACCTACCTACGGTCTTAGACAGCATAGCTTTGGCTAAGCTGACCTAATATTATAAATTTTTAAATTCGGTAGGAATTAGGGCGATTATTCGCCCTATTCCTTATGTTTTTTCTTTATCTTTTAAGCTTACTTAGCTACGCGGTATGGTAGTGGATCTAATGCGATACCAGGACCCATGGTGCTAGATAAAGTAATTTTTTTGATGTAGATACCTTTAGAAGTAGCTGGCTTAGCACGACGGATGTCTGCTAATAAAGCCTGTACGTTCTGCTGGATTTGTTCAACAGTGAAACCAACCTGACCGATAGTGGTGTGGATGATACCTGCTTTATCTACACGGTAAGTCGCCTGACCTGCTTTAGCGTTTGCAACTGCTTCAGCAACGTTAGGAGTAACGGTACCTACTTTAGGGTTAGGCATTAGGCCACGTGGACCTAGGATAGTACCTAACTGACCAACAACACGCATTGCGTCTGGTGCTGCGATAACAACGTCAAAGTCTAGGTTGCCCGCTTTAACTTGTTCCGCTAGATCATCCATACCCACTACGTCAGCACCGGCTTCTTTAGCAGCATCAGCAGCAGCGCCTTGGGCGAATACAGCAACACGCTTAGTTTTACCAGTACCTGCAGGTAGGTTAGTTGCACCACGAACCACTTGGTCTGATTTACGTGGGTCTACGCCTAGGTTGATAGCGATATCAACTGACTCTTTGAATTTAAGAGGTGGTAGGTCGTTTAAAATGCTTACCGCTTCTTCAAGCGTGTAAAGCTTTTGGCTTTCTACACGCTCAGCGATCATTTTTTGACGTTTAGTAAGTTTACTCATTTACACACCCTCCACATCGATGCCCATTGAACGTGCAGTACCAGCGATGGTACGTACAGCAGCGTCCAGGTCAGCAGCAGTCAAATCAGCATTTTTAGTTTGCACGATTTCTTCTAGCTGTGCACGAGTAACTTTACCTACTTTAGTAGTATTTGGAACACCAGAACCTTTAGCGATACCAGCAGCTTTACGCAGCAAGAAGGCAGCAGGTGGTGACTTCATGATAAATGTGAATGATTTATCAGCGTATACTGTGATTTCAGTAGGAATTGGCAGACCTGGTTCCATGCTGGCAGTTGCCGCATTGAACTCTTTACAGAATGCCATGATGTTCACACCTTTTTGACCTAGTGCAGGACCAATTGGTGGTGAAGGGTTTGCTTTGCCAGCAGGCACTTGTAGTTTGATGTAACCATCAATCTTCTTAGCCATGAGTTTTCTCCTTTACGGGTGATAACGCTTTCTGCTCACACTTACTATCTTGATGTAAGCAGAGCCATCCGCTCCCCGGGGGTTAAAATATTTAGCTCAGTTGCTATCGTCGTCAGCCAATTAGCTTAACTTCTCAACTTTACTAAACTCTAATTCGACCTGAGTTGGTCTGTTAAATACGTTTACAGTCAGTTGTAGCTTAGATTTCTCGTAATCCACTTTTTCGACTAGACCTTTAAAGTCAGTGAAAGGTCCGTCAATAACCAGAACTTCTTCACCTGGCTCAAATAAAGTCTTAGGACGTGGTGCTTCTTCACTTTGTTTAAGACGATTTAAGATACGATCGGCTTCAACTTTAGTAATGGGTGCTGGATTCTCTGGTGTACCGCCAATGAAGCCGGTAATACGCGGACAGTCATTTACAATATGCCAAGTATCATCATTCATTTCCATTTCTACTAATACGTAGCCTGGAAAGAATTTACGCTCACTTTTACGCTTTTTGCCGTCTTTCATTTCAACGACTTCTTCGGTTGGTACCAGTACTTCACCGAATTTATCAGCGAACTCACTGCGATTGATACGATCCGTCAAGTAGCGTTGGACTTGCTTTTCATATCCTGAAAATGCCTGCACGATATACCAGCGCATATGTTTCTCCATGACGTCAATCAAACGATTGCTGATTAAAAAAAACAGGCTGTAAAGCTGATATAACCCTTATGAAGTTATATGAAGCCCAGCCCTAACAATTCTTTTTTATAACTAATTTTTTAACTTGTACTGCCGCTTATCTTATTTATCACTAACCCAGTGATTAACCGATAAAGATACCAACCAACCAGTTAAATAGGTTATCAAGTAACCACACAATAACGGCTACGATACCGATTACCAATAAAGACTGCCAAGTATACTGAATGGTTTCATTCTTACTTGGCCAGGTAACACGGCGTAACTCTATGCTGGCGTCTTTAAGCAATACCTTAAAGCTGCGTCCTTGATTGGTCAGTGCAAAACAAATAATGGCCAACACAATCAGTGAGGCGATAATACCAACACGAACCCAAATATCGTTAGCAGGCTGCCAAATACCAGGCAGCTTATAATTAACTAGCGTGGCACCAATTAGAGCAGCAAACGCGATAATCCAAAGCATGATGTCTTTTGGAGAGCGTGTTTTGGCTACTTCTACTGCACTTTTACCATTAAGCGATTTTCTTAACGTATTATGAGCGCCCTGCTTAGCGTCAGATACCTTACTATCTAGGTTATCTTGTTGATTGCTCATAGTTGAATTGCCTTACGACGTAGACGATAGAGTTAAAGCCGCCTATCTGTATGGTAAAAGAAGAGTACTGGTTTAGTTAATTAAGCGTAGACAGTTATCAGTCATATAAGTGGCAGGCGATGAGGGACTCGAACCCCCAACCCTCGGTTTTGGAAACCGATGCTCTACCAATTGAGCCAATCGCCTTTAGTTAAGGTTGACTATTATACAATCTTTTTTATGGATTGCAAGCCTTGTGAGTGCTTGAAACTAGGATTCTTTTATATAACCCCTTCTAACAGCGGCTATCATTGCAGATCACTATATTTAGTCGTGTAGTATTATAGCGATTTTAATTAAGTTGTCTACTCAATTACCTTGATTTTTGCACTGATTAAAGCGTTTAAATAACCTGTGACATAGACTAAAAACAGACTAAAAGTAGTGACCATAAAAAAACCGCCTCAATGAGGCGGTTTTTTTGCTTGATAGCGTTATTAACGTTTAAAGAGATTAGTCTTTAACGTTAGCAACAACACCAGCACCTACAGTACGGCCACCTTCGCGGATTGCGAAACGTAGACCTTTGTCCATAGCGATTGGGTGGATAAGCTCTACGCTCATCTCAACGTTATCGCCTGGCATTACCATTTCAGTACCTTCTTGTAGAGAAATAGCACCAGTTACGTCAGTTGTACGGAAGTAGAACTGTGGACGATAGCCGTTTAGGAATGGTGTGTGACGACCACCCTCTTCTTTTGATAGTACGTATACTTCAGCGTCAAACTTAGTGTGCGGAGTGATTGAACCTGGCTTAGCTAGTACTTGGCCACGTTGTACGTCTTCACGCTTAGTACCACGTAGTAGTACACCACAGTTCTCACCAGCACGACCTTCGTCTAGTAGCTTACGGAACATCTCAACACCTGTACAGGTGGTTTTTTGAGTGTCACGGATACCAACGATTTCAATCTCGTCACCAACTTTAACGATACCAGACTCAACACGGCCAGTTACAACAGTACCACGACCTGAGATTGAGAATACGTCTTCGATAGGCATCAAGAATGGCTTATCGATGTCACGCTCTGGCTCTGGAATGTAAGTGTCTAGAGTTTGTAGTAATTCGATAACTGCTGGCTCACCATATTTGCCATCTTTACCGTTTAGTGCTTCTAAAGCTGAACCTTTGATGATTGGTGTGTCATCACCTGGGAAGTCGTAGTCTGAAAGTAATTCACGTACTTCCATTTCTACTAGCTCTAGTAACTCTTCGTCGTCAACCATGTCACATTTGTTCATGAATACCATGATGTATGGTACGCCAACCTGACGTGATAATAAGATGTGCTCACGAGTTTGTGGCATTGGGCCGTCAGTAGCTGATACGACTAGAATAGCACCGTCCATCTGAGCAGCACCAGTGATCATGTTTTTAACATAGTCAGCGTGACCTGGGCAGTCTACGTGTGCGTAGTGACGGTCAGCAGTGTCATACTCAATGTGTGAGGTGTTGATTGTAATACCACGGGCTTTTTCTTCTGGTGCTGAGTCAATTGCAGCGTAGTCTTTGGCTTCGCCACCAAAAGTTTTTGCAGCTACAGTTGCGATAGCAGCTGTTAGAGTGGTTTTACCGTGGTCAACGTGACCGATGGTACCGACGTTTACGTGCGGCTTGTTACGTTCGAACTTGGCCTTTGCCATGAGTGTGTCCTCTTTTTATGGGTTTACTAAAATAAATAGTACTACTAAGGTTATAACGGTTGTTATTTTCTATTATTTAGTAAATTACAACACTAAAAGGCAACACTAAGTGCTGCCTATCAAACAATTAACTATAAGATGTTATATGGTGCAAGGTCATTATTTGCCCTTGTAAATTTTTAATTAAAGTTTCAACTTTATTAAATAGTCACCTAACTTTATTTGCTTAGCCTGCTATAGGCCTAGCCGATTTTTTTAATTTAATGTTTAAACAAGTAAGCTCGCTTACCAACTTAGTTCTAATGAAATATAGGAATTAGAAGAATTAAAATAATGGAGCTCATATCGAGAATTGAACTCGAGACCTCTCCCTTACCAAGGGAGTGCTCTACCGCTGAGCTATATGAGCTTAATGTGCTTTATTTTAAATAAGTTGGAGCGGGTGGCGGGAATCGAACCCGCGCCATCAGCTTGGAAGGCTGAGGTTCTACCATTAAACCACACCCGCAGTATCACAGCTTTTTTTAGCTGCCATATGCATGGGATTTGGCAGTGTGCTGCTCTAGGTAGACGGATACTTGAACACTAATTGAAATTGTAACTAGAAAATGGTGGTGGGGGAAGGATTCGAACCTTCGAAGCTTTCGCGACAGATTTACAGTCTGTTGGGTTTGACCGCTCCCCAACCCCACCTAGGTTGTAAAACTAACTTATTGATAGTTTTACTAAAATTGCTTAAAGCAAAGTACTTTGAGAGACGAATGGTGCCGACTGCCGGAATCGAACTGGCGACCTACTGATTACAAGTCAGTTGCTCTACCAACTGAGCTAAGTCGGCTTGTTCTCTCGAAGTGGGGTGTATTCTAGCAAATATTTTTTAAAACACAACCCCTAATTTCATTTTTTTTAGAAAAAATGCAATTTTTTTTATTTTTAGGCCAATGTGCCACTGTTATAAAGCCATAAAGCTACGGCTAAGACCAATAAAATCAAGGCCATCCACAAAAAGCCTTTGTTTGAGCCAGAATTTGCATTTTGTGGTGCAGAATCCGTTTTATGAATGTGTGCCACCTTGTGCTGCGGCTGCTCATTCACCGTATTAAAGCTGTTGGCTGGATTTTTTTCAGATACGGGTGCCTGAGTTTGGGTATTTATCTCATTTTCTGCATCGCCTGTCAGCTCTTTGACGGGTTTTTTAGCGTCTGGCTCTACGGTGTCATGCAAATTAGTGGTGGCTGACATCTGGGCAGCAGCTGCTTGTTTGGACTTATGCACTTCAGGATCTGCCTCACGAGCCAACTCTGCAAAGTGCTCAGCGTCATCTTTATGCAGATGACTTTGCTCTGAGTTATAAACACCGGTAGGCTGCTCAAGCTCTTCTTCTAGCTTTTGTTCAAGCTCAGCTTCGGTCATGTTTTTAATACCCGATTTTTCAATAGCTTCTGCGTTTTCTTCAGCCTGGTGCTCTGCCCTCTCAGCGGCTTCAAATTTATCAAATTCACTGTCGGTTTTTTCTGGTTGCGCAGTAGGTGTGATAGGCTCAGCTAACGGCTCTACTGAATGAGTCGCTGGCGCTTCTACTATTTCTGCAGTTTCTATAGGCTCGACCGTTTCTGGCTCGATGGTTTCAGGTTCTACCGTCTCAACTTCAGGCTCGATGGCTTCGGGTTCTACCATTTCAACTTCAGGCTCGATAGTTTCAACTTCAGGCTCAAGTGATGATACCGCCGCCGAGGCTACTGGCTGAGTTTGTTTTACTTGGAAGCTAAAAGCGGCGAAAGTAACCACATCATCTACCACCAAGCTTTTTGGCTGATGCGGCTCAAGTCTGACATCATTGACCAAAGTACCATTTGATGACCCTAAATCTTGTACCAGTAGCTCATCATCAACGACAGTTAGCTCAGCATGTTGTCGAGAGACCTGCTTGCTGCCTAGTACCACATCATTGTCTTGACCACGACCAACGGTTAACTTATGGTCTACGTTGAGCTCTAGATTACCCAAAGCTTCGGTTAAGGCGGTCAGTTGCCACTGAGTTTGGTTTGTGTTGTTATAATCACTCATAAAAATCTCCTCATAGATTCCATTTTATTTAATTTTGCTATCAATTCTGGCGGCTTACGCCTATTTTATCTATTTAATGCGATGTCTTACTATATAGCGTTATTCTTCAAAATAAGCCAGTTTATTTATTTTAATTTTAATGCGGGATGTATTTGGGCTTTAATATGCCTTTTAGCTGATTATAAGGTACTGTCAGCTCCGGCATACCGTAAGCATAAGCAGCTATCTCATAAGGCTGGTATCTTAGTACCACCCCTTTATCGGTTAACAAGGCATTATCAGTTAGCGTAAAGGGCCACATTTTTTCGTATGCTTTGAGTTCGTTATTATCTTTACGCACCCAAACTTTGTACTGCTCATAAGCCAACGCTTTAAATTTAGATTTTTGGCCTGCCAGCAGCATATCGTCCAACTGGATATGACGCTTAGATGAGGTATCAAACATCATATATTCAGAAGCGCCCAGCCCATGAGCCCCGCCTAGATAAATATAACTGTTGATTTCAAACAGCTCAACCTCCCCCATATGCCCAAGGTAACTGGGTGAGACCTCAAAGCTATAGTTGAGACTGCTGCCCTCTGGGATGTCCTCTAATTGCGATTTGGCAAAGCCATCCAAGCGTTTTTTTACCTCAGCTTGGGTCAAGACTTTAGCGTTTGATGGCGGCTGCGTTCGCTCAGTTTCAGACTGTGAGCCCGGTACAATTTGATTGATGCGGGCATTAATCATGGTATTTATCCAGCCTTGACTGCTGGCTGCATATTTAATATCAATCTGCGGACAGCTGTAGTCGCTGCGACTCTCACACGTGTCGGTGACTAAGCTTGGCAAACGATAGTCCAGATAATCCTCAGCATACACTAAGTTGGCAGCGTATAGGGGAAAAGGGGTCAAGGCCGCTAAAGCGCAGATACTAAAAAGGCGTAAGCTGCGAGCCCCTATCAAGTGTGTTGATGACATACCGCCTCCTGATTTGGTTAACTTGTCGATATTTTTATCCTAAGCCTTATTATTATCATTTAGCGGCGTTAGGGTTAGCGCTTTAGATATGGCTTTAAATATATAGCAAAGCGGGTGCTCACTATGTTTAAACTGTGTTTATTGCTACAAAATTTAAAAATCACGCATCTGTTACTCAGTTGGCCACTTTATACTGACTGACATTAATGCAACACCTTATAAAAAAAGACGCCCTTATCGCTAAGAGCGTCTTTGTACGGGTAAGCGGTTTATATCGCTTTGTTAGTGGTCGTATTGCTAGTGGTTATATTTTTGGTCGTGAGATTAGTGCTCACGAGTGTTACTAAAAGTCACTTCTGGATAACGCTCTTGCATCAGCTGTAGATTAACACGGCTTGGAGCCAGATAGGTCAAATGCCCACCGCCATCAACCGACAGTTGATCATGCGCTTTTTTCTTAAATTTGGCCAATATTGCCTCATCATCACAGTGAATCCAGCGTACTGTGGCAATCGATACCGGCTCAAAGATACACTGCACTTTATACTCTTCTTTTAGACGATGTGCCACCACTTCAAACTGCAGCACACCCACAGCGCCCAAAATTAAGTCGTTGTTAATTTGTGGCATAAACACCTGAGTGGCACCCTCTTCGCTCAGCTGCTGTAAGCCTTTTTGTAGCGCTTTTGACTTTAGTGGATCTTTTAGCACCACACGGCGGAATAACTCTGGCGCGAAATGTGGAATACCGGTGAAGTTTAGCTCTTCGCCTTCCGTGAAGCTGTCACCAATGCTAATCGTACCGTGGTTATGTAGACCAATGATGTCACCAGGATACGCCTCCTCCAATGCCTCACGGTCACCGGCTAAGAAGGTCAATGCGTCAGAGATACGTACATCTTTACCTAGGCGTACGTGCTTCATCTTCATACCTTTTTCGTATTTGCCGGAGCAGACTCGTAAGAAGGCGATGCGGTCACGATGACGCGGATCCATATTGGCCTGAATTTTAAACACGAAGCCACTAAAGCTGGTCTCGTCAGCGGCCACAATACGCTCATTGGTAGGATGGCTTTTTGGCGGTGGTGCATGTTCAATTAACGTATCTAGCACCATATTGACACCGAAGTTACCCAGCGCTGTACCGAATAATACAGGTGTCATCTCACCTTTTAAGAACAAATCAACATCGAAGTTCTCTAACGCCATTTGTACCAGCTCAAGCGACTCTTCAAAGGCTGAAAATGCCAACTCACCCAAACGCTGACGCACGTCAGGATAATCATAGCCTTCGCGGGTTTCAATCTCAGTAATCTCGCCGCCGTGGCCTTTTTTATATAAATAGGTTTTATCTTCAGTTAAGTGATACACCCCAACGAAGTCCTGTCCCATACCGATCGGCCAAGTCACCGGCACGCACTTGATACCCAAAACGGTTTCAATTTCATCAAGCAGCTCTAACGGATCACGGATCTGGCGGTCTAGCTTGTTAACAAATGAGATAATTGGGGTGTCGCGCATACGACACACTTCCATCAGCTTAATGGTACGCTCTTCGACACCTTTGGCGCCATCGACCATCATTAATGCACTGTCTACCGCAGTTAATGTGCGGTACGTGTCTTCTGAGAAGTCAGCGTGGCCTGGGGTATCTAGTAGGTTTACGATATGGTCTTTATAAGGAAACTGCATCACCGAGGTGGTAATTGAAATACCACGTTCTTGCTCCATACTCATCCAATCTGAGGTGGCATGGCGATCTGTTTTGCGACCTTTCACCTCACCAGCGACCTGAATGGCTTGACCCCAAAGCAGGAGCTTTTCGGTCATGGTGGTTTTACCGGCATCGGGGTGAGAGATAATAGCAAAGGTGCGGCGCTTGGCCACTTGTTTATTTAAGGTTTTTGGATCTACGCTCATAATTTGGGCTTCAACTGTTAGGTGATAATATATGAAAAATAACTGGTTTTAAAAAGCAGAGCTTTAATATGGCCGCTTAAAAATGCTATTTAAACTAAATAGGGAAAATGAATGTGCGTATTGTAACGGATTTCAGTTAAGACTGCAGAAAGATGTTGGCGCCTATGACAGATTAAGATAACGTTACAAACAAGAGGTAAAGCTTTACCAGCCATCAACGCAACATAGCAAGCATTTTGTTATGCTAAGCCTAGATGTTGTAAAAACCTCTTAAAATGCAATGACTATAAATTATAAAAAAGGAATGATATGAAAACTTTATATACCACTCAAGCCACAGTAACTGGCGGTCGTACTGGTTCAGCGGCATTAAATGACAGTGATTTAACCATTGACATGAAAGCGCCAGGTACCGGTAAAGGTAATAACCCTGAACAGCTCTTCGCTATGGGTTATGCCGCTTGCTTTGATAGTGCGTTAGGTGTGGTCAAGCAAATGCAAAAGATTAAATTTGATTCTACTACGCAAGCTGAAGTTCGCCTATTACAAGGTGATGGTCATGACTACAATCTGGCAGTTAAATTACATGTGATCGCGTCTAACACCGAGGCAAGTGCTGAGGAGATTCAAAAGGCCGTAGAAGCGGCTCATGAAGTGTGCCCCTACTCTAAAGCCACACGTGGCAATATCGACGTTGAAGTCAGCTCTGAGCTTAAATAGAGCTTTTAACGCCAACCATCTTTAAGTGCTCTAAGTACATTCTCTACCTTTAATAGCCCAAACCGCCTTTGCGCCGTTTGGGCTTTTTATTCAGCTGATTTTCTAGAGAGCATGATGAACTGTCTGGTATCACTCACTAATGATCCTAACGACAGTGAAAATTTTAGTTATAATGAGGCTAATTATGATGACCTCATAGCACAACGCTTAGATGGGCCACTAAGCTGCTTAAATAAAAAAACTATTATTAAGCCTCCTTCCTTTAAAACCAACTTCTGATTATTAAAACTTTGACTAAAAGTGATCTCCTATGACCGATAAAACCACTAAAGACACTAACCTCAAAACTGTCGATACCACAACCGACACCTCCCATGCGGCATTAGATCCCAATATATTGCCGGATTTCGAGGCCATGCCTAATGTGGCACAGATGCCTACAGATCATATCGATAAACAGCAGCCACCTTTTGTGCTGGTAGATGGCTCTTACTATCTGTTTCGCACTTACCATGCGCTGCCTAAGACCATGATGACCACTCAAGGCCTGACTACTAATGCCATTCGCGGCACGCTCAATGCGCTACTCAAAGTAATGCGCCGCTATCATCCCACCCATATGGCCGTATGCTTTGACACCAAGTCACCCACGTTTCGTCACACCATGTCAGAGGAATACAAAGCCAATCGGCCAAAAATGGATCCTGAGTTGGCCGAACAAATCCCTTATATTCACCGTTTGGTACGGGCGCTTGGCATTCCACTGCTGCGTATTGAAGGCGCTGAGGCTGATGACATTATCGGTACCCTGACCCACCGCGCTATTGAAGAGGGTCATCATGTGGTCATCTCAACCGGTGATAAAGACATGATGCAGCTGGTCAACGACTGTGTCATATTGGAGGACAGTTTCGCCGGCAAAGTGGTCGATGTGCCAGCGGTTGAAGAAAAATTTGGTATTAAACCCAATCAAATCATTGACCTACTTACTCTTATGGGGGATGCTTCTGACGGCATTAAAGGCATCCCTAGCGTCGGTCAAAAAACCGCAGTTAAATGGCTTAATCAGTACCAAACCGTAGACAATATCCTTGCTAACGCTCACAACATCAAAGGCAAAGTGGGCGAAAAGTTGGTGGAGTTTGCAGATAATATTCCCCGTGATCGGCAGCTTGCCACCATTGTGACCAACCTAGATATCGGTCAGGACTGGGAAGACCTGCGCATTAATACCGATAGCAGCGCTTTTGTGGCTGAATTGCGAGACTTATATAGTGAGCTTGAATTCAAAAATGAATTGGCATCATTGGATCATCCCAATCACCCTGCCAACTCAAGCGTCCATAGTGTGGCTGATAGCAAAGCCGATGCTGAGTCACAAGCACAAGTGGCCAAAACCCTACAACAGCAAAAACAGAGCTCTATTATTGAGCATATCAAAAATAGCAACACGCATGACAAAGCTTGGCACACCATCCTTGATGAGTCTGCCTTTGATAATTTATTAAACAAACTACAGGCAGCGCCTTACTTTGCTGTCGATACAGAGACCACCAGTATCAACTGGCGTGAAGCACAGATCGTGGGCCTGTCCTTTTCTGTGCAAGCGCATGGGGCTTATTATTTACCACTGGCACATGTGGACTATAACGAACCGCAAAAAAAGGCGAAGAACAAAAAAGAAGAAGCCGAGCAAGCAAAACTACTTGCAAATGCAACAGTTGATCCGCTAATAGCCAAACAGCTTGACCGTGATACAGTGCTTGCCAAATTAAAGCCTATTTTAGAGAACCCTAACATTGGCAAAATCGGTCAACATCTAAAATATGATGCTCATGTATTGAGCAAGTATGGTATCGAGTTAAATATGTCGCCCAAAAACTGGGAAATGGATACCATGCTGGCAAGCTACGTGTTAAATGCAGCAGCTACCCGTCACAGCATGGACGATCTTGCCCGCCATTATTTACATACCCAAACCATTAGCTTTGAAGACGTCGCGGGTAAAGGGGCTAAGCAGGTGACCTTTGATAAAGTCGCTATTAACATTGCCAGTGACTATGCGTGTGAAGACGCCGATATTACCTATCAATTGTTTGAGCTGTTCCAAGATAAGCTCAAAGATGACGCGGTCAACCAACGCCTATTGCATGAGCTTGAGATTCCTGTGGCACAGATATTGTGTCAGATGGAATCCGAAGGCATTATGATCAAACGCTCATTCTTAAACGAGTTGTCTGAGCGCTTTGATGAAGAGATTGTTGCGCTTGAAAAGCAAGCCTACATTGAAGCCGGAGAAGTGTTTAACCTAGGCTCACCTAAGCAATTGGGTGAAATGCTGTTTGATAAGCTTGGCGTTATTGGCGGTAAAAAAACCAAATCGGGTCAATACTCAACCGGTGAGGCAGTATTGTCAAAGATTGAGCACCCACTGGCTGAGATTGCCCTAGAATATCGTAGCTTAGCTAAGCTCAAAAACACCTATACCGATGCACTCGATGCGGTAGCCGATAACGATACTGACCGTGTGCATACCAGCTATCATCAAGCCTTAACCAGTACCGGTCGCCTATCCTCTACTGATCCAAACTTGCAGAACATTCCTATTCGCACCAAGACTGGCCGCTTAATTCGCCAAGCCTTTATTGCACCTAAAGGCCGAGTGCTACTGGCGGCGGACTACTCACAGATTGAGCTGCGCTTAATGGCACATTTCTCAGGTGACGATAACCTGACTCGCGCCTTTAATGAAGGCTTGGACATTCATAGTGCCACCGCAGCAGAGGTACTGGGTAAGGCCGTCGCTGATGTTACCCCAACCGAGCGCCGTAACGCCAAAGCCATTAACTTTGGTTTGCTCTATGGTATGAGCGCCTTTGGTCTGGCCAAGCAAATTCAAATGGGACGCAGTGAAGCACAAGACTATATCAATCAGTACTTCGCACGTTATCCTGGCGTGCAGCGTTATATGCAAGAGACTCGAAATAGCGCGGTAGACAATGGCTATATCGAAACCATCTTAGGGCGTAAGCTTTATACCACAGACATTCAGCACAGCAATCAAATGGTACGCCGCGGCGCCGAACGTGCTGCCATTAATGCCCCACTACAAGGCAGTGCCGCTGATTTAATTAAGCTTGCGATGATTGCGGTGGATAACGTATTGCCCAAACAAAATGCCAAAATGCTATTACAGGTGCATGATGAATTGGTATTTGAGGTGGATGCCGATAAGGTCGATCACATTGCTAAGCTTATTAAAAATGCGATGCAAAATGTACTGAGCGATACCGCTAAGCAGATGGGCTGGGATGTTGATTTTGCGGTGCCGTTATTGGTGGAAACCGGTGTCGGTGATAACTGGGATGAGGCGCATTAGAGGTTGTTTTTTTAGTTTTGAGCAGGGATTAATTCTTAGTAGTTAATCCCTGCTTCTTAGTGCTATATTTTTTAACAAAATAACTTTGATTTTATATAGGACTTTCATAGGTACTCAATATGTAGCCTACATCCATAATCCTAATCATAAAGCTCTAACCCTTTAATGGAAATCTTATGCTACTAGAACAAATCGCTTACCCAATTTTGCAATTGACTTAGTAATTATAATTTATACCCAAAACCAAAACATCAAACGCTTAAAGTCGAGAATCAATACCTTATTAAAATCGACTCAAAATGGCGAAGATAAATGCCTAGTTTATCTAAGAGAAAGCTTGAAACATCTCGATAATATTGAGGCTTTTAAAGCCCTAGCCAATTTAGCCGTGAGTACAGACGATTTTTTAATGTCAGTCCCAGTCAAGATAGTGTTTAAAATCTTGTTTTACTTATCCTTGATTTTGACAAAACGCTATGGCTATCGTTAAAGCGGCTCTCATGTTACATATTAATGGCAGAACCTAATCACAAGTTAGCACCTTATTCATAAAATATTTTTTATTATAAATAGGCTACCCACAACCTATTACAGGCAGCCTAATATGCTAAAAAAATTATTTAAGCCAAAATTTGCCAAATTCGATGAAAAATATACCACGTTGAGCGCTCACGACGAATCGATTATGGAAATGGTAGTCGCCGACATCACCGACTACGTCAAAAAGTCCAAAAAAATTAATAACCTTGATCATCACACGCGCGCCGTTCATGCCAAAGGCTATTGCGCACTAAAAGCCAAGTTTGAAGTACTGGATAATATACCCAAGGCCTATGCACAAGGCTTGTATGCCACAGCCGGCACCCATGATGCGGTGATTCGTTTTTCTAATGCCCAAGGCAATATAGCCCCAGATAGACGACTTGGTATGGGCATTGGACTGGCCTTCAAGATATTTGATGTTCCCGGTAAAAAGCTGACCCCTGATGACCCAGATTGCACCACCTTTGATTATGCACTGGTCAACTCACCGATATTCTTTACCAACTCTATAGAAGATTATGCTTATTTATCGAAGCTGGTGTTTGGCGTCAATGAGTATCTGGGCAATAACAATCTTGGCTTACTAAAATTTGGCTTTCACTGGCTCACTAAATACGGCAAAGAGCTTCCTGATTTACAAGGACTGCAAACCCTAAATGCGTTTCGTAAAATAGCGACGGTTAAGCCCAAAAACCCTTGGCTGTACGATTACTTTTCACAAGGTGTAGTACGTCATGGCGACTATATGGGTAAAATTAGAATCACCCCAACCAAATCCGCCAAACAAAAAATCAAACAGCCCAAGATTCATTTGTTTACAAAAGATGAGGCGATTAGACCGGTATTATTGGATGAAATTCGTACCCACGATTATGAGTATGACGTTCAAATTCAGCTGTGCCGTAATGTCAAAAAACAACCTATCGAAAAAATCACTCAAGAGTGGGATGAGTCTAAAGCGCCCTTCGTGACCATTGGCAAGCTGACCATCCCTAAGCAAGAGGTCACTGACGATGGTAACTTTGCGGCCATGGAACACTTATCCTTCTCTGTGTTTAGAGCCTTGGAAGAAAACCGTCCAATTGGACGTATTCAACAGTCTCGCCTGCAAGCCTATCGCACCTCATCTAAAGTTCGCCATGAGCAAAATGCGGTGCAGCGCCGTGAGCCGGCCAGTCTTGAACAAGTTTTTGATACGTCCGCTTTTGTTTAATGCGCGTGGTTTTTAAGTGTTATAGGCGTGGCGGTTTATTGACATAGTAAGGGTCATTCTCTCTTAGCCACCAGTTCATATTATGCTGGCGACTACGTCTAAACCGCTCAATTTGCTTATCCAGTACTGGGTGCAGCCGGCGTGCGGTATCAATACCAAACAACACGGGCGCACTTAGTAGTATCCCTTGTCGCAGTGGTAGCTTGGGTAGGTTCAAACCGTCACCGATATCATCACCAACAAAGGTGCGGGTCACACTGGCATTGACCAGCTCAACGGCATGCCCGCGCCAATTGGTCTCGCCCATAATCTCTGATGGCAAATCATGCAGCGCCTTTGCCAGTGGTCTGCCTACCTCAAAGTCAAGCTTCTGAGTGGATAAATACGTATATAGCCACTCCCAAGCGTCTTGCTCTGTTTTAGGAATACGCGCTAGATCCACCCCCATCCACCAAGTCGCTAAACGCCACAGATGCATAATGCCTTTTGCTTCTTCATCGGTGATGCGTGCACCTAGCCACTTCAAACCGCGTGAGATTAGCAAGGAGAACTGCAAATGAGTCGCAATCATATCTGACTGATTCACCGGCTGCGCCCAATACTCACTGTCCCAGCCCTCTTTGATAAGACCTTTGCGGATAAAGCTATGCAGCTGGCGCACTCTAATGGTCTGTCGCCATGCCTCCCCACCAATCGCTAAAACCGTCGCATCGTCAGTCACCTTAGGGTGCTCGGAGACTGCCATCATATAGCCATACGTACGATACAGGCGTGCTAACGCATCATGCACCAATGATCCGGTTTTTATCAGCGGTAACGATAAAGCTGGAATGCTATAGCCTGCCATTAACGCCACATTACGCAGCAGCCAGACCAAGGTCAGCGGATAGCGCCTGTAGGCAACGGCTCCTTTTTCAGCGAGCTTGGCATCGAACCAATCAGGATGGGTGGCAAATTGATCGTGCAGATCTTTAAAATCAGGGTCATCCATTAAGTAGGCTTTATCAGAGGCTACAAACGCCTCTTTATCGATGATTGACTGCTGCAACGCATCTGCAAATTTGCCATGCTTTTTGATGAGATTATCAACAATGGGATCGGTGAGCTCATAACCATCAGCAATCTGCTCTAACAACTCAGGCTTGAGCGTATAATCTTTTGGCAATAAAAATCGGCGCATGCGCTGTAATACTTGTAGCGTGTCATTAGCACCAAAGCTTGCACTACGCCCATAATTATAAATCTTTAAGGTGCTTATCGAGTCAAGCTGCGTGGTATGAGAGGGCATAATACTGATGTCCTTAATTCGCTCTATCCAATGATTAGTCTAGCCCGCTATGCGCCTATTTTGACTAAATAGCGGCCTATGAATACCCCAGCCAGTCTAACCCTTTGCGAACAAGATTGGTGGCTTTTTGCATACGCGGGCTCAGCGGTTTGTCATGCTTATTGATTTTGCTCATGTCACCCTTGTAATGCGCGACTACCCTTTTATTCATGATGGCAAACCATAACGGCGGTATATAAGCTGGCACAATCATACTGGCATAACCGCTGGGCAACTGCGGGGACTCATCAAAGTGGCGCAGTACTTGATACGGACGATTGGGATGCGCATGGTGATCAGAATGGCGCTGTAATTGGTATAAGAATAAATTAGTCACCGTGTTATTACTGTTCCAACTATGCTCAGGACGGGTTGGCTCATAACGGCCATTGGAGTCCTTTTGACGTAATAGACCATAATGCTCAAGATAATTAACAGACTCTAATAAGCTAAAGCCATATAACGCCTGAATAGCGATAAACGGAATCACCTTTTTGCCATTTAGTTGGTACAAAGCGGTATACAAGCCCGCGGTAATCGCCCAGCCTTGCAATAACTCATTATCTTTGTGCCAAAAGCCTTTGTTTCTGCGCGCCAGCCGCCTACGCTCAATAGCAATGGCTGAGCGCAGCCCGCCAATTACCGTACGTGGTAAAAACTGCCAAAAGCTTTCATTATAACGACTACTGGCAGAGTCCTCGGGTGTCGCCACCCAGCGGTGATGCCCATAATTATGCTCAATCGCAAAATGCCCATAGGCAGAAGGCGCCAAGCTCACTCTGGCCAGTGTCCGATTCAACTTATCATTTTTATGTCCCAGCTCGTGTGCGGTATTGATGGCAATACCACTACCAATACCGGTGGTAATTGCCAACCCCAGCTTGTTATACCAAGGCAGCTGCCTGTGGGTAAATTGATGGGCAGCAATAAACAGGGCGATATAATTTAGAGGAATAAAAGCATGGGCAATTTTTTGATAATACGCATCGGTCTGTAATGCTTTAAATACTGGCTCTGGTAAATTGTCACTGTCTTTACCAATCAGAACATCCAAGGCAGGTATAAAGCCGTAAGTAAACAAACTGCCCGACCACGCTGCAATTGTATTTTTTAGATCAAAGCCTTGTTGATCTTTAACCCCTAAGTACATCGCCCAACCGATAATAGGCGCCAGTGGACTCAGTAGCCACAATTTGCGTTTGGGGTCTTGGCTCTGGGCATAGCTTGCGGCTTTGATAACCTGATATCTGTGTTCAGGTTGTAAATTTGTCGTCATTATATACTCCTTGTCAGCCCAGAATTCATCAAAGTGAGCTCATCCTTAACTTAACACTAGATTAGAATATTTAAAATATAAGCGCAACTTAAATTAAATAGCCTTTTATATCTATCTTCATAGATAGTTTTGCTAGCACTAAATAGTCATGACTCAAATATAGAAATTTTTCCAATTCAGTATTACAATTAAGAATACATCAAAAATTAATGGTAATTATTAATATAAACTTAAATTAAATTTTTTTTTGTTTTAGCATTTCTTGTATGTATCCGATGACAACCTGCCTATCCCTGAATTGTCTAACCTTTATTAAAGTATTATTATTAAAGTACTAGGAGTCGCTTATTATTACTGAAGATAGCCTCATCGAGATTTTTGAAGCCATTGCTTTGTTGATCTGTTTAATTCCCTGCGCCAAATATGCCTTAAATAGCCAACTTAAGATCGCTCGATATTTCTGGTTCGGCGCTGTGTTGGTATTTTTCTCTGCGATACGCCGAGAGTTAAGCTTTGTTCCAGACATGTTGGTTCCTAAAGACTTTATCTTATTAGGACAGTCCTATGAGTGGTGGGAAGACAGCTTCTTGTTGGTTGTGACATTGACCGCGTTGGGCAGTTTAATTTATAGCTGGCGCTATGTGGTTGCCGTGTTAAAAGGCGTACCTAAATGGCTTTATGCATTCACAGGTACCCTACTGTTTTTTCAGTATCTTGGAGAACACCACATTGGCTTTGATCATAACCTTGGAGTATGGGTAGAAGAGGTCTCTGAAGGCATTATCTACCTTACTGCTTTGATTTATTTATGGCGCTTTAAGCTCACAGAATTTAATCAGCAATTACAGCAGCGTTTGCCTACAGCTGCGCTAAAATCTAAGACGCTAGTTGAGTAATCGCTATCAGCGCCTAAGACTCAACTTCTACTGGTACTTTTTTTGCTTGATGTGAGACTCAGCGGTAGGTCACCCCACAAAAGTTACAACTTATTAACGTGTCTCACACAATTCGCACAACTCATAACTCAGCTTTACTCATAACGTGAAGTACTGCTCTTATAATGATTGCAGCATTAGCAATTTACTGGTCATATTTACCTCTTTGGCCTTACATATATCATTTGATAACTATATACCTGATAAATTAGATCTATAAAAAATAATTTAGATATATAAAAAGCGGATTAGCGTTGGCCAACGTTTTGTAATGACTAAAATAAATAAATTATAAGGATAAGATAATGAGCGACAAGCGTATTTCTGACAGTATGGAAAAAGCACTAAATGAACAGATGAATAATGAAGCTGCGCAAGCCCAAGCCTATTTATCATTAGGTGTGTGGGCAGATTCAAATAACTACTCTGGTATTGCTGAATTCTTCTATAAGCACTCAGAAGAAGAGCGCCAGCATATGTTCAAGTTTTTAGAATATATCCAAGCACGTGGCGGTGAAGCAAAAATCGGCTCTATCCCTGCGCCGCGTGATAACCCAGTGGATCTTGAGTCTTGTATTGAAGATGTGTGGCAACACGAACTTGATAACTCTAAAAAAATCTATGCGCTAGTAGACAAAGCGTTAGAAGAAAAAGACTGGCCAACGTTCAACTTTTTACAATGGTTCGTAAAAGAGCAAATTGAAGAAGAAGCCTTAATTGATGGTCTGCGTGATAAGTATGCCTTGGCCTCTGAGAGTAAAGATAACAATGCCAACTTCTACTCCTTAGACCGCGATATGGCAGGCGCCTCTCAAGAAGCTGAGCTGCCTCGTGATCAAAAACTGTAGTCGTAAAACTGGTTTATCCTTCATATTCACAAGTATATTTACAAGGCCTAAGTCATTTAAGGCATAGGTGAGGACATTGTTATGAAAAACCCTATAGATATTGCCATGGACTTAGATGCTATGGACAATAATGATATTCCTGCAGAAGGACTCACCCCCATACACCGTCAGAGTATCGATGAGTCGCGTATTGATGAGGTATTGGTAGAGGATGCTTTGGATGATAGTGACTATCCCACCATTCGTGATATCGCCGATAATGACGCGGTAAAGCACAGCTATGATAATGACGATGAGTGATGACTTATAGTCAATCATCTAAAGCTAATAAAGCTAAAAAAGCACCCTGGCGTCAGTCAGGGTGCTTTTTTATTGTAGGCTAGTTAATGGTAATCTAGTTGGTCACAAACGCTAGGTCCACCCCTCCAAAGTAGAAGCCCAGCCAGCAACTAAAGGCTTGGCCAATGCTTCCATTAAGTCGATATGTGCCTCATCATCATTAAGCGCAGGAATATAATGATATTCTTGGCCGCCAGCATTAATAAAATTGTCTCTATTTTCCATTGCCAGCTCTTCAAGTGTCTCTAAGCAATCTGCCGAAAACGCTGGGCTGACCACCTGTACTGAGCGTACACCTGCTTTGCCCCACTGCTCTAAAGTCACATCTGTATAAGGCTTGACCCACTCTTGCTTGCCAAAGCGTGACTGGAAACTAATGATCCATTCATCCTGACTAAGCCCTAGTTCCTGCGCCACTTGGGCTGCTGTACATTTACAGCGTTTAGGATAAGGATCCCCTTTGTCTGCATAAGGCTGCGGAATGCCGTGGAAGCTAAACATCAACTTATCTGGCTTGCCATGTACTGCTTGAAAGCGGCGAATAGAGTCAGCCAAGGCTTTGATATATAAAGGATGCGCAAAGTAGTCTTTAACAATGGTGTAACTGGGTAGGTTGCGCTGCTTTAACGACCATTTAGTCAGTGCATCATAGACCGCCCCGCCTGATGTGGCTGAGTACTGTGGAAATAACGGCAATATCACAAAATGCTCTACCCCTTCAGCGCATAACTTATCCATCACATCAGGTAAGCCTGGATTACCATAGCTCATGGCAGGATGTACACTGATGTTAAAAGGTCCCATACTTCCCTCAAGGCGAGCATGCAATTTATCTACCTGCTGATTTAATATCTTACGAATGGGGGAATCGCCTTCCCAAACACTGGCATAGGCTTCTGCCACACGCTTAGGACGGGTTGGTAATACAAATAAATTAAGGATGATTGCCCACAAAAACTGAGGAATCTCAATCACTCTAGGGTCAGATAAGAACTGCTTAAGATAACGGCGAACCGCAGGGGCTGTGGGCTCATCTGGTGTACCGAGATTGACCAATAAAACAGCAATGCGTGGAGGGTTATTGGGTTTCATATTACAGAAGATATCCTTGATAGTGGGGGCACAACACTCACTTAGGCCAATCACTTTGACAAAAGCTTACCTCAAGTTTTTATCAAAGCCAATTGAGTGGTCATATTGATTGGCCATAAAGCTTCAGTGTACCATTATTAAGAGGCATTTGACCAAAGTTGATACCCGAAAACCGGCGTGACTAGGCGCGGTATCTAAGCTGCCATAAGCCAAAAAAGTGCGCTGCCAGATGTCAGTTGTACTCAAAGACATAGGCGCCTACAATAGCGGATAAAAGCGAATAGTTTTCAATAGTTTCAAGGCTTGCATCACCTGGTTAATCGATATACCCTAAAGCTGACATCTTAACCCTTTTTATTGAGGTAATTTTGAGTATCCAATCGACTGCGACAGATCCAAAACTTGCCAACTCTGTGGGTATCGTAACCCCGCAGACCATGCATTTTGATACCCCGTTGACCTTAGAGTGTCACCGTACTTTGCCTGAGTTTGATTTGGTTTATGAAACCTATGGCCAATTAAATGACCAAAAATCCAATGCGGTGCTGATTTGCCATGCGTTATCCGGCAGTCATCATGCGGCCGGTTACCATAGCGAAGAGGACGTAAAGCCCGGCTGGTGGGACAATATGATTGGCCCTGGTAAAGCCATTGATACCACAAGATTTTTTGTCGTATGCCTCAATAATATTGGCAGCTGTCATGGCTCAACTGGCCCCACAACTCCCATTCCACAATCAAGCTCTGAGGGTACACCTGGCACCCCTTATGGCCCTGACTTCCCTTTGATTACCATTAAGGACTGGGTACGCACACAGGCCATGCTGTCTGACCGCTTAGGCATTGATACTTGGCACGCTGTAGTCGGTGGCTCAATGGGGGGTATGCAAGCACTACAATGGTCGGTCGATTACCCTGATCGCTTAAGACGCTGCGTTATTATTGCCAGTACCCCTAAGCTGTCTGCTCAAAACATTGCCTTTAATGAGGTCGCCCGCCAGTCTATCTTGTCAGACCCTGACTTTAATCAAGGCCGTTATTTAGAGGCCGGCACTTATCCTCGCCGCGGCCTAATTTTGGCACGTATGGTAGGCCACATCACCTACTTGACTGAAGAGGCGATGAAGTCCAAATTCGGCCGTGACTTAAAGTCTGGCAAATTTATGTACGGTTATGATGTGGAATTTCAGGTTGAGAGCTACTTGCGTTATCAAGGTGAGCGCTTTAGCAAAAACTTCGATGCCAATACCTATCTATTAATGACCAAAGCACTAGATTATTTTGATCCGACTCGCGGTTATGTCAGCGATGAGAGCTTATCAGACTTAGAAGCTCTAAAGCAGACCTTAAAGCACACCCGTTGCCAGTTTTTAATTGTGTCATTTACCACAGATTGGCGCTTTGCTCCCGCCCGCTCTGAAGAAATTGTGGACGCCTTAATGGCCAATGACAAACCGGTCAGCTATGTCAATGTCGATGCACCGCACGGCCATGACTCCTTCTTATTTGATATCCCGCGTTATATGGGTGCCATTCGAGGGTTTTTAAACTCGCCTTTTTTGGGTGCTCACTCAAACACCGACTCTGCCAAACCTGCGGCTACCACTAAGCCCCACACCCAGGAGAGCTTAACATGAGAATAGATCATGAACTTGCCAAACAATGGATTGCCCCATACTCTCGTGTATTGGATTTAGGCTGCGGCGATGGCTCATTATTAGAGCACATGCAGTACTCACTTGGCGTCACTGGATATGGCCTTGAGCTTGATGAAGAAAACATTAACATCGGTATTAGCAAAGGCTTAAATATCATTGAGCAAGACTTAAATGATGGTTTGGCACGTTTTGCTGATAATAGCTTTGATACTGTGGTCATGGCACGGGCGCTACAGGCTGTGAAGTCCCCTGATACCTTGCTGCTAGATATGCTAAGAGTCGGCCGAGAAGCGGTGATTACCTTTCCAAACTTTGCACACTGGCAAAACCGATTACACCTAGGCTTAAAAGGCTTAATGCCCGTCTCCGAAGCGCTGCCTTATGAATGGTATAACACGCCCAATATTCATTTGTGTACCTTTAAGGATTTTGAGCGTTTGTGCTCAGACAACGATATTGAAATTATCAATCGCTTTGCGGTGACCGACTCTGCCTCTGGGTCAAAAAAATACTCGCCCTTAATGGCCTCTATCATCAGACGTGCCCCCAACTTGTTGGCAGATGTGGCCATATATCGGGTGACTAAGGCCAAATAAGGTGCGTTATTAGAGGTAAATAAGGCCTAAAATAACAACGGCGGCTAAAAGACAGTTCAAAAAATATATTTTTTAGCCGCAATTATCAAAAAGTAGTGATAAGATAAGCAAGTAGGTTTAATTTGTTACATAAACCTTACCCGTCTTACCTTGTTACAACTGGTTGCCATATTTTGGCTATTAAAACGTTTATATAGGGTATTTGTCGGTTAGCAGCGTTTGAGTTTCGTGATTGTCGATGTTAAGCTATGTAAATCTTGTCGATGATATGTTATCGACACTAATCAATTTAAGTCATTAAATTCACACTGCGATTATTATCGGTACCCATTTAACGCCCAAGCAGACGTTAACTTGGCTTACTTTAGATTTTAAGTATTTATATTAAATCTTATAACTGCGCGTTAATTTGAATTTTTTTAAATACAGTCAATTTCTGGATATACCCCGTATGAAACTATTAAAAGCCACTTTATTTACCGCCTTGTTTACCACTGCCGGCCTAGCTCAAGCTGACTTAGTCTCTAACGTACCTTTAGACACTTCTCGCTTTGAAATGATGGCTATGGATGAGCTAATCAGCCGTGCCAGCCAAGGTAATGATCACGCCCAATTTTATTTAGCCAAGCGCTACCAAAAAGGTGAAGGCATCGCCAAAAACCCAATCAAAGCCATCGAATGGTATACCCGCGCTGCCAATCAAAATGTAACCCCTGCTCAGCTAAACCTTGGCATCATGTATGCTCGCGGTGAAGGCGTTGCGGTTAACGAACAGCAAGCTCGTTACTGGTTAGAGCGTGCCGCCAAGCGTGGTGACAACCGTGCCAGCTATACCTTAGCCTTAATCGATGAAAAGCAGCGCAAGCTGGTTGATGCCTATAAATGGTATGAGCTATCTGCCCGTGACGGTATGTTAAATGAACAAGTACGTAACAAAGCCCGCGGTAAAATTGGTAAATTGGCCTTAAACTTATCAAGCTCTGATGTGGCCTCTGCTCGCAATCAAGCAGACAGCTGGTTCCAAAGCAAATAAGTAAGATACAGGTAGCCAAACTCTAAGACTTGCGGTCGGGCTTGGCAGTCTAGCTGTAGGAATCCTCTCACTTTAAGGAGGGGAGGAAGTCAATGCCTATCTAACGATACGATATGATATAAGTAAGCCAAAAAAAACCAGCTTAAAAGCTGGTTTTTTTATGTCTAAAAAAGGAGGATGGCCACAAAATCCGTATCTATTATCATCTTAATGTTAGATTTTCGCCACTGCTGACAACGAACTGCTTGATTTAATGCGGTGTTTTTAAAGTCACCTTGGCTATCTGCTCACCATTATCGGCTACTTGAGCCAGCACCAGCTCGTGCCCACTATCCGACTCAGTATCAGTGATAACCTGCCAGACACCTCGTGATTCATCGGCGCTTGGGGTACCGGTGGCACTGACTGAGATGCTTTTGTTTTTTAGGCGAATCATAGGGGGCTTATGCTCGTAAGCTTGATGCTGATAATCTTGCTGCTGCTGACCTAAGATATGCTCTACAATACTGGCCGCTTGAGCACGTAATGGAGCCACATAGCGGCAAGGCACACCATCAATAGACATACAGTCGCCTATCGCGTAGATATGAGGCACACTACTTTGCAGACTGGCCTCATCTACAATAATACCTGCGTGTGCATCAAAATCTAGGCCAGCACTCAGCGGCAGAGTATCGGCCACCTTTAGGCCGGTACTGATTAATAAGTGATCCACCTGCAGGCTTTGGCTCTCCCCGCTTTGGCAGTTTTTTATAGTCAGCTGATAACCGCCTTCACTGCGGGGTGCCGCACTTTGTACCAGATGACCGCCTAAGAAGGTAATGTCTTGCTTGTGTAGCGCCTGCAGAATTTTATCGGTGGCCAGTGGCGGTAAAAAAACCCCCCGTGGGGCGGCATTTGTGGTGGGGAAAGTCCCCCTTTTGCCCGCCGGGGGCCAGGCTTCTGCTATCTCAGTGGCCCGTCTCTTTTACAAATCTCCCCTTTAGTTCAGCTAAAACCCGCCTTCTCTGGGGGGTCCCGCTTTTTGCACCAGATGCCCGCCTAAGAAGGTATTGTTTTGCTTGTGTGGCGCCTGCATATTTTTATGGGGGGCCTGTGGGGGTAATAGACCCGCCAGTGGTGCGTCATTGATGTCGAGTAACGTCACCTTATGGCCTGCAGTGGTCAAGTCTTCTGCTATCTCAGTGCCTATCATGCCAGCGCCAATCACCGCAATGTGTTTGTTTGCGCCAGTCTCGCCAGCAAGGGCGGCCTGAATTTTGCTAAAGCCTTCAAGATCATTGATGTGCCAAATATCCTGATCTGCAAAGCAAGCAGGTATGGCAGGTGCGGCACCGAGTGCCAACACTAGATTGCCATAGCTAAGCTCACCTTTATTCGTCTGTAAAGTACGATTTTTGCTATCGATACTGATAACTTGTGTCTGGCTCATTAGGGTGATATTAGCCTTTTGGGCTGCTTGTACGCCACTCATACGCACCAAGTCTTGTGGGGTTTTGTTTTGGCTTAAGGCCACCGACAGCATCGGCTTATGATATCTATCGGCCATATCTTGAGTGATTAAAGTAATGCCAATATCTGGCTGCTTGGCACGCAGCGCATCAATCACCGTCCAGCCTGCGAGGCCAGCGCCCACGACTACCACATCTTGACACTGCTGTGAGCTGTTTTGCATGCTAGAGGTTAAGGTAGCAGCACCTGGTGTTTCATCTACGTCTAATGGCTTAAACTGCGCTTTGCCTACGCCGCATAGCGGGCAGCAAAAGGTGTCAGGCAACTCATTAAAGGCGATGGGCTCGGGGTTGGCAGATTCAGACTGAGCGGGATAAATCCAGCCACAGGCTTGGCATTCGTAACGGGTTACACTCATGGAACATCCTGTTTATTCAAAAGCTATTTATAAGTAATTTATTATTGGGCAATTATTTTAATGACGTCAATATGTCATTGACCACTATAGGTCAAAACAACAAATTTTACCAAAAAAAACGCCCCTATCCTAAAGATGGGGCGCTTTTAATTGCATTGTTAGCGGGAGTATAGGCTATTTGGTTTCGTTAAATAACTCACGGCCAATAAGCATACGGCGAATCTCGCTAGTACCGGCACCGATTTCATACAGTTTGGCATCACGCCATAAACGGCCCAGTGGGTATTCGTTGGTATAGCCATTACCGCCAAAGATTTGAATGCCCTCGCCGGCCATCCAAGTGGCTTTTTCCGCACACCACAGGATCACACTGGCACAATCTTTGCGTACTTCACGGCTATGACCTGCTCCGCGCTTATCTAACATATCCAAGTTTTTGCCGACAGTGTATAAAAAGCTGCGAGCGGCTTGCAAAATAGTATACATGTCCGCCACTTTACCTTGGATTAATTGAAACTCACCAATAGACTGTCCAAACTGCTTGCGGTCGTGGATATAAGGAATGACATTGTCCATCACCGCTTGCATAATACCCACCGGACCGGCCGCCAATACGGCACGCTCGTAGTCTAAGCCACTCATTAATACCTGAACGCCATTGTTTAGACCACCCATTATGTTCTCTTCAGGGACGAATACATTATCAAAGACCATTTCACCGGTATGGCTGCCACGCATGCCAAGCTTATCTAGCTTCTGAGCGGTACCAAATCCTGGCATACCTTTTTCTACTAAAAAAGCAGTGATCCCTTTAGCGCCAAGCTCTGGATTGGTCTTGGCATAAACCACCATGACATCAGCATCTGGACCATTGGTAATCCACATCTTACTGCCATTTAGCACATAGCCGCCATCTTTTGCTTCAGCACGCAGCTTCATGCTGGTGACATCAGAGCCGGCACCCGGCTCACTCATCGCCAAAGCACCGACAAATTCACCACTAATCAGCTTGGGTAAAAACTTCTGCTTTTGTGACTCACTGCCATTACGTTTGATCTGGTTCACACACAAGTTGGAATGGGCGCCGTAACTTAGACCGACTGAGGCAGAAGCCCGGCTAATCTCTTCCATGGCCACCATGTGTGCCACATAGCCCATATCAGCGCCGCCGTATTGTTCAGGGACTGTGATACCATGCAGCCCCAGATCACCCATCTTCTGCCACAAATCCATTGGGAACTCATCACTACTATCAATATCAGCAGCGCGTGGGGCAATCTCTTTTTCAGCAAAACTTCTCACAGAATCGCGCAGTGCTTGAATGTCTTCGCCCAATTGAAAATCTAATCCTGGTAAACTCATAAATATCCTTTTTTATGTCGGTGGAGAATGAAGTTAAGTATTATATGCTGCTAATCTTGCAGCTTCGCCAACAAAGCCTTGGCTGCTCTTGAGCCATTATTACGCCCCAAAAAATCACTGATACGCTGACCCACATGGATCAGTTTGTCTAAATCAACGCCGGTATCGATACCCATGCCGTGCAGCATATACACCACATCTTCTGTGGCCACATTGCCAGTAGCGCCTTTTGCATAGGGACAGCCGCCTAAGCCTGCAACTGAAGTATCATACTGCGCCACGCCTAAGCTAAGCGAGGTCAAGATATTGGCCAATGCTTGCCCATAGGTGTCATGAAAATGACCTGAAATGTCTTTGACATCGATGTACTGCATGGCAGCTTTTAGCGCGTTTTGTACTTTAATGGGTGTGCCAACACCGATCGTGTCGGCAACCCCAATATGTTCAGCACCAATATCAACCAAGCGCTTGGTCACATAAGCCACCTGACTTGGTGCAATCTCACCCTCATAAGGACAGCCCACGGCGCACGAGATAACCCCACGTACTTTAATACCCGCCGCCTTGGCTGCTGCTGCCACGGGGGCAAAGCGCTCGATACTCTCATCAATACTGCAATTGATGTTTTTTTGGCTAAAGGTTTCGCTGGCTGAGCCAAAGATGACCACCTCATCTGCAGCAAATTTTAAAGCACCCTCAAAACCGCGCATATTAGGAGTCAGTACCGAGTAGCAAACCTCAGGATGACGCGCCTGATTAATCAGCTGCATAAGCTCACTGTTGTCGCCCATCTGCGGCACCCATTTTGGGGAGACAAAGCTTGTCGCCTCAAGCTTTTTAATGCCGGCATCAATTAGGCCTTCAATGAGCTCAAACTTTATCTCAGTGGGCACGGTTTGCTTTTCATTTTGCAGTCCATCACGGGGACTGACATCAATAATTTGAACACTACCTGGAACATTCATTGGCGTACTCTTTTTTATAAAGGTTATGTCTATGGCGTTTATGCAAAGTGAGTCGATTGGTTATATATAGCTACTCGGTATCCAAACGCAGCAGCTCATCTCCATCTGCCACCAAATCGCCTGGCGCAAATAACAGCTCAGCCACCACCCCGTCGGCAGGCGCATTGATGGTGTGCTCAATCTTCATCGCTTCAATCACCGCCAAAGGTTGACCTTGTTTTACGCTATCGCCAGCGGCCACTTTAAAGGCCACCACTTGACCGGGCATCGGTGATTTTAAACTACCGACAGCTTGGGTATCGCCATCAACATGCGCCATGGCATCGATTAATACAATCTCACCACTGCCGCTGTCGGTAAAGACGTGTACCGTTTCATTTTCAGTAAAGCTTTGTAATCTAATACGCTGACCCTCTAGCCATACCACATAGCTGTGCTCATCGTCCGCTTGATACTGTACCTGACCTTGATAACAGCTTTGAACGCTTTGCTTGGCATCAGCGTCTGAGTTTAGCAGATTAATAGTCAGCTCAAAGCTTTGGCCGGTTTGCTGATTTAACGGCTCAACGTGATGGATAACTGCCTGATAGGTCTGCTCGCTATCGCCTTGCGTTACTACCAGATCAAATTGGCGCTGATAATCGCTATAGCCGCGCCAGCCGCCAAACTTGATAAAGGGGTCTGCATTTTGTGTGGCCACGTTCGCATGGCCGGCTCGCTGCTCTTGGTTTAGTTTGTTGATAACCGCGGCTGAAACCAGCGTTTGCAATGATAAAGGCTGCTGGTCAAATAAGCGCTCTTTTTCACGCTCAATCAATGCCGTATCTAGCTTGGCTTGACTAAAAGATGGCGTGGCTAGGATATGACGTAAAAACGCCACATTATTGGGCAGCCCCACAATACGAGTTTGCGCCAAGGCCTGATCTAACTTTGCCAAGGCCTGCTCACGGGTTGGCGCATGCACAATTAATTTGGCAATCATTGAGTCATAAAAAGGGCTGATCACATTACCCTCTTCTACCCCATCATCGACTCGCACCGCACTAACACTAAAGGCCGTGTGCACAGGCTTACGATAGGTAAACAGTGTGCCTGTAGCAGGTAAAAAACCATTGTCTGGGTTTTCAGCACAGATGCGCGCCTCAATGGCATGGCCGTTAATAGCCAAGTCTTGTTGTTTGACCGGAATCTCACCGCCTGCGGCCACAATAAGCTGCCACTCTACCAAGTCCATACCGGTAATGGCTTCGGTCACCGGATGCTCTACTTGCAAACGGGTGTTCATCTCCATGAAGTAAAAATTCATCTCAACTTTACCATCGGCGCTTGGGCGCTGCTCGACAATAAACTCGACGGTGCCGGCGCCCACATAGTCGACCGCACGCGCAGCATTAATGGCAGCAGTACCCATGGCCTGACGCATCGCCTCATCAACATTGGGTGCAGGGGCTTCTTCTAGTACTTTTTGGTGGCGGCGCTGCACCGAGCAGTCGCGCTCAAACAAATGCACATAATTGCCATGACTGTCACCGAAGACTTGAATCTCGATATGACGTGGATTTAAGGCATATTTTTCAATTAATACCGCGTCATTGCCGAAGCTGGTGATGGCTTCGCGGCGACACGAATCTAACAGACTGATAAAGTCCTCACGGCGCTCAACCAAGCGCATGCCTTTACCGCCGCCACCTGAGCTGGCTTTGATTAACAGCGGATAACCGATCCGGTCCGCTTGCTGCAATAAAAACTCAGGGTCCTGGTTGCTGCCATGATAACCGGGAATCAATGGCACGCCAGCGGTTTCCATCAGCTGCTTTGACTCCGCCTTTAAACCCATAGAAGTAATTGCCGCCGCAGAAGGACCAATAAAGACAATACCGGCCTCCTCACACGCCTTGGCAAAAGAGGCGTTTTCACTTAAAAACCCATAACCGGGGTGGATGGCCTCAGCCCCTGTCTGCTGCGCAATTTTTATCAGCAAGTCGCCTTTGAGGTAACTGTCTTTTGGCGCTGAGCCGCCTAAATAGACAGCTTCATCACAGACACTGACATGCTTGGCATAACGGTCGGCATCAGAGTATACAGCGACAGTGCGAACGCCCATGCGCTTGGCTGTTGCGGCCACTCGGCAGGCGATCTCTCCGCGGTTGGCAATGAGTATTTTAGAAAACATGACAGTCCTTATCGTTTAATCTATATTGCAAAATTTAAGAGTAGAATTTATTACATGGCTATTAATGAATTAACTTTTAATCTGAGGTCTTAGCAGGTTTGATATCTGGCTGATAAAAGCACAGTTAGCTCAAAAGCGCTAACACCTCTTTAAATGGGGGTAACCCCTCAAAATTAGCGGCTTCTGAATCGATGCTATGCCAATCAGACTTTGAGCGTAAACAAAAATTCGCGACGACCTCTACCGTAACTGAGCGGTCAGCCATCTCCAGCAGACCGACAGGTATCCATACATATTTACCCGCAAAGTCATTTGGCACTGGGCAGCCACATTCACCACAAAAGTGGGCACTAAATCCAGTCGGCTTTTTCCAAATCTTTATATTATGCCGCTTTATCCATTGAAAATGAGTGGCTTCGATAATCGTAGCTGAGTTAGCGCTTGAACCAGATTGTTTTTTGCATAAGGAGCAGTGACACTGATAAATTTTAAGCGGCGTAGTAGAGACATCACAGCTAAATTCAATATTGCCACACAAGCACTTTCCTTGCATCGTCGTCTTGTCCCAAAAGTAGTTAGTAATTAGTAGTTACTATCAATTTAACCAATTAGGTTTGCGTTTTTGCAAAAAGGACTGCACGCCCTCTTTACCTTCATCAGAGGCACGAATATCGGCAATACCAGCTACGGTCTGGGCAATTAAAGCCTCATCAATGGTTTCTCCTGCGACATAGTGCAGCAGATTTTTACACTCTTTAACCGCATTTGGGCTGTTGTTACGCAGCTTTTTGGTAATTGCAGCGACTGTCTCATCCAGTTTATCAGTAGCCACAGTCTCATGAACCAATCCAGTCCGCTGTGCTTCAACCGCATCAAATATTTCTGCAGTTAAGAAATAACGGTGAGCGGCTCGAGCACCCATCGCTCTAATCACATAAGGGCTAATGGTAGCTGGCACCAATCCTAGACGCACCTCACTAAGACAAAAATTGGCTGAGTCGACGGCTATGGCAACATCACAGGCAGAGACAAGACCAATACCACCGGCATAAACGTCGCCTTGAATGGCGGCAACGGTTGGCTTAGGACAGCTATAAATCACCTTGAGCATTTGCGCCAGTTTATCGGCATCTGCAAGGTTCTCATCACGGCTATAATCAGCCATGGCACGCATCCAGTTTAAATCGGCGCCGGCACAAAATGCCTTACCTTCGGCTGCTAACACAATAACTCGCACTGCATCGCTATTGCCTAGATGGGTAAACGCTTGGTTTAACTCTTCAATGACGTCATCATTAAAGGCATTACGCTTGTCTGGGCGTGCCAGAGTAACGGTAGCGATATAATCATGAGTTGAAATTTTTAAAGCATTCATACAAATCCTCTAGGGCTCAATTATTAATATCTCTTTTCTTTACTTAAAAACTTTTCCATTTGAGCCGATAGAGGCTTTTGGACTTTAAAGTCACCGTATTTATCTTTAAATTCTTTCCAAGCAGTACTTAACTCACCTCTATTTCTAAAGAAAGGATGTAGCCAAACCCAGCATAAAGTCCATTCATCATTTTCATATTCAAATAGACACCCTCCGAACCACCTGGTTGGCGATGAAGTGTGCTCCTCTGTAACTACATCTAATGCTGAATTTCTAAACAAATACCCTACTAAATTACTTTTATGACTATTAGAATAGTACTGTACATTGTCATAGTGCATCTCTTCTTTAAAGTACCTAGCAAAGCTTTCTAGAATATCCCTTAACTCAACATCAGACTCTGAACTTATTTCAAATAACTTGCTGTTACTAAATGGATTGTTACTTCCTAGCCAAGTATCAGTGACTGGTAAATCAATCGTATACTTTTTAGACATTTTTATTCCTGTTATATTAATTTTAAGGTAATGGGTTACTGCTCAATTGACCTTGATTGATTTGGATACTACCCTTTAAACTATTACATTCTAAACACGCCAAACTTAGTCTCTTCAATTTCAGCGTTATATGCCGCGCTTAATCCCAAGGCCAATACCTTTCGAGTATCGACTGGATCAATCACCCCATCATCCCACAAGCGGGCGCTGGCATAATAAGGATGCCCTTGTTTTTCGTACATCTCTTTGTACGGGGCTTTAAACGCTTCTTCTTCCTCAGCGCTCCACGTCTCACCTTTGCGCTCAATATTGTCACGTTTGACTGTGGCCAATACTGACGCTGCTTGCTCACCGCCCATCACCGAGATACGTGCATTCGGCCACATCCATAAGAATCTTGGGCTATACGCTCGGCCGCACATACCATAATTACCGGCACCAAATGAGCCGCCAACAATGACCGTGAACTTAGGCACTTTGGCATTGGCCACCGCCATTACCATCTTCGCACCATGACGCGCGATACCTTCGTTCTCATACTTGCGGCCGACCATAAAACCGGTGATATTTTGTAAGAACACCAATGGAATATTGCGCTTACAGCACAGCTCAATAAAGTGGGTTCCTTTCTGAGCCGACTCACTAAATAAAATACCATTGTTGGCGATAATGCCGACTTTCATGCCTTCAATATAAGCAAAACCACAAACCAGCGTTGTCGCAAATCGGGCTTTGAATTCATCAAATTCACTGGCGTCTACAATACGTGCGATGATTTCACGAATATCAAACGGCTTACGGGTATCGGTCGGAATCACGCCATACAGCTCTTTGGCATCATATTTTGGCTCACGTGGCTCAATTTGATTGGGGATGTGTTTTGGCGGACGATTGAGATTACCGATAATGTCACGTGCCAGCGATAAGGCGTGCAAATCGTTTTGTGCAAGATAATCGACCACACCAGACAGACGGGTATGCACATCACCACCGCCTAAGTCCTCAGCACTCACCACCTCACCAGTTGCCGCTTTCACCAGTGGCGGACCGCCTAAAAAGATAGTACCTTGGTCTTTGACGATGATAGATTCATCACTCATCGCCGGAACGTAAGCACCGCCTGCGGTACAGCTGCCCATCACTACTGCAATTTGCGGGATACCGGCCGCACTCATGTTGGCTTGGTTAAAGAAGATACGACCAAAGTGCTCTTTATCAGGAAATACCTCATCTTGATTGGGCAAGTTGGCACCACCTGAGTCAACTAGATATACACAAGGTAGGTTGTTCTCTTGGGCGATTTCTTGCGCGCGTAGATGCTTTTTGACGGTCATCGGATAATAAGTGCCGCCTTTAACAGTCGCATCATTACAGACAATCATACATTCAATACCATTAATACGGCCGATACCTGCAATCACCCCTGCCGCAGGAATGTCAGCATCATACATATCAAAGGCTGCCATGGGTGCCACTTCCAAAAAAGCAGTGCCTGGATCTAGCAAGCGTTCAACCCGCTCACGTGGCAGCAGCTTACCTCGCGCCAAATGTTTGGCACGTGCTCGCTCAGGGCCCCCTTGAGCAATCTTTTTTAGGTGCGCGTGTAGGTCGTCAACCACTGCCTGCATGGCAGCAGTATTGTCGGCAAACTCTTTGGAATTTGGACTCAGCTTACTGGTAATAATGGCACTCATGACATCCCTTATCTATGATTTTACTCGCCACTGTTTGTACTAAGTATTGGTGTACAGTGGCGGTTATTTATAATTGGTTATTTATAATTAATGGTTACAAATGCTGGGCAGTTATAATCCCAGCTCTTCAATCATCATTTCCGTGATCTTGTATTTTTGGATTTTACCGGTAATGGTCATCGGGTACTCTTCAACAAAGCGAAAGTACTGTGGCACTTTGTAATGCGCGATGTTGTCTTTACAAAACTGCTTAACCTCATCCTCTGTCAGCTGCTCGCCTTTTCTAGCAATAATCCAGGCTGCCAGTACCTCGCCATATTTTTTATCCGGAACGCCCACAACTTGTACGTCACTAATCTTTGGATGGCGGTATAAATAGTTCTCAATTTCTACCGGATAGATGTTTTCACCGCCGCGGATGACCATATCTTTACTACGGCCAACCACTTTAATATAGCCTTCTTCATCCATGGTCGCTAAGTCGCCAGTGTGCATCCAGCCATCTTGAATGGCTTCACGGGTCTTAAAGCGGCTGCCCCAATAGCCTTTCATCACCGAATAGCCACGGGTTAATAGCTCACCTGTTTCACCGATAGGCACTACCTCTCCGGTCTGGGTATCGACAATTTTCACCTCTAAATTAGGCTGCACTAAGCCCACAGTAGAGACTTGTTTATCAAGCGGGGTGTGTTTGTTGGTCTGACAAGATACAGGGCTGGTCTCGGTCATACCATAAGCAATGGTGACCTCATTCATATGCATCTCATCGATGACGCGGCGCATGACCTCTATCGGACAGCTTGAGCCGGCCATGATTCCGGTACGTAAGGTCGATAAGTCGTATTTATCAAAGTCTGGGTGATCAAGCTCTGCAATAAACATGGTCGGTACGCCATGCAGCGCGGTACACTTTTCGTTTTGTACCGCTTCTAACACGCTTAATGGATCAAACCCATCATTAGGATAAACGATACAACCACCATGGGTTAAAATTGCTAAGTTACCGAGCACCATACCAAAGCAGTGATATAGCGGCACTGGGATACATAAGCGATCTTCCTCGCTTAAATCCATCGCCTCGCCAATAAAATAGCCATTGTTTAAGATATTGCGATGGGTTAATGTTGCCCCTTTTGGGGTACCTGTGGTGCCACTGGTGAACTGAACGTTGATGGGATCAGTATTTTTTAATTTGGCCTGACGCTCAGCCACCCGTGGATCATTAGCATCGCCCTCTTTCATCCACTCTGAGAATTTTTGCATAAAGCCAAATTCTTCATCCGTGTCTGACTCATCAATCCAGATAATACGCTCAACAGTAGGTATCTCAACCAAGTCTAATTGGGTGTACTGCTTGTGATAAATCTCAGGACATAATTCGCGAATGATATTGGCATAATCACTGGTTTTGAAATGGCGCATAAGCACCAAAGCTGAGCAGCCCAATTTATTTAGCGCATATTGCAGCTCAAAGCTACGGTAGGCGGGGTTAATATTTACTAAAATCACGCCTACCTTGGCAGTGGCCAATTGCATAAGCAGCCATTCAGCGTTGTTATGTGACCAGATACCAACGCGATCACCAATCTCCAGACCCATTTCAATCATAGCGCTGGCCAGTTGATTGACTTTTTGTTGCAGCTCACGGTAAGTCCAACGTATGCCTTGATGGCACACCACTAGGGCTTCTTGATCGGGATATTTTTCTACCACGGCATCAAAAAAGTCACCAATAGTGACTTCGATTAACGCCGTTTGGGGGCCTTGATCTTGGCTCAGCTTAAGCGGCGCATTGCCCGATTTGGCGCCCATACTAATGCGAGGGATCGTATCTAAATCTATAGAAACAGAGGAAGAATCGATGTTATTGGAGGGATGTGAAAAAGAGGTAGAGCCAAACATAACGAATCCTTTCGTTGCAATATTGGATAAAAATTTCGATAAAAAATGTCACTATGGTATGCGACTGTGCAGCCTACAATCTGTAGGTTGATGGCACAATCATCCCCCATAATGACCTAAATCCATTTAATAATATATCTGCGATATATGACAGATAACGCGTCATCTTTCATATTTTAAAACAACCACTTACTTCTAAAAAACTGCGGTTTATTCTAGGTTAGCGTTGTTTCCTGTTCTAATATAAAGGCTAATGACAACTGGTGTCAACAACTACTACTAATAACAATAACTTAGTTCATCATTAATTAACTAAATCCGATAAATTCACCTCTACAATATCCCTGTTAACCAAGGCAGCTCGCCTCTGTGCTAGGCTTTAGTGATAAAAAACTTATCTGTGAGCGGATTTTTATGTTGATAAATACCCCATTACCCCAATATAAATGACATTGCATGAAAGATGAGTCTATCTAGCAGACAACTGCTCTATATAATTAATTGAGACCCCCTATGACCGAACTTACTGATTTACGCCAACGCTTTTTTATCGCTGACTCTCCTGTACGCGGCGATGTGGTGCGCTTAAAGCAAAGCTATGCCACCATTACTGCCCAAAAACCCTACCCTGAGTCTATTAAGCGTTTGCTTGGTGAGATGCTAACTGCAGCCAGCTTATTAATTGGTACCCTAAAAATTGAGGGTAGCTTATCTATCCAGTTGCAGTCCTCTGATGAGAGCAGCTTATTGAACTGGGCAATGGCTGAATGCAATCAGTCTGGCATCATTCGCGCTTTAGCCAGCTGGAAGCAAGACACCGAAGAGCAGCAGCAAGCTTGGGCGAACAAGGCGACTGCCGATGATGCTTTTGCTGAGCTCGGTGCTGTGGGTAAAGGCGTCATGTTTATCAACATTCAACCTGAGCGCGGCGAAGCTTATCAAGGTATCGTTGAGCGCAGTCATGACAACTTAGCTGAATGCTTGGCCCATTATCAATTGCAATCGGCGCAAATCCCAACTTTGATTAACTTGGCTTGTGATGGCCTGCAAACTGGTGGTATCTTGGTACAAATGCTGCCCCGCACTGCCGAGGAACAACACGCTATTGAGCAAGATGAAACGGCCGGTATTGATGATGATCTATGGACCCGCTTGACCTTATTGACGCGTACCTTAAAGTTTGAAGAGCTAACCACCTTAGAGGCCAGCGAAATCATCTACCGCTTATACAACGAAGAGAGTGTGGTCGCCCCTGAGCCTATCTCTTTAGAATTTGGCTGCACCTGCTCACGTGAAAAATGTGAAGGGGCTATTTTGCAAATCGGCGAAGCAGAAGTTTTAGAGATTGTAGAGGAGCAAGGCGGTACCTTTGAGATGGATTGCGGTTTTTGTGGCTCTATCTACAAATTTACCAAAGAGGATGTCGAGCACATCTTTGCTTAAGCGTTAAGCGGTTAATTACCCAAAAATATACCTCCCCCTTAGGCTCGAGCCTAAGGGGGATTTTTAATTCCAGCGTGGTTTTGTGACAGCGATTATGGCCGTGATTACTTTGTCATAGGCGCATCTTATGATTGCGCGGTATTAGACCACCACCTCAATCTCATCAGGAAAGGAGTGAATACGCGGCTTTAAGGCTGACTCACTGTCTCTATTGGCCTGTAACCACTCACTGACTTGATTATGCACACGCTCATCGTACTGCAAGTTGATGTGATTGACCCCATAAAACACCGCTTTTCGACCCTCAGGCACATATAAATGGTGATTTTCATGAGTCTTGCCAGCCTCACCGAGCGCCGATTCTATCATCACCAAGCCATCACCCACCAAGTTACTCGCCTTAGATTCATACACCCCCTCAGCAATAGAGCCGGCAATAAAAAAGGTATTGATGTGACGTGGCAACTTGGTCGGATGGCGAAAGTCTTCGGGCAATACATCCCGTACTTTAAGCCCCTTCCAATCCTCATCGCGAATACAGCCATGACGAAGGTCAATAATACCGGCACTACGTATATCACCAAGCTTAGATAACGAACCTGCAAAGGGCACTTTGGCCATAATATCTAATAGGTGATAGCTGATGCGCTCAAGTATGGCGCCTTGATGCGGTGAGCCTATGGTTACTAAGTTGCCCACGCGCGCTACCCAATCTTGGCGCTCTTGCTCACCATAAAACAGCGCACTACGAGACACCAGTCCCCCCATGCTATAGCCTACTAAATCTATTTGGGTAATGTCTGGATTTTTTATGACCAGTTGCTGTAGTAAATTGGCCAAATTATGACCGTTTTGGGAGATGCGTCTACCCGTATTGTAATCTAAGTAAAGCACCGTACTTTTAGGGACACTCAGTGCAATATGCTCACCTAAGCTGTCCTCTTCACAAGGATGCCAGCTTAGATAACTCAAGCACAGACCATGACACAACACAATCACACGCCCGCACAACGGATCTGCCTTAGCGCCTAGCGGTTGACCATATCTATCATAGAGCACCATGGGCACCGCCAGTGGATTGTCGCGAGCAACCAGATGATCGCCAACCATACCATTAATCACGTTAACCAGCTGCTTTAGACGTTCAGGAAGTAGGCGACGTCTTTGATTAATGAGGCTTTTTCGGTACAGCTGCATGCTGCTGCTCGTGACACCACGGCCTACACTTTGCATGGTATAGCGCACCACATTGTACAATCTGCGAGTCACTCCTTGCTGCCAACGATTGAGATGATCTTCATTAAAGCGGCCCAAAGGACGCAAGAGAATCTCAGAGTGTATGGCCTCAATAATCTCAGTGGCCCCCACCGCACCTGTGGTAGCAAGCTGCACCAGACCCTCAAGTACATTGCTCACCGACAGTGGTGGTTTTTTTGATGGTGCACTCGGCTCATAGGCCATATTAATTAGGGCATTTTCATCGAGGTAATCTAGATGGTCTAACTGCTGGTGCAAGTCCTCTAAATACACCGGATTGGACGCATTAATAAGCTCACACGTCTCATATAAAGAATATTGCTGCGATAAGTCTTCAGAAGCAGGCGATGTGGGTGAAGTGCTGTTTGACATAATAGTTATATTTTATAAGTTGGGATGGCTTCATATTATCTGTTAATTTAGATAAAGTAAAAACCCCAAGTGTTAACTTGAGGTTTGTTTTTAGTATAATTATCATAACTTTATTTTCACAATTAAAGATTGGCTTGTCTTTAACGGTTTGCTGCTTTAACGATTGCCACCAAGCTTAAAGCCTAAATAACCCACAGCTGCCCCATAAGTATCTTTATAATTGCGCTTAATGAATGGCATAACTTGAGCGGCCACTTTAGTGTTTTTTTCGATCCCTTCACCTGAGTGCTGAAAATTACTCATAATATACGTATAGCCATTCATTTCATCTACTGCATGAAGGCCGGTTGACTCTGCACCAGCTGGTGTCGATAAAATGCGGACCAATTCATGAGTATCTACATTGTAGGCCCATAAAAAGTTATTAACATGGGTGCCTGAGTCTTCACCGATAAATAGCGTGCGCATTTTTTCGGAGAATTTTAAGTTATCCGGACAAGACACTTTATCCGGATGCGATTGATTGCCCAACGCATCCGCCTCGATATCTTGACCGGCCAAATTCGGTGGTACAGCCATACTGACTGGTACCCAATCTGAGTGGATAGGCTGCTTAGTATTTAGGGTCACTTGGCCACTGCGCAGCTGATGGGCATAGACTGCACCTGACTTATTTTCAGCCACGTGCACATCATAGTCACCATATTTAGTAGGATCGACCATAGATTTTTCAATCCTTGCCATCGCCGAATATACGATTTTATCTTTGACATTCACCGTGGTCCCCTCCATTTTAGTAAAGGCCATAGAAGCACCTTTTAGCGCCGCATAACGATGGGTCTCTAAGAAGGCAGCGGCTTTTTCAGCATGCCTGTTGCTGGTATTTAATTTAATCCAGTTGGGTTTGCCGCCATAATAAATCTTGGTATAGCTGGCATCTTTTGGGTCAGTGTATTTAACACTCATGATATCTTCAGGCTTAAAGCTGTTGGCCATCGCTTCAATTTCGCTGCTGGTGGCATGACCCAAATGAATCCAGCGCGTGGTAAATTCGCCTGTGCCCACACCCTTAGCTGACGTCTGAGTGACTTTTGCGACGTATAAATTACCAGCTGATAAGTCTCTGGGCTTGTCGGCCACAAACATAAACAGACCGCCATTGGTGGCATCATCGCCCATGATAGCAGTACGCTCATCTGGCATCATCTGTATCAATTCATGTGAGATACGTCCCAAGTTATAGTGTTTTTTGACAAAGCCTGTACCGTCTGGATTAACAAACACCTCTGGCATATGACCATAATGATAAGGATTGGCTTTGTTTTGATCCCCATAAAGCGCTTGACTAAAATCCAAAAACTTACCCCCATCTTGCTTTGCTAAATCATGGGCATCCGGCTCATACTCTTCAGAGGATAAATGAGTACCCCAAGGAGACAATGAGGCACCGCAAGTAATCCATAGACCATGTACAGCTGAGGTATCAACATTATGATACTTCACCAAGCTCAGCTCACCAGTATTTGGGTTTTGATCCAAAGTAAGTACTGCAATAGGAGATGGCAGGCGACCCCAGGTGTCCTTACCGGCACGGTTCATGCTGGCATATTCAAATTGCACTACCGCAAATACTGTATTGCCTTTTACGCCCGGTACACGAGCGCCTTTAACAGCAATCAATGAAGAGCCATCTGGGCAATTAGAATAAAAAGGCACCGGCTCGCCTGCTGACGCATCATATAACGGTCGGTTATTGATGTCGTACAACTGGCCAGCACGGGTGAGTCCTCCTAGACCATCGGGCACCATATCACCGGTCACAAAAAACGGCGTGTAAGCCAAATCAAATACTTGAGTGCTGCCATCGGTGAATTCTGCCTGCATTTTTGAATCGACATAGACTGTAGCCATCTGCTCAGGATTGGCGAGCGACGGCGCTTGCATACCCAAAAACCTCACCTGTTTAATCGCCTTAGCTAAAGGCGCAGCGCCGGTTGCAACAGGCACAGCATTGAGGCGAGCTGAGGTATTGCAGCCTGCCAAAGGTAGCATGGGCACACCGGCCAAAAAGGCAATCACACTGCGGCGAGTCGCTGACATATTGGCCAATTTGCTGCCGGATTTTTCAATATTGGCGTGATCAGCGAAGTCTAAGTTTATGTCAGCCGGTGTTTGGCGAATGCTGTCTTGGCTAGAACAAAGGGCAACTGGGCGGCGCATCATAGATTCCTCAAAAAAATGTTCAACGGGGGATAACTCTGGACAAAGAGTACAGTGCCCTAGCCTACTTCGATGAGATGACAGCTTGTTTAAAGATTTATGACACCCAGATGACAAAAAAGCCAGTGCGATTTGGCACTGGCTTTTGACTTAATGTGAGGGTTAGCCGCTTATATGAAGTAACTAGCTTATCAGGGACTAAGGAATGGTGGTGGTCGCCACATCAGGTGGTACATAAGTGTGATGACGATTCATACGCTTCTCTAAGAAGCGGAACGTTAGTAAAATCACCCAAGACAACACTAAATAGATTAAACCTGCAGCAAAATACAGCTCAAAGATGGTATAGGTGCGCGCACTGATGGTCTTAGCAATACCCGTAATGTCCATTAACGCAATGGTCATGGCAAGCGAGCTGCCTTTTAGCATAAAGATAACTTCATTACTGTAGGCAGGTAGCATGATGCCAAAAGCACGCGGCAAGGTAATTCGGGTAAGTTTTTGCCAACGCGACATACCTATGGCGTCAGCTGCCTCCAATTCACCAGGTGGAATAGACTGAATGGCCCCGCGAATAATCTCAGCAGTATAAGCACTGGTATTTAAAGTAAAGGCGATAATTGCACACCAAAAGGGCTGCTTTAACACCGGCTCCCACAGCGCTGAATCTTTGATAAACTCAAACTGTGACAGACCATAATAAATCAAGAAAATCTGTACCAACAGCGGTGTGCCGCGGAAAAAGAATATATACAAAAATGGCAGCACTTGAACCCAGCGACTAGCCGATAAGCGCAATAATGCCAGACCCAGTCCAAAAAACAGGCCAAGCACACCAGAGATAACCACCAACTGCGTGGTCAGCACAACCCCACTTAGTAAATCAGGTAGGTATGTAAAAATTACTTGCCAATTCCAATCCATAATTGCCCCCTACCCTTGTGCTGCATCTAGTGAGTGTGAAACTTGCTGCTTTGCCAATTTTTTTGCATAGCGTTTTGACGGGTTGGCCCGCCACTCAAGCCACATCATAAAGGCGGTCACCACTATGGTTAGACCCAGATAAATAAAAGCGGCCGCCATATAAAAGGTAAAGGCCTGCTGCGTGGCCTGTGCCCCGCGCGCCGCATGGTACATGATGTCCTTTAGACCCACCACAGAAACCAGGGCCGTATCTTTTAACAATACCAAAAACAAGTTTCCCAGACCTGGCAGCGCCAAGCGCCAGACTTGGGGCACTATGATGCGAAAATAAAGCTGCATTGGCTTCATACCTATGGCTTCAGCTGCTTCCCATTGCCCTTTGGGAATCTCTTGGATCGCCATGCGAAACACTTCGGTCGCATACGCCCCAAAGGCAATAGATAGTGCCAACACACCTGCCAAAAACGGACTCACTTCCACATAGTCGTTATAGCCAAATTTTTGTAATATGGCCATAATCAGCATGGAGCCGCCGTAGTATAAAAACAGCACTAATAACAGCTCTGGGATACCACGCATGGTTGCGGTATATACCGTCGCCAACTTGCGTAATATCCAAATTTTTGAGAGCTTCGCAGTAGCGCCCAATAGCCCCAATACCAAACCTATTGCAAGACTTGATAAAGCAAGTTTGATGGTAATCAACGAGCCACTAAGTAAGAGATGTCCAAAACCTTGCAAATCAAACACGTGAGAAGATACCTAAATAATGAGAAGTAGAAGGAAAGAAGCGCTGACAAGAGCCGTTAAACCGAACGCTCATTGACCCGTCTTCAATCTGGCGGCTGTCATTAAGCATGGAGAACACACTGAGACGAGTTTTTCATATAAAAAACATGCAAGCGGCGAATTCTAACATATTCTACTAGGGTTCGTTAAGTATAAGATGCGCTGACGATGGCGCTTATTTGACTGCTTAAGTCAATTTTCGGGCATAAAAAAGCCCCACTGCTTAGTGAGGCTGTCTTTGTTTTATATTAATTGTTCTAAATTAGCCCTAAAGCTTACGCACTTACTTGTCACTTTGGCTATTTATGTCACTGATTATTTGATCGAAAAATGCTTATCTTTAATTTGATCATAAGTGCCATTGGCTTTAATCGCAGCCAACGCTTCATTGAGCTGCTCTTTTAGTGCATCTTGCTTGCGCACCGCAATGGCAAAGTTATCATCAATTTCGATATCCGCCCCTTTAACTTCAAACTGTGAGTTGTTTTTGCTTAACCATTCTATCGCCGGCAGTTTGTCAGAAATCATAGCATCAACACGATTAGACTCTAAGTCCAAAAAGGCATTATTAAGGGTGTCATACAGCTGCATATTGGCCTTGGGATAGGTAGACTCTAACCACTGAGATGAGATGGTTGAGCGCTGAGCGGCAATCTTGCTGCTGGTTATATTATCGCTGTGACTGGGATCAAATGTGCTGTCTTTACTGGCAATAAACACCAAGGCATTGGTAAAATAAGGGTCGGTGAAGTCGACTTGTTGTGAGCGCTCTGGAGTCACTGACATGGCGGCCACAATGGCGTCGTATTTTTTGGCTTTTAAACCTGGAATAATGCCTTCCCAATCTTGAGCCTGAATCTCACAGCTCACCTTCATTTGCTCACATAAGGCGTTGGCAATATCGACATCAAATCCTTGTAAATTACCCTCAGCATCGGTGTAATTAAAGGGTGCATAAGAGCCTTCAGTGGCAATGCGCAGCACTTTTTGTCCTTCCTGTGCGCCCGCAGCTTTATCGTCCGCTTCAGTCTGTTGGTTATTACAACCACTCAAAAGTAGCGACAATGATAGTGTGGCCATGACAGTGGCGGTGCCTTTAAGCAAACGGCTTTTTTTGAATTGAGCCGCGGCAGGTAGTGAGTTAACCATCCTTACGTCCTTATAAAAATCTAAAAAAAGCTGGCCTGAAATCTTATCGCCTTATCTGCCCCATCAAAACCAGATGGCAAATTAAAAACTTACGATTTCAGCCAGCAATACCAGCACCTTGTCATTGCCTTAGGCGCTAACGTGCTTATATTGCTGTCTTACAATAGACAGCAATGAATAGAGATAATGGCCTATTGAGCAGCCGCTTTTTGGGCCGCAGCGGTGTTGCTGGTACCAAAGTAAGGCGCCGAAATCTCATCATATTTACCACTTTCTTTAATCGCGGCTAATGCTTGGTTGAACTTACCGGCCAGCGCATCGCCTTTACGCACAGCGATACCCATCGCATCATCGCTATTGAACTCTTCGCCTTTTTGTTCAAAAGCTTTGCCCTCTTCACTGGTTAACCAATAGGCGGCAGTAACTTTATCTGAGAACAAGGCACGAATACGACCTGAAGTGAGATCTAGATAAGCATTTTCTTGGGTGTCATATAAGCTTACTTTAGCTTCAGGATGCGACGCTTCGATATACTGAGCGGCGATGGTGGCGCGCTGAGCACCGACTGGAATATTACTAAAATCATCTTTTACGCTAACGTTCTCACCTTTTTTGGCCACTAAGATAAGGCCGTTATTTAGGTAAGGGTCAGTAAAATCGACCTTTTCAAGACGCTCAGGGGTAATAGACATACCAGCGATAATGGCATCGAACTTCTTAGCTTGAAGCCCTGGAATTAAGCCATCCCACTCTTGTGAGCTGATATCACACTTGGCTTTCATCTCATCACATAAGGCATGGATTAAGTCGATCTCGAAGCCGATTAACTTACCATCAGCATCGGTATAGCTAAGAGGCTTATAGCTTGATTCGGTAGCGATACGGATAGTCTGACCTGCGCTATCAGCTGCCTCAGCTGCGCCAGTTTCGGCATCAGCAGGCGCTTGGCTGTTGTTACAAGCGGCCAGCATCAGACCAGATAAGGCCATAGATAATACAGCCCATTTACTTTTTGCTTTTGGGAAAGTTGTCATGATAAGTCCTAACTTTAGATAAAATTTGATAACCGTTTAATGGCTATTTAACAAGTGTCTCATAGCCATTGAATAATCTTTAATGCTCTGCGATAACTAAGTGGCTTAATTATTTGCCAAAATTAGCCGCTTCAATCTCAGCCAATTTGCCATTGCTACGGATGGCTTCAATGGCTTTGTCAAACTCAGCTTTTAGAGGGTCGTTTTTGCGCAGTGCAATCCCTAAGTGATCGTCGTTATCAATCTCTTCACCAATGACGGCGTAGTCAGGATTCTCAGGTAACCAGTCAGCTGCAGATACTTTTTCTGCCAATACGGCATCTACGCGCCCTGATTTTAGGTCAAGGTAGGCATTTTCATAGGTATCATATAAGTTAACCTTGTTGCCATCTTTGCCATCGAAGTTATCTAGCAAATACTCGCCTAAAGTGGTTGAGCGCTGGCTGCCTAAGTCTTTATTGGTCACATCATCAGGGCTAAAGCTCCCGTCTTTTTTGGCCAACCAAACCATGGTATTTGAGAAATAAGGGGCACTAAAATCAACCGTTGCCGCGCGCTCTGGTGTGATGGACATACCGGCGATAATGGCATCGTACTTATTGGCCAATAGACCAGGGATAATACCGTCCCAGTCTTGAGCAACGATTTCGCATTTGGCTTTCATCTGTTCACACACAGCATTGGCCACATCAACATCGAAGCCGCCTAAGCTGCCATCATTATTGGTGTAGTTGAACGGAGGGTAGGCCCCTTCTGTCGCAATGCGAATGGTTTTACCTTCTGCTGAAGTGGCTTCACCCGCTTTGGTATCTTCAGACTTTGAACAGCCCGTTAGCCCCACTACGGCGGCTAAGGCTAAAACAGACAAGCTCGTTCGTGATAACTTTTTTTCAAATAACTTCATGGGTTGTTTCTCCGAAGCCAACATTGGCTTATTGCTTATTTAATTGGCTTAACGTGATTAATTTGGATTAATTAAGCGCTCATCAAGCACGAATTAAGGGGTATCGATTATTAGATATGGATTTAGCCGAACTTATACCACTTGAGCCGTATAAAAAAAATAACTCACGACAAAGCGTATTACCTAGGCCAGATTACTAGATTTTCGTGGTACGACTGTGGTGAGACTGGCTATATAATGAAAAATAGTTGTGTAAAACTTTATAAACAAAAATAATACATGAGCAATGGGCTAAAAACAAATCATTTCGATGCTTTACTTCACTCATTCCAACCCCAGTTATGCCCGCAAAAAAAGCGGATGCGGCGCTCAAGCCTTGTATAAGCCAAAAAAAAGAATGCGCACTTTAAGAAGCACACACTCTTTTTTATTCATCTATCTAAAAAGCTAGGTTTACAGTCTGGGCCAACTAATTTAAAGGCAGCTTATTGGCATCAGCGCGATGTGAGGCCATAAACTCACGAACCCGAGCAGACTTTGGATTATCAAATACCTGCTCTGGTGTACCCGCCTCTTCTATACGGCCTTGATGCAAAAACACCACTTGTGAGGACACGTCACGGGCAAAGCGCATTTCATGGGTCACAATCAGCATGGTGCGCCCTTCTGCTGCTAAATCACGCATCACTGCTAGCACCTCATTGACCAGCTCAGGATCCAGAGCAGATGTCGGCTCATCGAATAACAAGACTTGCGGGTTCATCGCCAGCGCACGGGCAATGGCCACACGCTGACGCTGACCACCTGATAAGTTGTCAGGGTAGGCATCTTTTTTATCCAGTAACCCAACTTTTTTTAACAGCTGCTCAGCCTCACTAATGGCCTGATCTTTGCTGATTTTTAGCACCTGTGTTGGGCCTTCGATGATGTTTTGAATGATGGTTTTGTGCGGCCATAAGTTGAAGTTTTGGAAAACAAAACCGACGCGCGCACGGAAGCTCTCAAGCTGGGCTCTGTTGGCTGCTTGTAGTTCGCCTGACTTACCCGGTACCAAATTAAGCGACTCACCCCCTAAGGTAATTGTGCCTTGGTTGGGCTTTTCGAGCAGGTTAATACAGCGCAGTAACGTAGACTTGCCTGAGCCTGATGAGCCCAAAATTGAGATGACATCGCCATCATAAGCGGTGAGGGAGACCCCTTTTAATACCTCAAGCGAGCCGTAGCTTTTATGAATATTTTGCAAATCAAGGGCAATGGGTCGATCTGAAGTAGTGTGTGGCATAACAGTGGCACGCATCCAAAATAAGTTTGAGAAGAGATTATAACACTGCAAGGCTTTTGAATAAGCAGATTAATAGACAATCGCCTCAAAAAATACGATGTATTAAAGCCTATAGCAGCTGTGATGATAAAAATGCTCAATTATGGGCGATCAAAATAGCCCAATAAAACTGCATATTGTCGCTTATTAGCCACACATAGGCAAATGTTGTGATGCCTTTATGCGGTGGATTATGCCCAAAAATCACTGTCAAGTTTTGTGTGGTCACTTTACTATTAGGGACATCTGCTTTATGTTAAACCTCATCTTATTTTTATAAAAAACAACCCCAATCAATAAGCAAAAAAGCATCAGGAGACAACAATGACACAAGCCATCAGTGATATAAAAGCCTATATGCAGCAAGTTGGTAAACAGGCAAGAAATGCCTCAAGAAAGTTAGCCGCCGCCAATACCGGTGACAAAAATGCCGCTTTGTTAATTATTTATGAGCAATTAAAACAGGCCAAAGACGAAATATTAGCCGCCAATAAAATCGATATGGACAATGGCCGAAGCAACAACTTAGATGCCGCCCTACTTGACCGCTTGGCACTTAATGAATCTCGCTTTGAGGCGATGCTACAAGGCCTAAAAGATGTGGCCGCTTTGCCTGACCCTATTGGTGAAGTCACTGACATGACTTACCGTCCTTCTGGTATTCAGCTGGGTAAAATGCGGGTACCTTTGGGCGTGGTGGGCATGATTTATGAGTCTCGTCCCAATGTGACGTTAGAGGCCGCTTCTTTGGCACTAAAATCTGGCAATGCCATTATTTTACGCGGCGGCTCAGAAGCCTATGAGTCAAACCAAGCGATTGCCAAATATATCTTATCTGGTCTAAAACAGGCCGGTCTGCCTGAGCACGGTGTTCAGGTGTTACAGACCACAGACCGCGCCGCAGTGGGAGAGCTGATTACCTTAACAGAATATGTTGATGTGATTGTGCCACGTGGCGGCAAGGGCCTTATTGCCCGTATTAGCCAAGATGCGCGCGTGCCGGTTATTAAGCATTTAGATGGCAACTGCCACACCTTTATTGACAGTGACGCCGACCCTGAGATTGCTATTAAGGTCAGTGTTAATGCCAAGACGCATCGCTACGGCACCTGTAATACCATGGAAACCTTGTTGGTAGATCAAGCGATTGCTAATGAGTTGTTACCTCAGATAGCCGAGGCCATTGTCGCAGCCGATGACGCCATGCAGCTTCGCTTAGATGCCGCCTCAAAAGCCATTTTACAAGACAATGCTAAGCTTGCCGGCCACTTAAGTGATGCCACAGATAGCGACTGGGATACCGAATACTTAGCACCCATCTTAGCGGTCAAAATTATAGACGGCTTAGATGCCGCCATTGACCACATCAATACCCATGGCAGCCATCACACTGATGTGATTATCACTAATAACTATAGTAAGTCGCAGCGCTTCATTCGCGAAGTGGACTCAGCCAGTGTGATGATTAACGCCTCAAGCCGCTTTGCAGATGGCTTTGAATATGGCTTGGGTGCTGAAATTGGCATCTCAACTGACAAAATCCATGCCCGTGGCCCCGTCGGACTCAATGGCCTTACCTCTCAAAAATGGGTTGTCTATGGTCATGGCGAGGTGCGTAGCTAGGCTAGGATTGCCTAGCCCATTGGCTCAAGGTGGCCATTTTTGGGAGTAATTTGGTTGATAAAAGTGATTATGTTAATCAAACTCCATCAGACCCTTTATCAAAAACGTCAGCGAAATGCTGGCGTTTTTTTATGGCGCAGTTAGGTTAACTGGCTGCGAAATAATCTTATCAAATTCAGCCATTTAAGATCATTTATGACCTAGCTTGGCACTGAGTCTTGTGCGTTAAAATCATCACAAAACCCGCGTAGCTATTTTTTTAAAAGATAATTATGAGATAAAATGCGCCCTCTAAATAACGATCTAAATAAGTTTTAGAGTGATTTACAGCCGCATCTTTAGTAATATAGGCCTATCCTCTACAACCGGCAACGCTGATTGTGTGTAAAAGTGGGTCACGTGATCTGCTTAAGACAGATATTTGGCTTGTCGAACATATAGCTGCAACTCTCCTCAGGGATACCTAAAGTTTGTGGTTATCTTTTGTGGTTATCTACGGTTTACCGCTTCGGTAACATCTATTAGTTAGTGATTTTCTAATCTTTAACCATATACCTAAAGTCTTAATAGTTAGCCAAAAGATGTGGCCCAGTAGCGCTTATCATAAGCCAATAAAGCCCGTGCTCTGGCTAAATTAATGATTATTTTTTAACTACTATTTAAAGTCTAATGCACAAAGCAAACCTTATTTTGGAGCAGCTCATGCTGGAAGTCCAATGAGGGTAACTTTATTTTTATAAAAAGGAGCAACGAATGGAAGTTACTTTAAATGGCTACTATACGCTGATATTAGCCACACTCGTCCTACTCTTGGGACGGTTTTTGGTAAAAAGGGTGAAGTTTTTAGAAGACTTTAACATCCCTGAGCCTGTGGCAGGTGGCTTAGTTGCAGCCGCCATTGTTTATGCACTTAATATCATATGGGGGTATAGTTTTAACTTCCAGCAGGAGCTTCAAACCGCTTGTATGCTGATGTTCTTCGCCTCAATCGGTCTAAGCGCTGACTTTAGCCGCCTAAAAGCCGGTGGTTCCCCTCTATTAATCTTCACCATTGTGGTCTCAGTATTTATCATTTTGCAAGACGTGGTGGGTGTGACCATGGCCAGTGTATTGGGGCTTGATCCTCTGCTAGGTCTGGTGACAGGCTCTATTGCGCTGACCGGTGGTCATGGTACTGCAGGCGCTTGGGGTATCACGCTTGAAGAGCAATACGGCGTGGTCGGTGCAACGACCTTGGGTATCGCTGCGGCCACTTACGGTCTTGTTGCCGGTGGTGTGATTGGTGGCCCAGTAGCTCGCCGTTTAATCAACAGATTGGGTGTAAAACCAGGCGAGGTTAACCCCAACCCTACCCCGACTGAAAAGCTGGCCGGTGAGCAATCTTTATATAGCACCAAGCACAATGAAGAAGAAGCTTATCGCAATAAAGAGATCTTTGAGAAACCAGACAACATTCGTCTGATTACTGCCTCCTCGACCATTGAGTCTTTGGCATTATTTGCAGCGTCATTAGCCTTTGCAGATATCATGACTAATTTGGGTCAAGGCACTTGGTTTGAGCTTCCCACCTTCGTTTGGGCATTGGCTGGCGGTGTTATCTTGCGTAACGTATTGACCATGGTGTTTGACTTCCATATGTTTGACCGCGCCATTGACGTGATTGGCAACGCTTCATTAAGCCTATTTTTGGCAATGGCATTGTTGTCACTAAAACTTTGGCAGCTGACCGACCTTGCCGGTCCTGTATTGATTATCTTAGTCGTACAGACCTTAGTTATGATCGGTTATGCCTACTTGGTGACCTTTAGAATTATGGGTAAAGACTATGATTCTGCCGTTTTAGCAGCAGGTCACTGCGGCTTTGGTATGGGTGCGACCCCGACTGCCATTGCCAACATGCAAGCGGTCACCGATCGTTATCAGCCTTCGCACAAAGCTTTCTTAATTGTGCCTATGGTAGGTGCTTTCTTTGTGGATATCGTCAACGCTACCGTATTACAGATTTTCACTAAATTACCGTTTATGTAAGAAAGTTTAGTACACGCTTAAATAACCTAAAAAAGGGAGAGATTTGCTTTAATCTCTCCCTTTTTTTATCTATTACGTTAAATCTATAGCCTGATCGATTAACGTTTCAATAAAGCCAATACTATCAACTAACGTCGCTTTGTCAGTGATATCTACCCCTATCATTTGTGCCAACTCAGCCGGAGTTTTGGTGCCACCTGCACGCAGTACAGCCAGCCAATCATCAATCACATCCTCACCTTGACGCAGCTTTTTAAACAGCTGAGTGGCAATACTAAGACCAGCACTATAGGTGTAAGAATACAGACCTAAATAATAATGCGGCTGACGCATCCAAGTCAGCGCCGCATCCTCATCAATCTCTACCGCATCACCCCAGAACTGCTGCAATGTGGACTGCATCAACTGATGTAAATCCTCAGTACTCAAGTTCTTGCCAGCATCTACCGCACGGTATACCTCACGCTGGAAGTGTGCTTCTAGGTAATGGGTCACAAAGTTATGATAATAAGTATTTGATAACAGTGATGACACCACATAACGCTGAAACGCTTTGTCATCGGTATTTTGCTGTAATAAATGATGGCCAAGTAGCAGCTCATTACAGGTTGAAGGCGCTTCAATAAAGTACAAAGATGGCTCATAGCTTAAGTAGTTCTGAGTCTGGCCCGCATTATAAAAATGCCCAGCATGTCCAATCTCATGAATTAAGGTAAACACATCGCCTAAGTTATGCGTCCAAGACATCAAGACATACGAGTGCTCACCATAAGGAGAGGCACAAAATCCGCCCGTGCTCTTACCTTGGTTTTGGGCAAAGTCATACCAACGCTCCTCAAACGAGCGCTTTACCATATCAGTATAATCGGTGCCCAGTAACGATAAAGCATCCACGCAATACTGCTTAGCCTCTTCAATACTCACCTGCGTCACAAAGTTGGCATCCAGTGGCACTTTTAAATCAGCAAAGGTCATTTTGTCGATACCATTAGCCGTTTGCAGCAATTTGGCATAGCGGCGCATTGGCGGTGCAAGATGCTGCATAATGGTATCGATGTGCTCGTCATACATGGCGCGCGATACTTTTTGATCGTGCAGTAGATAGTCAAATACTGAGTCATAGCCGCGCATATCGGCCATGATTTTCTCTTTTTTGACTTGGGTTAAATAGTTGCTAGCAATGGTGTGCTGAGACTCACGTAATCGCTTTGAAAACGCCTTAAAAGCATTACGGCGAAACTCGGTGTCGACTGCGGTTTCGTATTCGTTTTCAAACGCTGAAAAGCTTAACGGATAGCTCTGACCATTGGCCTCAAAGTCTGGGAAGCTCATATCAGCCAATTTGCACTGCTCGTAGTTTTGATACGGCAAGTCGAGTACTGGCGATAACGACATCAGCGCCGTTTCTAACTCCAAGCTTAGGGTGTACGGCTTTTGCGCCAATAAGTCTGCTAAAAAAGCACGATATTTGTCATTGTCGGCCATCGCTTGTTTAATCACAGCCTCGTCAGCTTGCTTTAGGGTTTGCGCCACTATTGCAGTCTGGCTGTTTAATTTAGCCGTTTCTGAGTCAAAATCTCTGGCTCTGATTTGCAGCTCACGATCGCCCATATCTACCGCACTTTGGGCGCCGGCATAGGTGCCTGCTTTGGACAAAATGGTCAAATAAGCTTCATAAGTCTGTAGTAGATGTACGATACTGGCCGCATCGGTGAGATTCAGCATCGACTCTGAGGTCAGCTCATTGGCAAGCTTGCCCGCTTTATCTAGGTCTGCATAGAAATCTTCTGGCGTGGCATATAGTGCGGTCATATCCCAGGTTAGATGGTTGGGTACATCGCTACGCTTGGGTAACGCTTGAGTCGTCATATAACTCCTTTAATTTTTTGTCTGTAGTAAGATGGCATAACCATTATGTGGTAGTGGTCGGTCTAAATAGCTTTTATCTATGGGCTTTTAGTAGACTGGTTTTAATCAGCATCAATAGTACCACACCCTGCCTGCGCCTTGAGCTATCTTCAAGTGTTCTACTTTATAGATACTGACTGAGTTAATTATGAAGCACAAAAAACTGCTGCAACTAGATAAAGAGGACGAAGAGCTTCTGCTCGATGAGCTGCGAGATTATATGAGTGATGAGCTTGATATAGATATAGGTAACCTGCCAACTAAGTTATTACTAGATTATATGGTGAATTTAATTGGTCCCAAGATTTATGATCAAGCCATCGAGGATTCTGAGCCTTGGCTATATGATAGATTTACCAGCATATTAGAAGACTTGTCTGTTTTAAAAAAAGACTAACCGTTTTTATCCGCATAAAAAAGCCGCCTAGCTATAAGCTAAGCGGCTTTTTTATTTGCAACGCTGGGTTTTATTTCCTAGTTACAGATGGTATTAGAGTAAATAGTAGTACAAGTCGTGCCATCTGAATGAAGCGTACTATTGCCTATACGCGTCGATGATGTGCCATTGGAGTTTATTGTATTGTTGCCAATACGTGTCGACGAGCTTCCATTTGAATGAATAGAATGGTTTCCAATGTGCGTTGATGAGCTACCATTCGAATACAGCGTCTGATTACCGATATCTGTTGATGACATACCATTTGAATAAATACTGGTATTACCTATTCTTGTAGATGATATGCTGCCTGCATAAACACTGGTTGAAATAACAGCAAGAGCCATTGGTATTACTAATGTCTTAAACATTTAAACCTCCTTAATTATTTTTACTATCGCTTAGTAACACCTTCTTCATTGAGAGCACTTAACGGTAGTCTATATTTGCTATCCATGTATAAAATAAGGGGGCTAAGACTTAGCCCCCTTATCTATCTTTATATTACTACAATAGCTTACTGGTTACGCTCATATACTGGCAACTCTGCACAGATTTTCTCAACTTTAGCACGAGTATCTGCCAATACTTTTTCATCACCACGGCTGTCTAACACATCACAAATCCAGCCCGCTAGATCAGCAGCTTGTGCTTCATTGAAGCCGCGAGTGGTGATGGCTGGTGTACCAATACGGATACCAGAGGTCACAAATGGTGATTTAGGATCATTTGGTACAGCGTTTTTGTTGACGGTAATGCCGGCGTCGCCCAACCATTTGTCCGCTTCTTTACCGGTCATTTCTTGCTTAACTAGGCTGATTAGCATTAGGTGGTTTTCGGTACCGCCAGAGATGATTTCATAGCCACGCTCTTGGATAACTTTTGCCATTGCTTGAGCGTTTTTAACCACTTGCTGCTGGTAGGTTTTGAAGTCGTCCTGAAGCGCTTCTTTAAAGCACACCGCTTTAGCAGCGATAGCGTGCATTAATGGGCCGCCTTGGTTGCCTGGGAATACCGCTGAGTTTAGCTTCTTAGCTAACTTGTCATCACGAGATAGGATGAGACCTGAACGTGGACCACGTAGAGTTTTGTGCGTGGTGGTGGTGACCACATCAGCAAAAGGCACTGGGCTTGGGTATACGCCAGCGGCTACAAGGCCTGCAACGTGTGCCATATCAACAAATAAATAGGCGCCAACGCTGTCTGCGATGTCACGGAAACGCTGCCAATCGACCACTTGTGAGTACGCTGAGAAACCAGCAATGATCATTTTTGGCTTATGCTCTTTCGCTAAGCGTTCAACTTCGTCATAGTCAATAAGGCCCGTCTCTTCTACTAGACCGTACTGAACGGCATTGTAGTTGATGCCTGAGAAGTTCACGTGTGCGCCGTGAGTCAAGTGACCACCAGCGTCTAAGCTCATGCCCAGTACCGTATCACCCGCTTCTAATAGAGCTAAGAAAACAGCAGAGTTGGCTTGGCTACCTGCATGGGGCTGTACGTTGGCGTACTCAGCACCGAACAATTCTTTAGCACGGTCAATGGCCAATTGCTCAACGATATCCACATACTCACAGCCGCCATAGTAACGTTTGCCAGGATAACCTTCGGCATATTTGTTAGTTAAATCAGAACCTTGCGCCTCCATTACTGCTTGTGAGCAGTAGTTTTCTGATGCAATAAGCTCGATGTGGCTTTCTTGACGCTTGGTTTCTGACACCATGGCTTGATACAAGTCAGGGTCATAATCTTTAATGCTAATATCTTTAAACATAGTTTTATCCTATTAATCAGTCACATACAACATATAAAAAATACAAGCGCTAAACCAGCCCACCCCTAGGTCTTGTGAAATTTGAAACGACAAACATCAGGCAATGCCATAAAGACATTGTAAGAGGCAGCAACTTCGCACATTAAGCAATAAGTGTAACATGAAATGTCATTGACTATAGCGAAAAAACACCCCAAAAAGCGGATGTTTTTTCAGCTATTTTTGACGCCAATTATAGGATGGATACTTTGCCCTTATTTGACCAAAAAAAGCTCAGGTAAAAAGGTTTCGCTAATAATAAGTGAGCGACCATGCCAGTCATAAACGGTACTGCGCCGCCAGCCCGCTTTAGTGGGCTCAATAAGGCGCCGATTGGGTAAGGTTTTTTGGCGCTTAAATAGCACATACCCGATGGGCGTACCCTGCAAATGCTGTAAGCGCTTGGCCTCTCCCTTTAGACTTGGTAGCGGAAAAATGCTTTGCGCAGCGACCCATGGCTGCAAGCTATTGCCAAAAAGCAACACCTCACGTACCCACGCCAACATCGGACGATTTAATTTTATACCTTTATAACCCAGCTGTTTTTTTTGCGCCATGCTCAGCAATCTATAGCCCTCAAAAGTACGTTTGACCTGCAGCGGTTGACCAGATTTGGCCTCCAATAGTGCAGTCAACGAACCATCAGAGGTTATCCAAGCTTTTTGGCTTTCGTCAAGAGTTTTAAAGGCGGTAAACGGGATACAATCTTTGGAAAATGCACGCATAAAAAGACAGCTTATAGAAGGTTTGTGCCGGTATTTAGCCTTTAAACGCCGGCATATTATCAATATTAAAAGGCAGGGCTTCATGAGCCTGTTGCCGATACTGCTGCATATAATGACGGTCTTCGGCACAGAAATTGGCTATGGCCGGCTCAAAACGCGGATCATAAATGCGGTGTAATGAGTGAGTCTTGGTTGGCACAAAGCCGCGAATCAATTTGTGCTCGCCTTGGGTACCCGGATCAAAGTACGCCAAACCTTTATCAATAGCAAATTCAATGCCCAGATAATAACACAGCTCAAAGTGTAGGCTATCATACTCCTCTAAGCACCCCCAATAACGGCCGTATAAAGTGGCATTTTTTTGTTTTGGATCATCATAAAAGAACAAACTACTGGCAATAATATCACCGCCCTCATCTAGAGCCTGCGCCAGCATCAGATGCTCCGGCATACTTTGTGCTATTTGCTCAAAAAACTCTGCGGACAAATAAGGATGGCGACCACGTACTGCGTAAGTCATCGCATAGCATTGGTAAAATATATCCCAGTCATCTGAGCCAATATCATGCCCAGTTTTGATACGGCATGTTAGCTTTTGCTTGGCAATTTTTTTACGCTCAGCTCGAATATTTTTACGCTTTTTGGCGGTAAGCGTCGTCAAAAAATCGTCAAAATCTAAAAATGAGTTGATACCCTGCACCGCCGAGGTGTCCTCTGTGTTGTTATCTGTATGATTATCTGTATGGTTATCCGCGGCGGCAGTCAGCTTTTGATTGTGCCACAAAAACTGACAGCCTTGACGCTCAAGTAGCTGCGGGCTCATTGAAGATAAGGGTTTGGCTGCGGTTATTTGCTGGTGCTGCATAAATAGGCCATGCCAACTTGACGCACCCGTCTGCTTGGCTACCTCATCAATGGCCGCAATCGCTGCTTGCCAAATCTCAGTCGTTAAAGCAGCGCCTTTTGCTAACCAAAACCGCTGGCCGCTTACGGGCGTATAAGGCACAGCGGTGACCAATCTGGGGTAATAGTCTGCCCCATAACGGGCATAAGCCTCGGCCCATGCATGATCAAACACATACTCACCTTGATGATGCCCCTTTATAAATAAAGGTATCGCAGCAACTAAGTTCTCAAAAGTATCCGTTTTAGGCAGGTTTTGTGGCAGGTTGTCTTGATAATTATTGGACGCATCCCCATTGTCGTTGTGCCGCGGATTTTTGTAAATCAGCACATACAGCGGCACCCACCCCGACTGTTGCCCAATAGCACCAGTGTCTGTCAGTGCTTGCCAATAGGCATAGGACATAAAAGGGGTATCGGGCTGTTGCCAGTTAATAGCAGACTGCCAAGTTAAGTCTTGAGTTAGGGCATATGAATAGGTCATAAGGTCTATTTATGGTTTTAATGGCTTATTAGATTAGCAAATACAGAGCTTTTTTGCGGTCACAATTTGCAACCCGTTAAATGCGCCGTTTTTTTTCACTACTTAGGTAGGCATTAGTACTTAGGTAGGCATTAATAAGTTATGTAGGCGTTAATAAGCGCTCAAGCAGGCTGCTTTAGGCATAAAAAAAGCCATCTACACGCCCATAGATGACTTATTTTGCTATTTTGTTTTTCAAAAAACAACAATTGTACGTAAGGGATGATATCCACGCCAATCACTGGTAAAATATACCCTAAATAGCTTAATATAATTTGTATACAGAGCATATTGGTAAAAATAGTATACTTAGTTCATCCTATACAATTGACATCATATCGAATTTATAGTTGATCGACTATAATACCTCTGTGAGTCATTAGTTGAAACTGGCTTAAATCAAAGAAAGGTTGAGACCCCTCGTTCAGATTACGCTGTTATGGGTGATAACTGATCGAAAATATCTTGAAAAACTGCCCCATGGGGACTTCCCCCTTTCATAGCTCATTGTTGCCCATCACAATTGAGCTATTTGACAATTTAAGCTTTCTTATTCACTACAGCCTAAAGGAACCTATTACTATAATGTCAAAAATTATTTATACCAAAACCGATGAAGCGCCAGCGCTTGCCACGTTATCACTGCTACCTATTGTTGAAGCCTTTACGAAGACAGCAGGTATTTCTGTTGAAACCAGCGATATTTCAGTTGCTGCGCGTATCCTAGCTGAATTCCCAGACTATCTAACCGAAGAGCAACGTGTTCCAGACAATCTAGCTGAGCTAGGTCGCCTGACCCAAGACCCTAATACCAACATCATCAAACTGCCAAACATCAGTGCCTCAGTACAACAGCTTAAAGCAGCCATTAAAGAGCTTCAAGACAAAGGCTATGCGATTCCTGATTTTCCAGAAGACCCAAAAACTGAAGAAGAAGAAACGCTGCGCAAACGCTATGGTAAAGCTCTTGGTAGTGCCGTAAACCCAGTACTTCGCGAAGGTAACTCAGATCGCCGTGCACCAAAAGCGGTGAAAAACTACGCGCGCAAACATCCGCATTCAATGGGTGAATGGAAGCAGTGGTCAAGTACGCACGTCTCACACATGCACAGTGGTGACTTCTACCACGGTGAGCAGTCTATGACGCTAGACAAGGCGCGTAACGTACGTATGGAGCTACAACTTGACGATGGCTCAACCAAAGTACTTAAGCCTGAGATTGCGTTAAAAGACAAAGAAATTATCGACTTAATGTTCATGAGCAAAAAAGCTTTGCTTGAGTTCTATGAGCGTGAAATGGAAGACTGCCGCGACGCAGGTATCTTGTTCTCTTTACACGTAAAAGCGACCATGATGAAGGTATCTCACCCCATCGTATTTGGTCATGCAGTACGTATTTATTATAAAGAAGCCTTCGAAAAACATGGCGAGCTGTTCGAAGAGCTTGGTATTAACGTAAACAACGGTATGGCCGATCTTTACGAGAAGATCAAAACATTGCCTGCCTCTAAGCGCGAAGAGATCGAACAAGACTTGCATGCCTGCCAAGAACATCGCCCCCGTCTGGCCATGGTAGACTCTTCAAAAGGCATCACCAACTTCCATTCTCCAAGTGACGTTATCGTAGATGCTTCAATGCCTGCTATGATTCGTAACGGCGGTAAAATGTGGGGTGCTGATGGCAAGATGTATGACTGTAAAGCGGTCATGCCTGAGTCAACTTTTGCGCGTATCTATCAAGAGATGATCAACTTCTGTAAATGGCATGGTAACTTTGACCCAACCACTATGGGTACGGTACCAAACGTGGGTCTAATGGCTCAAAAAGCAGAAGAATACGGCTCACATGACAAAACCTTTGAATCAAGTGATGCAGGCATGGCTCGTATTGTCGATAATGAGACAGGTGAAGTACTGCTTGAGCAGCATGTTGAAAAAGGCGATATCTGGCGTATGTGTCAGGTGAAAGATGAGCCTATCCAAGACTGGGTAAAACTTGCCGTTCGCCGCGCTCGTGAGTCAGATACCCCTGTGGTATTCTGGTTAGACCCTTACCGTCCTCATGAAAATGAGCTGATTAAAAAAGTAAAAACTTACTTAAATGATCATGACACGGAAGGTCTACGCATCGAAATCATGTCACAAGTACGTGCAATGCGTTATACGCTAGAGCGTGTGGCCCGTGGTCTAGACACTATTTCAGCCACAGGTAACATCCTACGCGACTACCTGACTGATCTATTCCCGATTTTAGAGCTGGGCACCAGTGCGAAAATGTTATCCGTGGTACCATTAATGAAGGGCGGCGGTCTATTTGAAACCGGTGCTGGTGGTTCTGCGCCTAAGCACGTTCAGCAATTGCTAGAAGAAAACCACTTACGTTGGGACTCTTTGGGTGAATTCTTAGCGTTAACTGTGTCATTAGAGCACTTGGCCAACAACGATGACAATGCCAAAGCTAAGCTATTGGCAGAGACGCTAGACCGAGCCATTGAGACGCTGTTAATTAACAACAAGTCACCTTCTCGCTCAACGGGTGAGATTGATAACCGTGGCAGTCACTTCTATCTGGCCATGTACTGGGCTCAAGAGCTTGCCGCTCAGGACAAAGATGCTGAGTTAAAAGCTCAATTTACGCCTGTAGCTGAGCAGCTTACCAATAATGAAGCAACCATCATTAAAGAGCTTAATGAAGTACAAGGTAAGCCTGTAGACATTCATGGCTACTATTTTGCTGATGAAGATTTGGCTCAAAAAGTTATGCGCCCAAGCAAAACTTTTAATGAAGCTATCGCTTCTATCTAAGTTTAGGTACTTATTTAAGTATTTTTCACAGCTTAAAGCTAAGCCCATTTAGTTAAAGCGATTCCGCTTTATCTAAAAAAATACCCTAAGAGCAGTCTCTTGGGGTATTTTTTTTGGTTAGAAATTAAAATCACAACCGCTCATAAGTGATGACAGATACGATTTGTAAACTGACTATTAAGTCCGCCTTTTAGTATGATTAAACTTAAGCAGATTAAAACCTTTTGCTCACAACCCCAAAAACAAAACTTTTTTTGAGCCGTCAGAATATCTTTCGCCATAACAAAACACGGCCTCAGTCATAAAACAATAAAAAGGAATGAATACCATCATGTCAAAAATTATATATACCAAAACCGACGAAGCCCCAGCGCTGGCCACGCAGTCATTTTTACCCATTGTACAAGCATTTACGCATAGTGCCGACATTGAAGTTGAAGTCAGTGATATCTCATTAGCCGCCCGTATTTTGGCACTTTTTCCAGAGTATCTAAGCCCCGAGCAGCAAGTGCCTGATGCACTTACCGAGCTTGGCCAATTAGTGCTAAAGCCTGACGCCAATATCATCAAATTACCCAATATCAGCGCCTCTATTCCTCAGCTAAAAGCAGCCATTAAAGAGCTACAAGACAAAGGCTTTGGGGTGCCTGACTTCCCAGATACCCCCAGCACCGATAAAGAAAAAGAAGTGCGGGCCCGTTTTGATAAAATCAAAGGCAGTGCGGTAAATCCAGTACTACGTGAAGGTAACTCCGATCGCCGCGCCCCAAAAGCGGTTAAGGCCTATGCCCGAGCCAATCCACATGCCATGAAGCCTTGGCGCCGTGACTCAAAAACCCATGTATCTACCATGGCACATTGTGACTTCGTTGATGACGAAAAGTCAGTGACCATCGATAAAGAAACCAAGTACCGTGTGGTCTATACCGATGAAACCGGTACAGCTACCGAGCTTAAATCGCCTGCTCCGCTATTAAAGGGGGAGCTGATGGACACCTCTATCTTATGTTTTGATGTGCTAAGCAATTTCTTACAAGAACAAGTGCAAGATGCCAAGGCACAGGGCCTGTTATTCTCTATTCATCTAAAAGCGACTATGATGAAAGTGTCTGACCCAATCATCTTTGGTGAGGCGGTGCGAGTTTATTTTAAAGACTTGTTTGCCAAACACGGTGAGACTTTTGACAAGCTCGGTGTCAACGTCAACAATGGCTTTGCCCAGTTGCTGACTAAGATTCAAGAGCTGCCAGATGATCAGCGTCAACAGATAGAGGCGGATATTCAACAGGTATATGACACCAATCCGCCACTGGCCATGGTCGATTCAGACAAAGGCATTACCAACTTGCATGTGCCAAGTGATGTCATTGTCGATGCCTCTATGCCAGCGATGATCCGTAACGGTGGTCAAATGTGGGGCCCTGATGGCAAGCTACATGATGTGAATGCAGTAATCCCCGACAGCAGTTATGCCGCCCTTTATGATGAGACCATCCGCTTTTGTAAAGAGCATGGTGCCTTTGACCCCACCACCATGGGCACTGTACCCAATATTGGCCTTATGGCTCAAAAAGCTGAAGAGTATGGCTCGCATGACACCACTTTTCAGATGCCAGGCAAAGGAAAAATCCAAGTCATCGATGCCGATGGCAACGTGCTGACTGAGCATGCGGTCAAAAAAGATGACATCTGGCGCATGAACCGTGTCAAAGATGCCCCTATCCAAGACTGGGTAAAACTTGCAGTGACCCGTGCCCGAGCCAGCGGCATGCCGGCCGTTTTCTGGCTGGATAAAAACCGAGCTCACCACGCCGCCTTAATCGAAAAAGTCGAGTTGTACCTAAAAGACCATGACACCGAAGGCTTAGAAATTCATATCATGCCCATTCGTGAAGCAACCCGATTTACGCTTGAGCGTCTGATCGCTGGCAAGGATACGCTGTCAGTCACCGGCAACGTATTGCGTGATTATCTGACCGATTTATTTCCCATCCTTGAGCTGGGTACCAGTGCTAAGATGCTATCTATCGTGCCGCTTATGAACGGTGGCGGCCTGTTTGAAACCGGTGCCGGTGGTTCAGCGCCCAAACATGTGCAGCAGCTGCTGGAGGAAAATCATCTACGCTGGGATTCACTGGGAGAGTTTTTGGCATTGACTGTGTCACTTGAGCACGAAGCTGAGCATGGCACCGCACAAAACCCAAAAGCGCAAATCCTAGCCGATACTTTAAGCGATGCCACCGAGAAGCTCCTGCTAAACAACAAGTCACCCTCACGTAAAGTGGGTGAGCTGGACAACCGCGGCAGCCATTTTTACTTGGCCATGTACTGGGCTCAAGCATTGGCTAAGCAAGACCAAGATGCCAGCCTAAAACAAAGATTTGCACCACTGGCTAAAGCACTTGCCGATAATGAGGATACTATCGTCAAAGAGCTTAATGAGGTGCAAGGTCATCAAGTCGACATTGAGGGTTACTATCTGCCCAATGATGAGGTTGTGAAGCAGGTGATGCGCCCAAGCCAAACCTTCAATAAGATTTTAGCTGCGCTATAAGCACAAGCCATGAAGCCTCATCTGGCTGACATGGTTCGCTACATCGCCCGTTTGATTTTATGTTAATACCTCAGTAGTTTAAACTACTGAGGTATTTTATATTAGGCGCTTTATCATGCTAAAACTAAACACAGCTAGACGCACGCTTATTCTTTTTATTATTGTGGCCACTGTTTGGTATACTTTGACCCGTTTTTTAGCCGATAGCGCTTGGCGCGATAGCGTTATTATTGGCTTTAGCTTCTTATTTTGCGGCGTATTTTTGTGGTCTGTATTTAGCACGTTACAACGCATTTATGGCGACAGTGGCAATCTCTACAAAGAGCTTATACTCTTTAGCTTTAATGTCTTTTTGTTCTTGTTGGTTTTTTCGGCCATGTATTCTCAGATTGGTATTGTGGACACGACCCGTGACGGTAGTCCCCTCACCCATGATTTTTGGCTGAGCTGCTATTATTCTATTATTACTTTTACCTCCACAGGCTATGGTGACTTTCGGCCACAAGGTGTTGGCCGCGTCTTATCAAGTATGCATGCTTTGGTGGGGTATTTGGTGCTTGGCCTTATGGCCTCAACTAGCTTATCGGTTGTTCAGTGGACGGCCAAAGGCAGTGGCGTAAACCGCGGTACTGATCCTGATTAGGCACCAAAATCGTTGTTTACTCCCTTTTCATTGATGTATTTGGAACTTCCCTTTTATGGCCACCTCAAGTGTTATCTTATTTAACAAACCCTACGGCGTTCAAAGTCAGTTTAGTGATGATGCCAATAACAAGTTTGCGCCGTTATCCCAGTTTTTCACCGATAAATCGCTCCGAGTGGCCGGACGACTCGATGCGACCAGTGAGGGGCTTTTGCTGCTGACCTCAGATGGCCAGGTCAATAAAGCCATTACCCATCCGCCCAAAGCCAATGCAGGGCGTAAGCAGGGCAAAACTTACTTAGTACAGGTAGAGGGCATCCCCTCAAGTGAGCAATTAGAGCAACTGCGTCAAGGGGTGCTGCTAAAAGATGGTCAGACCCTACCCGCTGAGGTAAAACACATTAGTGAAGAGGATTTACCCATGCCACTTTGGCAACGTGATCCACCCATTCGTGAACGCAAAAGTGTGCCTGACTCATGGCTAATGATGACCATTTATGAGGGTAAAAACCGCCAGGTGCGCCGCATGACTGCTCATGTTGGCCTGCCCTGCCTACGCCTGATTCGCTGGTCTGCTGCCGGCTTTGAGCTGGGCAATTTAGCGGTAGGCGAGTTTGTACGGGTACATTTAAATGACAAGCGCTTAAAGGATTTGGGTGTTTTTTAAATCATTAAACAACACCCTGGTATAGCCGTGCCCTTTTGGCTCGGCTATACCCTATCAATCACTACCGTATAAAATCCGGTGTTAACCAGTGCTCAAAGCCTGAGTCGCCTAAACTTAAACTAATCTTCTCTAAACTTGGATTGGCACTCACTCCTGACTGGGTTTGGTGACTCACCTCAAAGCTCAACAGCTCATCACGGCGAAATGCATGACAGCTCACGCTATCAAGACCTGACTCCGCCACAGTTTGTAGCTGTTTTTTGGTGGCTTTAATACCGTCAATCGCCACAATGACGTCTTTGGCAGAGAGACCTGCTTCAGCGGCCACACTGTCACGCAGCACTTTGGTGACTTGCAAGCCCTCAGCACTTTCAGTAACGCTAATACCCCACGCTAAGCTGTTGTCTCGGCTGTCTTGAGTTATCTTAATGCCATTAGCCTCTAGCAGCTCATAAATAGGTAACGCCTCTACACCATCGACATAGCGTGCCTTAAACTCTTGCCAAATGGCGTTGTCCATAAATTGGCTGATGACCGCCTCTAGGTTATCGTTATTCATACCGATACGAATGCGATTGCCCGCTGCGCCTTGAGCCTTGGCCTGCTCATAAAAAGCTTTTACCACATCAAACAAACGATGCTTGCCACCGCTTTGCTGCATCAGTGTTAAATCCAAACATAAAGCCACCAAGGCCCCTTTGTTATAGTAACTAATACCGGCATTACCCGTATTTTCATCAGCGCGGTATAGCTTAATCCAAGCATCGAAGCTGGACTCTGCCACACTTTGTAAAGCGCGTCCTGGCGTTTGGTTATAGCGGTTAATTTGGTTTTGTAGCAGCTTTAGATAGCTTTGCTGATTGATAACCCCTGAAGCTTGGAGCATAAAGTCATCAATATATGAGGTAAACCCCTCAAATACCCACAGCAGCGGCGTATAAGCCTCACGGCGTAAATCCACAGCCATCATCACATCAGGGCGTACGGTCTTCACCCACCAAGCATGAAAATACTCATGGCTGCACAATCCCAAAAAGCGCTGATAGCTTTCGCTCGGCTCTTGTGGCTCTTGAGCGGACGGTAAATCACTACGCGGGCTCACCAAGCTGGTAGAGTTAATATGCTCAAGGCCGCCGTAATCGTTGCCACTGGCATAGGTCATGAAAGTATAGCCCTCATAATCCTCACCACTAAAAGGTGCATCTCCGAGCCAGCTGACATAGCTTTGACAAATCTGAGTCACATCTTGCTGTAAGCGGCCCATGTTGGCGCTGTGCTTACCTGAGATATAAAAATGATGCACCGTGGTATTGTGCTTACGGTCTTGAACAATAAAATCAAACTCAGATTGCGGCGCGATTTCAAAAGGATAGTCGATAAGCTCAGGATAACTCTCAGCACTGAGCTGATAATAATGGACATGATCTGTATGCAGATAGCGATGCTTAAGACCACAGGCAATTTTTACCGGCTCTGCACCCTTAGCTTGCGCGTCATAAAAGGCTTGCGGCACGCTTAAAGTCACCGCCACAGGTAACGCCTCTTGCCCCTCTATCGCCAAGGCCAATGAAGTAAAGTTGCCATACAAACGGGTTTGATCAACATAAGCGGTACGTACTGATAAGTCATAGCAGTACACCTCATAGCGCACCTCTACCTTCTCACCAGCCGTAATTTTGGGCAATTGCCACTCGTTTTTACTCAGCTTTTGCGCTCTGTATCTCTCATCTTTGCCAACAACGTGATACTGCACTGCGGTAATATTACGCGCAAATTCACGCATCAAATAACTGCCTGGAATCCAAGCTGGCAGCCACAGCACAGGCGCCGACTTGTCTGCAGTGAAGCTTAAAGTCACCTCGACTAAGTGCTGAGTGAAGCGCTCAAAATCCAAATGGTAATGCACGGCCAAATCTTGATCGTACTGAGTGGTTAAAGCATTATTTGAAGTAGTCATAAAGGTCTGTCATATCCGTGTTAGCGAAAAAAGTAACCCAGTAGCCATCAATACCACCATCAATACTTAGGTAAAGGAGTGGCCAAAACCTTAGGGGCTTTAATTTATAATTAGGGGTACGCATTCAAACTTCAACCATCGTAAAAATTTAGTCAGCAAATATCGACTTTTATTCCTAAAAAATGAGAATAAACTCATATTTTGTGGTCTTATGGCTGTTTTTTGGGCTATATTTTTAAAAAAATGTAAAAAAACTTCGCAATTTACCAATTAATTTGAGAACATGACTTGAAACTTTTGTCTATCATCGCAATCTATTAGACAAGGCAATTAGCAGAGGTGTGGCATCAGTGATTTTTTGCCAACATAAACACCCTTCTTTATTGTATTATTAATTAACATATAGAACGCCTATATTATTCGAGGAATTTTTATGACCACAATCGCAAAAGATACTGCCGTACGTTTCAACTATATCTTAAAAGACGAAAATGGTAACGTTATCGATCAGTCACAAGGTGAGCCTTTAGCTTACTTGCATGGCCATAACAACATCATCCCAGGTCTTGAAAAAGAGCTTGAAGGCAAATCTGCAGGCGATTCATTAACTGCGGTTATTGAACCCGCTGACGCTTACGGCGAATACCAAGAGCAAGCCGTACAAAAAGTACCTCGTGCTAATTTCCAAGGCGTTGAAGACATCCAACCTGGCATGCAGTTCCAGTCTGAAGCAGAAGGTCAAGTTATGCTAGTCACAGTAACTGACGTAAACGATGACACGGTTACTGTCGATGCTAACCATCCTCTAGCTGGCAAAAAACTAAGCTTTGACGTAGAAATCGTTGAAGTACGTGCAGCGACTGAAGATGAGCTAAACCACGGCCATGTACATGGCAACGGCGGCGTTCAGCACTAATTTAGCCGTTAGTGTTAGCGACTAACGCTGACATAGCTGACATAAAAGAGCCACTCAAGTTGAGTGGCTCTTTTTTTGAGTGAAATTTATGCCGATTAAATAACCCTCTGTCACCTATACGCCTATACCGCTATACGTAGTCGCAGCTAGCTGTTTGAGCTGGGCTTATCCTGCAAATCCTGCACGTTGTTATTGTCTGTGACTGGCGGTTTTAACTTAGCAGCCGACTTACTGCTCACACTCTGATAAATACGGCGTTTGGGGAACAGAACATGAAACTTAGAGCCTTTACCCTCCACTGACTCGATCGTCAGCTTGGCTTCATGTTGATAAAGTACATGCTTGACGATGGCCAATCCTAGACCCGTGCCACCTGTTGAGCGGCTGCGACCGCCATCTACTCGGTAGAAGCGCTCGGTGAGCCTATCTAGGTGCTCATCAGCAATACCTATGCCATTATCACTTACTGTAAACAGACAGCCCTCTTTAACCTCTTGCCATGTAATACGCACTTCCCCCCCTTTGGGGGTATATTTGATGGCATTGGTCACCAAGTTGAGCAGCGCACTGTGCAAGTACCCCTCAGCACCATAAATGTCTTGTTGCGAATCTAGATGCAAATCGATCAAGTGGTTGTAGTCTTTATTATAAGCTTGCGCATCATCGAAGATACGGGTAAGTAGCTTGGGCATATCCACACGCTCACTTTGTATCGACTCTTCGTTCTCCAAACGAGACAACAGCAACAAATCATTGATAATCTGATTCATACGCACGGTTTGCTGAGTCATAAGGCTAAAGCCGCGTCGCCATTTGGGGTCCAAATCTGGCTGGTCTGAGAAGGTTTCGATATAACCCATTATTACTGTAAGCGGGGTTCGCAGCTCGTGTGAAACATTACCCACGAAGTCTTTACGCATCTGCTCTAAATGATGCAAGCGGGTCACGTCATAGATAATCAGTAGCTTCTCTGTGCCAAAATGAGTGACCTCACACTGCAAAAACCGCTCATAATCGCGCCAAGAGCGCATTCTTAAGCCATCGTTAGGAGAGACGGCATCGACATAATACGCTTTAAACTCAGGCGCATCTATTAAGTCTAAGATACTGCGACCTTGGTCTTGTGAGCGTAAAGCCAGTAAGGTTTCGGCTGCCTGATTCCACCACTCCAAGCTGTCATCTTTATCCAGCAAAATAACCGCATCTTGCAAAGCCAGTAATGAGCTGCGGATTTTTTTAATCAGACCCATCATTCTTTGGTGGGTCATTTGCTCTTGTCTTTTGCTCTCATAAAGCTGATTGGCCATAAACGTCATACTGCCTGACAACTCAGGCGGCGGCAGGGTTAACGACTTACTCATCCAGCCATAAAACTGCTGAACCGAGTACAAGCGCCACACATAGTACAGTACCAGTGCCACGATAATCCCCCAAGGCAGCGCATTCATATAGTGACCTAATAAAGCCCCTAGCAAAATTAATATGACCAACCACTTAAAGTCTGACCAGAGCAACGTGGCTCTGGGATTTTTATTATCGGGCAGTGGCTCTATGATGTTTTTGGAATTAGTGTCGCTAAGGTTCTGATACAGATTACTGTAGGGGTTTTTATAAGGACTGCTTTTGGTTACTTTTTTAAGAGGTGTGGCTGTTGTAGCACCATCAAAGCCATCTATTAAGCGCTCTTTATTCTCATCACTTACCGTCACCTGCTCAGAGACAGCCTCCCCGACCTCTAACTGCTGTTGATGAGGCATATCAGACTGACGGCCCAGCTTAGAAGCTGAATTAGACTGTGATTTAGACTGGCTCATGGTGCTCTCAACTTAACAATAATCAATAATAGAGTTGGCCCCAAGCTCTTAGTTAACGTCGATATCTGCTTAACCTTTATGGCAGGCAGTAGCAAAGATGCCGTGTAAAAATCGACTTTTAACACCAAGAGCGCCGCCTGATCAGCAGCGTTCAATAGGACAAAAAACCAGTTAATGACTTACAATTAGCCATTACGCTGAGTTGAAAAGCGGTAACCGGTGCCGCGTACCGTTTGGATAAACTCAGCATAGTTATACGGTTCAAGCACTTTACGTAAGCGGCGGATATGCACATCAATGGTTCTGTCTTCGACATAGACGTTGCCACCCCATACTTGGTCTAACAGCTGAGTACGGGTATAAGCCCGCTCTGGATGGCTCATAAAAAATGCCAATAGACGGTATTCGGTCGGACCAATTTCAAGCGGGGTACCATCGGCTGACAACCTTTGGCTGACTGGGTCTAGACTTAAGCCTTCAGCTTCAATAGGCTTGTCACCTGATAAGGCGCTGCTACGGCGCAGTACTGCCTTAATCCGTGAGACCAGCTCGCGGGTGGAGAACGGCTTGGTGATATAATCATCTGCCCCCGCATCTAAGCCTTGTACTTTATTGTCTTCCTCGCCGCGCGCAGTCAGCATAATTATGGGAATCTCAGAGAGCAGTTCATCTTTTTTTAGACGGCGGCACAGATCGATACCGGATTGGTTACCCGGTAACATCCAATCTAATAAGATCATAGCTGGTCTATGGTCTACCACTTGACTGTGCGCTTCACTGACATCTTCGGCCTGCAGACACTCAAAGCCTGCCATTTCTAAGGTAGTGACGATCATCTCGCGAATGGCAGGCTCGTCTTCTACAACTAGTATGGTTTCGATATTCATCTGTTTACTGTCCTATTATTGGCATATCTAATGGCTTATTGGCCACGCACTACAAAGGTAGGCAAATATTACCGTTATATTACAACGTAAAATTATGACAGTTAGATGAAAAAAGTGTAACTGATGAGATTAAGCGCAACCTTGTATTTTATAAACGCCCTATATTAGGCTTTTTAAACAGACTGTATCATCATACTAATATATCACCCTTTACATATCATGTGCTGCTAAAGACGTTGTTATTAACTTATTTCCAAAATAAAGTTTAAGGGCCCATCATTGTCTGCCTGAACCAGCATATTGGCACCAAATTCCCCAGTGGCGACCTTATCATGTTGCTGCTTGGCATAATCGATCATCTGCTTAAACAGCTCACTGGCCTGTGCAGGCGGCATTGCCCCACCAAAATCAGGACGACGCCCCTTATCGGTCTTTGCCATCAACGTAAACTGCGACACCAGCAGCAAGCCACCCGCCACTTGCTGTACATTTTTATCCAGCTTACCGGCGTCATTATCAAATATTCGGTAACCCAAAATTTTATCAATCATCTTTTGGGCGCTCTCTAATGTATCTTCTGGGCCCAAACCAATATAGGCCAATATACCCTGCTCAATTTGACCCACAATCTGATTGTCCACACGCACACTGGCGGCGCTGACTCGCTGTATTAAGGCTTTCATAATATCTGCTCCTGTATTTTACTGGCACTCTTTATTTATCTAATGGTTTAGCCGCTATGTTTTATAGTGATTTATAAGCGGCAGGTCTACTTACGGACGACCTTGCTTAATCTTGATTATGCTAAACTAGGTGCTCCTTAACTTTTAGTTTTTATCACTGGCAAGTTTATGTTATCTAAACCAGTGATGATCCCCCATTTTTACAGCTTACGATGATCTCTTTTATGAAAAACTTAATGAAAGCCTCTTTAAAAAAACAAGCCGAGCAGCTGCTCACTCGTGATGGCTTATTTACTGCAGCTCAGCACTTAGTGCCGCAGCAAAAACTCAGTGAAACGGCCGGACGTCTGGCTGCCAGCCAAAACCCTCTGGTCAAAAAAGCCTTTGTGCATACTTTTGCCAAAGCCTATGGCATTAGCTTAGAGGAATACGCGCGCAAGAACTTAGGCGATTTTAAAAGCTTCAATGACTTTTTTACCCGAGAGCTTGCGCAGGACGCCCGCCCCATTGATGACACCAAAGACGGTATTGTCTCTCCAGCAGACGGTATGATTTCACAGATTGGCCATATTCAGCAAGGCCAAATCTTGCAGGCTAAAGGCCGTGATTATTCGGTGAGCCATCTGTTAGCAGACACCGATAATAAGCACAGCAGCTACTATGAGGGCGGCAGCTTCGCTACGGTATACTTAGCACCTAGCAACTACCATAGAGTGCATATGCCGTTCGATGGCACCTTAGTTGAGACACGCTATGTACCTGGCAGCTTGTTCTCAGTAAACAATGTCACAGCCGCCAATGTTCCTGATTTATTCGCCCGCAATGAGCGTTTGGTGTGTGTGTTTGATACTGAGTTTGGCCGTGCTGTGGTGGTGCTGGTCGGCGCTATGATTGTGGCGGGTATCGAGACAGTCGCCACGGGTAAAATTGATCGCAGCGACCGTATCCAAACTTTAGAGCACACGCTTAGCTTAAAAAAAGGCGATGAGCTGGGCCGCTTCTATTTGGGCTCAACCGCTATTGTGGTCATGCCAAAGTCTGCAGGCGTCAACTGGGCACAAGACATGCAGCATGGTGCTGTAGTGCAGATGGGTCAGCTGCTGGGTGTGGCTGACAAAGCCTAACTACCTACGATGAGTCTATGCTTGACAATATAAAGGTGCAGCGAATGCACCTTTATTTATCGCATTTTTTATTGATAACTAAGCGTCTAATAACCAGCCCTGCTTGGTCGCATAATCAAGCTGTAGCTCTATCCACTCATGGATAACTGGAAAACTGGTTGCTATAAATGCATGCATACCTGCCACTTGGGAGCGCTTCACCCCATGATCACGCCATGTTTTGCCTTGAGTATTTAGGTTTAATAAAAATGGCAATAAACGATCTATTGCTTTTAATAACTGAGTCTCAGCACTGCTTCCACTTTCTTGCTCATCCCACACCTCAAGCAAGTTGCTGATGCCATTACCGCTATGTGCCTGCAAACGTACAATCCCTTCTCTCTCCTCAATATGTGCCTCACTGCGACTCTCAGCGTATAAAAACGTATCGCCGGCATCAATCTCACCCAAGTCATGCACCAAAGCCAGTTTTAACAGCTTCTCATGATTGACATCAAGCTGAAATAGCTCAGCGATAGACCAACACGCCATGGCCAAATGCCAAGAATGCTCAGCTGAGTTCTCAAAGCGAGTGGTCTGCGGCACATAGCTACGCCGATCCACGCGTTTTAAGGCATCAAGCTCTAACAAAAACTCAGTAATTTGGGTCATATCCAGCGCTTTATCGCGGTGTGTATTGGGCGGGGTGAGCGGCATAATAAACCTTATATTTTGATAGATAATGTGGGTATAGGCTAATCGAATACAGTGGCTTATACAAGACTGCGCTATGTGCTAAAGCATCTAATAACAGTCATAAAAAAATCCGTGATAAATGGCATTATCACGGATTAGTTACAGCAAGGCGTAAAGCCTGGATAGTTTATTTAATTAACTGGCTAATGGCCTTAAACGTAGGGTCTTGGCTTGAACGACACAGCTCAAACAAAATGGCTTCGGTAGTGGTAACGACTGCGCCCGCTCTACGCATACGACGAATGGCTTGACGGCGGTCATAAGCATCACGCGAGCCTGTGGCATCCGCAATCACGACTGGCTGCATACCATTATCAAGTAAATCCAGCACTGTTTGTAGCACGCAAACATGGGTCTCTACCCCAAAGACCAGTACAGAAATACGGTTTTGCTGCGCCAAATAATTCCAAGTCTCATCATTGTCACACGCGCTAAAGGTGACTTTTTCGATAATTTTGGCCTTCGAAGTATCTAGCACCTCCATGATCTCAGGCAGCGTCTCACCCAGCCCTTTTTTGTATTGCTCATTGAGCACAATGGGGATGCCAAGTATTTGTAAGCCTTGAATAAGGGTAATGGTCTTTTTGATAATCTCTTCATGACGATAAATGTGCGGGGTAAGCTTTTGTTGCACATCAATGATCATTGCCTGAGTATTTTCGCGCATGATGCGATAAGTTTTATCAGTGGTGATGGTTTGTGACATAACACGCTCCTTGTGTTGTTGGGGACAAAAATACCTGTCTCTATTAAGTCATATTAGTGTCATCGGGTCAAACCCTTTGGTGCACACTTGTTGTAATTTGAAGCAAATTTAGAGTTGCCACTATGCTGAACCTAAAATACAAAGCCGCGTTAATCATCCGCGATACCAACAATACTAATTTGACGCTCATAATAGCCCATATGACCATAATTACCGGCCTTACTAATCACCGCCTTGACTCGGACTCGGTTTAGGGTATAAAAATTATCTACCACCCCTCTTTTTTTGGCCAAGTCGTCCAAGATATGACTTGGGTCTGAGATATGGTATTGCACCCCTTGCTCGCTGGTAAGGCTAAATTGCTCCAAGCCTTTGGTCACCTTACCCACCAATACTTTTGGCGTGATAGCATCTTGACCCGCTTTGTGTGCCACAGTGCTCGATGCCAATTTGGCACTAGATATGAGACTAAGACCCACGCCCACCGCTGAGATTAAAAATAGCTTGGTAAGCGCTGACTTGCGATAGGGATTTTTATTGTCAGTCATAAGGTATTACCTTTTAGCGAAAGCAGTATGTGTATGGCTTAATGTAAGTCCTAAAAAAGCACCTCTAACATTACGTCAGAGGTGCTTTTTATACAAGACGCTAATGGTTAACGTCTGCTACTGCAAAACAGCCATTTAATCACTTAAAATCAAGGATTAAACACGCTCAATCACAGTAGAGATACCTTGGCCCAGACCGATACACATAGTGGCCAGACCAATTTCAGTATCCATCTGCTCCATGGCATTTAGTAGCGTCACAGTGATACGCGCACCAGAACAGCCCAGTGGGTGACCTAGAGCGATAGCACCACCATTAACGTTGATGATGTCGCGCTTATCAAGTAAGTTTAGCGCTTTAAGTACTGACAGACCTTGAGCGGCGAACGCTTCGTTTAGCTCGATGGTTTGCATGTCTTCAACCGTTAGGCCAGCACGCTTTAATGCTTTTTGAGTGGCAGGCACTGGGCCATAACCCATGATAGCGGCATCACAGCCAGCGATTGCCATGCTGCGGATGCGGGCACGTGGCTTAAGACCTAAGTCTTTGGCTTTTTGAGCGCTCATCACCAGCATCGCAGAAGCACCATCTGATAATGCAGAAGACGTGGCTGCGGTTACTGTACCGTTTGCAGGATCGAATACTGGGCGTAGCTTAGCCAATGACTCCATTGAGGTGTCAGGGCGAATCACCTCATCTACGGTACAAAGCTGTAGGCGACCTTCTGCGTCATGACCTTCAATACCGATGATTTCGTTATCAAAACGACCCGCTTGAGTGGCTGCCCAAGCACGGCGATGTGATTCATAACCGAACTCATCTTGCTGCTCACGAGTGATGCCATTCATACGGCCGAGCATTTCGGCGGTTAAGCCCATCATGTTAGAGGCTTTTGCATAATGCTTAGAGGCTTCTGGGTTAATATCGATACCATGCATCATGCCCACGTGGCCCATGTGCTCAACACCACCGATGATGAACACATCACCTTGGTTGGTCATGATTTGAGCGGCAGCGGTGTGTAGCGCTTGCATTGATGAACCACACAGACGGTTAACGGTTTGGCCACCGGCAGTCTTAGGGATATCAGCCAATAAACCAATGTTACGGCCAATATTCATACCTTGTTCTAGGGTCTGGTTAACACAGCCCCAGATAATGTCTTCTACTTCATTGGTATCAAAGTCATTGCGCTTAACCAAAGCACGTACCAATTCAGCTGACATGCTATCAGCACGAACGTTGCGGAACATACCGTTCTTAGATTTACCCATTGCGGTACGCACGCCATCTACGATGACCACGTCTTTTGGACTTAATGTTGTCATGTAATACTCCTTGAATCTTTATTATTGTTAGGACTTACGCAAATAAATTTAGGTATTAAACTTCTGGCTTTATCTGTCAGACAGTGCAAATAAATGGCACTCTGTTATTAAAGCTATTATTGCCATAAGCCCTAATTAAATTGTTTTAACCGTTTATCGTATTAGGCTTTTGGGTAAAATGTCTCGCCAGCCGCTGCCATATCACGGATTTTCTGCGGCGCTTCATACGCTTTGCCTAGGTGTGCATATTTCTCACATAGCGCTAAGTAGTTATCAAGGCCAACTTGGTCGATGTAACGGCATGGACCACCACGGAATGCAGGGAAGCCAACACCCATAATCATCGCCATGTCCGCTTCGCTTGGCGTCGCAACAATGTTGTCCTCTAAGCAGCGCACGGTTTCGTTACAGAAGGCCAGCATCATACGATCGATGATGGTTTGATCATCGAACTGCTGCGTATCTGTATCAGTCGTGTCTTTAAGCAGTGCATAAGTGGCGTCGTCAGCAGTCTTCTTAGGCTTACCACGGCTGTCTTTTTCGTATTTGTAGAAGCCAACGCCATTTTTCTGACCCAGACGGTTGTTTTCAAACAGATGCTTGATAGCGCCTTTGTAATCTGGCTTCATGCGATCTGGGAAGCCTTCAGCCATCACTTCTGCGCCGTGTACGCCAGTGTCTAGACCCACCACGTCGATTAAGTAGGCAGGACCCATAGGCCAGCCGAATTTCTCCATGACTTTATCAACATGAACAAAGTCAGCGCCTTGTTTTAATAGCAGGTCAAACGCACCGAAGTATGGGAACAATACGCGGTTGACTAAGAAACCTGGGCAGTCATTGACCACAACAGGCACTTTACCCATACGCTGAGCTAACGCAACCGTGGTTGCAATGGCTTCTTCTGATGATTTTTCACCACGGATAACTTCCACTAGCGGCATGCGGTGCACTGGGTTAAAGAAGTGCATACCCACGAAGTTCTCTGGACGCTCAAGCACAGTGGCTAGATGCGTGATAGAGATGGTTGAGGTGTTAGAAGCAAGGATAGCGTTTTCTTTTACTAAGCCTTCTACTTCTTTTAGTACCGCGTGTTTTACTTTTGGATTTTCAACAACCGCTTCGATCACGATGTCAGTTTCACCAAAGTCGCCGTAATTCAAAGTAGGACGGATACGGCTTAGCGTTTCACCCATTTGTGCTGGGGTCATTTTCTTACGCTCAACCATTTTACCTAATAGCTTGCTGGCTTCACCCATACCTAAGTCTAATTGCTCAGACTTGATGTCTTTCATGATAATTGGCAAGCCTTTTGAAGCCGCTTGATAGGCAATACCGCCACCCATGATGCCAGCGCCAAGTACCGCCGCTTCATTGATGTCATGTGCATTTTTGGTGTGCTGTTTGGCAAGCTTCTTAACCGTTTGATCATTTAAGAATAGACCCACTAAGCTTTCTGCTTGTGGGGTCTTCGCCGCTTTGGCAAAACCGGCTGCTTCTACTTTAATCGCTTCATCACGGCCTAGATTGACATGCTTTTCGATGGTTTCGATCGCAATGGCGGGCGCTGGGTACTGTTTTGGATTGGCTTTGGCAAAGATGGCCGCTTTAGCAGTGCTAAATGCCATAGTCTGCTCAAGCTGGTTTAGTTTAACCGGCTGAAGCTTCTCTTCACGTTTGGCCTGCCAATCAAGATCGCCTGCGATACATTTTTTGACCAGATCCACGGCCGCTTCTTGTAAGTCATCTTGTGCTACCACAGCATCTACTAGACCCAGCTTCAACGCTTCAGCAGGTTTTTGTGCTTTACCGGTTGCAATCAGCTCTACTGCATTATCGATACCGATAACACGAGGTGTACGCACGCTACCACCGAAGCCTGGGAAGATACCCAACTGAGTCTCTGGTAGACCGATTTGTGCTTTGTCGCCCATGACACGGTATTCACAAACCAAAGTCATTTCACAGCCGCCGCCCAATGCTGCGCCATTAATGGCCGCAACTTTCGGGAATGGCAGGTCTTCAAAACGGTTAAATACACCGTTGATGTCAACGATCCACTTTTCAATCTCAGCTGCTTCTTTATTAAAATGACCCACGAATTCTGTGATGTCAGCACCCGCGATAAAGACGCCTTTACTTGAGGTAACAATTAAACCTTTTACATTATCTGCTTTTTCTAAGGCACTCACAGCTTCATCGAACTGCTTATTTGTTTCGGCATCAAACTTATTAACACTCTCACCCTCGGCGTTAAATTGCATGTTAGCAATACCTTCGTCTAACAGCGATACCGTAATGCGGTTACCTTGATATATCATGTAAATCTCCTTGTTATTTTATAGCGCTTTTTTTTCAGTCCTGACAGCAAGTGTTTGCTTCAGAATCTAAACTTAGGTCAATGTAGGTCGGGGAATGGATTGAATCATACATGTCTTGATTTTATAGCACTAAACGCGGGGCAGCTGTATTAAATTTCTATTATATGGTTGCCCGTTTCTATCTGCTCCTACAATCTCTACGCCGGTTAGTGTAGGGGATTTAACCCCCCGCTGTCACAGCGCAATGACTGACTCATAGGTCATATATTTTCTATAATGGATGTGCGTGTTACGATTGTCAAAAGCTGCTACGTACGGCATTGGTAACTTAACTGCGCCTTATCTGTGCCGTTTTTAATTGTAATTGGTCATGGGTAAAGGCCAGCGGCTACGCTAAATTTCTCCCTCTCATGGTAAACTACGCCTCCTAACCTTCTCTTATCGTCCTAATTTTGTTTATCGGGTCCGCTTTTATGACTAATCAGCACCTCAACTTTGACACTCTCAGCCAACAGGTCATCTCTACCTTACAAGCGGATATCGAGACCCTGCTTAATCATGCCAATCTGCCTAGTCCCTTACATGAGGCCTGCCACTATGCCATGACTGGGCAAGGCAAAAAAGTGCGTCCATTGCTAGTGGCCAGCGGCTATCTTACCGTGCTTGCCAGTAGTCAGGCGGCCACAATCGACACCTTACCCCTCTTTGATGACAACTGTCGCCGTGCCATGTTAGCGGTTGAATTCTTGCACACCTACTCACTAATTCATGATGATCTGCCTTGTATGGATGACGATGACTTGCGCCGTGGCCGTCCCACTTGCCATATTAAGTTTGGTGAGGCGACAGCCCTGCTGGCCGGCGATGTGTTGCAGACCTTGGCTTTTGAAGCTTTAAGCGCTGACTTGCCTGGTTTTGCGCCCATATCCAATGACAAAGCGGCCAGCTTACTTACCCTTTTTGCACCCCGTGCCCGCCGCATGGTGTCAGGTCAGATGCTGGACTTAAATGCTGAGAACAAACAAGTGAGTCAGCCTCAGCTTGAGGCCATTCACCGCGATAAAACTGGGGCGTTAATTGAGGCTGCGGTGTTAATGGGCGCCGCCTGCGCTGATGCCAATGACACTCAGTACCAAGCCCTTACTTCATTTGCCACTAATGTGGGCTTAGCATTTCAGGTCCAAGACGATATCTTGGATGTCACCTCAAGTACTGATACTTTAGGCAAGCCTACTGGCAGTGATGAGGGACTTAACAAATCGACTTATGTCAAATTGATGGGCGTAGAGGCTGCCACCGACTATGCCAAGTCATTATTTTTGGCGGCAAATCAAGCCATTGATGATAATTTTGATAAAAATAGCAGCTTAATCGACTTAGCACAGTGGTTGTGGCAGCGTCAAAAATAACAAGCTTGATACGCTATCGATACTATTAGCCCCTATCATATTTGATTATAATAGATAACTTATACTGTCAGCTGTTGGGCAGGCTTAGCTTAATCAATAAGCGGCGCTTTTGACTTAACTCTTTATCATAGCAACCGGAAAATTATGCTTTTCTCGCGTAAGTTTGATTCATCTAAAGCGTTAGCCCAAAGGGTCGAAAATCGTTTTCGGGGCGCTCAAGCCCGCTTGCATAATGCCGTTAAATCTAAGTCAGCCAAAACAAATCCTGCCCTTAACAGCACGGCCGCCAAACATAGTAAAGCTGCCAAACGCAGCCCTAGTGGGCGCACTCGGCTGTTGAATGGCTTGTCACAGCCTTTTTTTGTCAAGCGCACATCTAACACTTCCTCTTATGATATCGGCCAACCCTTAAATGGCCCTCAAAATGACCGATTAAGCCCCACTAAGACCTCTTATGCCGTTTTGCCTGCTGCCAATAGCTTGAGTGCCCGCCAACGCTTTTTAAGGCTATGTATTTTATTGAGTCTGGCCAGCATGGCGACTTTCTCAGTCTCTGCCAATGCCAGTGTGCTTGATCCTATCCGCCGAGTGTTCTCGCCCATTATTAATATTATTGATAGAAAGCCACCTTCTGAGCCGCGAGCAGGAAAATTGGTGACCGAACAGCCCGCTTTAGACCCCGATATCAGCAGTCATCCCATAGAAGAAGATAGCAATACCCGGCTGTCCTTAACCAAAGACCGACCTAGCCTGCTCAATGTGATGAATGCCGAGTTTTTGTTAAGTCGCGGCGAGATTGATCAAGCCTTGGCGCTTTATAAACAAGAGTCATTCAAACAAGATGCCACCAGTGTGTTTGAGCGTGCGCTTGAGTTGTCTTTGTTATACGAGACGCCCAGAGAATCCTTAGATTTTGCACTCAAATGGCAGCAGCAAAACCCAGAGCATATTCCTGCTTTATTTTATGTGGCGCATCTGGCACTCAAGGCCAGTGATTATGAGCTGACCGGAAAAGTACTCTCTGAGATATTAAGTTATGATTCTCAAGCCGATTTGAGCGAGATTTTGATCGGTATTTATCCCAATAACGAGGCCGATCAGCGCCGCTTGTTAGAGACCTTGCTGCGACTGCCCAAGCACAACAACCCCTCACTGCTTGTCATGCAGGCTGGACTAATGTCACATTTGGGTCAGCCAGATATTGCTTTGGTCAGTGTCAATCGTGCCTTGAAGTCTCAGCCCAACAACGCCCCCTTTATTGTGCTAAAAGCCGATATCCTAAAGCAGCTAGAACCTGATCGTAAGGTTTTAAAATTTGTCAGTAGCGAGCGCAAACGCTTAAAGAATAATAAAACCTTATATCTTTATGAAATACGCTATCTACTTGAGCTAGGTCAGACCCAAGAAGCTTGGGATTTGTTATTAGTAGCGCATGATTTATTTCATGATGAAGAGGTGACTTTGCTGGCCGCCTTGGTCAGTATCGATATTGAGGCTTATACCAAGGCCGATGAGCTGCTCTCTGAGCTGGCCTCCTCCCCCGCTTATATCGACCAAGCCTATTATTATTTGGGTATCAGCGCCGAACGTCAGCACAAATACGAGCGTGCTGAGCGGTTTTTGTCCAAAGTCATGCAAGAAAACTTAGTGTTAAAAGCACGTCAAAAGCTGGTGTCTATCCAGTTGCTACAGGGTCATGCCGATCAAGCATTGGCCACCTTACAGCAGTTTAGCCATCAATTTGATGTCTATGCGCCCGAAAGTGCCATCATGCAGGCCGATATCTTACGTCAGCAAGGTAAATTGCCTGAAGCGCAGCAGTTGTTAGCCGACGCCAATGCGCGTGCGCCCGATGATACCAAGCTACTTTTTGCCCGCGCACAACTGTTAGATAATGAAAAAGATACGGCGCTCAAACACGAACTGCTGGACCATCTGCTGCTGATTAACCCAGAAAACCCGGATTATATTTTGGCATTGGCGGTATTGTTATTTGAGCAAGGTGATGAGACAGAGGTGGCAAAGTCGCTTACTTTGGCGCAGTCAATATTAGAGATTCCTTTTGACTCACCTATGTTTAAGCAAAACAATTATTTGGCTGCTTTAAACATCTTAGCCGCTGATGCTCTATCAAAGCAGCAGTATCAAGCAGTGGTCGAATATTTAGAGGGGCCTTATGACATCTCGCCCACCCTAGACTCAGGAATTATTTTGCTGCGCGCTTATCAAGGCTTAGATGAGCAGGATAAAGTGCTGAGCTTATTTAATGATATTCAGCAGCGCTTTGCGGTCGGTCAGCAAGATTTAAGTGATCGCTTGCAGTCGTATTAGTATGAATGTGTCGTGCAGCTGTCAATCTATCCTAATTATAAACCGACAAAGCTTATAAATTTGGCCGCCGCCGATACCGTGAAAATCACAAAAACCGAACCATCTAGATGCTTACAGATGATAAAGCTTTGCTAAACTTAGCGCTTATTGGCTGTTTTTAGCGCCCAGTTTTATCTTTTTATTATCATTGTTATACACTTGCTTCAATTTTGGATTTATTTTTAAGACTTATTTATTAAGGACAATTATGACCCTACTGTTTTCAAGCCGTGCGGCTACTGTTACTCAGCGCCCTAGTGACGCTATGATTGACACTAGTATTACCGCTACTAAGCCTACCAATACCCCTCGCATGACCAAAGCTTGGGCAGGTTTAGCCCTAGCCGCTTGTGCTGTGGTAATCACGGGCTGCCAGACCACTCAGACGTTAGGGGGCGCTAATACCACACAGGTCGTCACCGCAGGCGATGCTCAGTATCCTGACTTGCTAAAAAGCTTTAGCATTCGCGGTAAAATTGGGGTTACCACGCCTAAGACACAAACTGCCGCTGCACAATCTGGCAGTGCCTTTTATGTGTGGGCACAAGAAGATGAGCGCTTTGCCATTGATATCACTGGCGCACTGGGCATCGGCCACACTGTGATTGAATATGATGGTAATACCGCAACCTTAGTCAGCGACCGTACTGGTGAGATTAGTGCCGCCTCACCAGAGGAATTATTGCAGCAAGCCACAGGCTGGCAAGCCCCGATCTCTCAGCTGCGCCACTGGATTTCTGGTCGCCCTGCGCCTACTGATAGCAACAGTGAGCTCGACGCACAAGGGCGCCTACAGACCTCACAAAATGGCGACTGGATAGCCCGCTTCGATTATAAAGACAGCGCAGCACAAACCCGTCGACCCAATAAAATCACTGTGATGCGTAACGATGGTCACCGAGTTATCTTGACCATAGCGCACGATAAATAACCAATAAAGTTGCGTCCAATTCACTATTGAAGCAGATACGTTAATAGCCTTTTGTAAGAAGACTGTATTATGACCTCGTATGCCAAGCTTAGTTTATTTTCACCGGCGAAAATCAATCTGTTTTTGCACATTACCGGTAAAAGAGCAGATGGCTATCATAACTTGCAGACGGTGTTTCGTTTGCTAGACTGGGGTGATACCCTAGAGTTCTTGGTCACCCAAGACAGCTTCGATCCTACAGCGCCGATTAATGAGCAGCACTTACCGGTTCGCTTAAGTAGTACAGTGGCCATCACCGCACAGGTGATGGACAACTTGGTCATCAAAGCGGCTGTTGCGCTGCTACAGGCATGGCAAAACAGTGCCCCCGCACGGTCATCTGACCCCGCGGTAACCCCTCACCTGCCGGTTATCGAAGTGACGCTCAACAAAGTTCTACCAACTGGCGCAGGCCTTGGTGGCGGCTCCTCAAATGCAGCCACTACCTTAATAGCGCTAAATAAGCTATGGGGCTTTCATTATGACATTGAGGCTTTAATCAAGATTGGCGCAACGGTCGGCGCTGATGTGCCAATTTTTGTGCTTGGGCAAGATGCCATTGCTGAGGGCATCGGCGAGCGGCTAACCCCCATCAAGTTGCCACAGCATCAATATTTGCTATTAAATCCTGCAGCTCATGCAGCAACCCAAGCCCTATTTGCCCACCCTGACTTGCAGCGCAATGTGCCCGCATTAAGCATAGATGAGATAAAAGCGGCACAATCTTGCTACTTACAGCAGCTTAATGCGCCATTTAGCAATGTATTTGAGCCGGTGGTGACCAAGTTGGTGCCTGAGGTGAATCAGGCACTCAATTATCTTAGACAGCTTGAGGCGCTCACCGGCACCCAAGCACGTATGACCGGTACCGGCAGCAGTGTATTTTTGCCAATACCTACTGACAAAATCAGCCTCATAACACATCACCTTAGCAATGCTGGGGCGCCTTGTGATTATGTACTGACCCAAAGTTTAGATAAAAACGGACAAAACCCTGAATAATTTGGCAAAATTGCTACTTAAAGGCTGCCTAAAGACTACCTAAATGCAGGGCACCCTGCTACTTTAAACCCTGGTAATTTCCATCAAAAATAATATCTTTTAAATTAGTATTGAAAAACTATTGCAATCGAAAAATTCTTGTGTATAATAACTCGCCCATAAAGGGGTATAGCCAAGTTGGTAAGGCATCAGGTTTTGATCCTGACATCCGTTGGTTCGAGTCCAGCTACCCCTGCCATATTCGTCAAAGGCTTAGCCAGGTATTTATAAAATTAAATGGCTTAGTTTATTGACATATCTAGTTAGTTTTCGGTATAGTTCGCGTCGAACGCAACCGAGAAGACAGTAAGTAAAAAGTATCAAAATATTGATAAATTATAAATATTTTGATAGTAAATTATCAAGAGACATGCTACTTTAACAGCAGCACATGAGTTCTTGATAAAGTTTGTCTGTTACAGGGGTATAGCCAAGTTGGTAAGGCATCAGGTTTTGATCCTGACATCCGTTGGTTCGAGTCCAGCTACCCCTGCCATTTTCTAAACGTTCAACTTTCTTCTTTATTTGTGCAGTCTCTACTGCTCCTCTCCTAAGTCAAATAAATAGGACTTGAACCATGCCATATCTGGCGATTTTTACGGGTAATGCCCACCCTGAGCTGGCAAAAACTGTCGCAGATCACTTACACATTCCTCTTGGCCGTGCTGATGTCACGCGCTTCTCTGACGGTGAAATCGCTGTTGAGATTAAAGAGCACGTACGTGGTAAAGACGTCTTCATTCTACAACCTACTTGCGCCCCTACCAACGATAACTTGATGGAAATCATGGTGATGGCTGATGCACTGCGTCGTTCAAGTGCCGGTCGTATCACTGCGGTTATGCCCTACTTCGGCTATGCTCGTCAGGATCGTCGTCCCCGTTCAGCGCGTGTGCCTATTTCGGCAAAAGTAGTGGCAGACATGCTAAACATCGTTAGTATTGATCGTGTGATGACTGTCGATTTGCACTCTGACCAAATTCAAGGTTTCTTTGACATTCCAGTAGATAACATCTACGGTACGCCAGTATTGTTAAAAGACCTTAGAAAGCAAGGCTACGACAACCTAATGGTTGTGTCACCAGACGTAGGTGGTGTTGTTCGTGCGCGTGCTATGGCCAAAGAGCTTGGCGGTAACACCGAGCTTGCCATCATCGACAAGCGTCGTGCTCGTGCTAATGAATCACAAGTTATGCATATCATTGGTGATGTAAAAGACCGTGATTGTGTGATTGTTGATGACATGGTAGATACCGCAGGCACGCTATGTAAAGCCGCCCAAGCCCTTAAAGACAATGGCGCCCGTCGCGTCTTAGGTTATATCACTCACCCTGTATTATCGGGTAATGCGATTAAAACCATTGGCGAATCTGTGTTGGATGAGCTGGTCGTAACGGACAGTATTCCTTTGTCTGATGAAGCTAAGGCTTGCAGCAAAATTCGTCAAGTGACCATTGCTTCACTATTGGCCGAAAGCTTACGCCGTATCAACAATGAAGAGTCTATCAGTGCAATGTTTGAGTCTATCGACTAATCACTGCAGCCTGATGACTAACAAAAAAACCGCCCGCTAATGCCGGGCGGTTTTTTTGTGCTAGATTTTAATGCCCATTACCCGTATAATACGGCCTTTGTATCTGTATCAACCTCAAGTTGAGGCTATTTTGGGTACAAAAACTACGATGTTTGTCTGGCCACGTTGGTCGCAAGCGTAGCTTGAAGATAGCATCAAACCAAATTATTTAATCAAGGATACTCTCATGAGTGATATTTTATACACGGTAAACGGCATCGCTCGTACCGAAGATCAGCAGGGCAAAGGTGCGAGCCGCCGCCTGCGTAAGCAAAATCTTGTACCAGCCATTATCTATGGTGGTAACGAAGAGCCTACAGCTATCGCTATCAAAAAAAATGAGCTATGGAAACTTCTTGAAAACGAAGCTTTCTTCTCAAACATTTTGACCATCAACCTTGAAGGCGAAGAGCATCTAGCGGTTATTAAAGACCTACAGCGTCATCCTTCTAAAGGCTTTGCAATGCACGCTGACTTCCAGCGCATCGTTAAAGGTCAGAAGATCAACATGCAGATTCCATTGCACTTCACAGGTCGTGAAGAAGCGCCAGGTATCAAAGCAGGCGGTATCTTATCTACGCTAGTGACTGACATCGAAATCGTATGTCTACCTTCTAACCTACCAGAATTCCTAGAAGTAGATGTGTCTAACCTAGAAATCGGTGAGTCTCTACACTTAACAGACATCAAACTTCCTGAAGGTGTTGTTATCTTCGAACTTGACGTTGATGAGCCAGTTGACCGCACTGTGGTTAACATGCAGGCCCCAACTGTTGAAGAAGTTGACACTGATGCTGAAGAAGTTGACGCAGCTGACGTTCCAGCTACCGAACAAGGTAGTGAAGAAGACAAAGGCGAATAATTTTCGCCCGCCACTCACAACCGATACGCCTTGTGCTATCAGTTATGGGTGGCCCTCCTTACTTACTAGACAGTGAGAACGCTATGTCCCAACTTAAACTTATTGTTGGGCTTGGCAACCCAGGTCAGCAGTATGTCGAAACCCGACATAATGCTGGCTTTTGGTTTGTGGCCCTGATTGCCGATCAATTTAATATTGAATTGGCAGCTGACAAGAAGTTCAATGGCTTAACCGGACGCGGACGTATCTTTGGTACCGATGTTCGCCTGTTGTTGCCGATGACTTTTATGAATAAGTCAGGTCAATCGGTTGTGCCTATGGCGAAATACTATGACATTAAACCTGAAGAGCTCCTTATCGCTCATGATGAGCTTGATATTGCAGCAGGTAGTATTAAGCTAAAAACTGGCGGTGGTCATGGCGGTCATAATGGCCTACGTGATATCACGCCCCATTTAGGCAATGACTTTCACCGCTTACGTATAGGCATTGGCCATCCCGGTCATAAATCTAAAGTAAGTGGCCATGTCCTATCTAAACCCTCTCCTGAAGATCAAATTGCTATTGAAGCTGCTTTAGACGCCGCTATGTCCTCATTAAAGTTGATGGTAACTGGCGATATTGAAAAAGCACGCAGTCAAATTAATGGCTTTAAACTTCCCAATTGATAGACATTAACTTAAGGCGGCTATTGATTTTTTGATATTTGCCGCTATTAAGTTACTACCCCTTCCGTATTTTTCTTTTTGCGAATTTATTGAAAAAATAGCAGAATAGTGCTGTTTTTATGAGTATAATTTGCTCTCACGTTTTTTGCGTACAATTTTTCCGGCCCATTATTTCAAGGAATCCTCTATGTTATTGACCTTATTAAAAGGCAAATTACACCGTGCCCGCGTTACCCATGCAGATTTGCACTATGAAGGCTCTTGTGGGATAGATGGCGACTTATTGGATCTAGCTGGTATTCGTGAAAACGAATCCATTGATATCTACAACGTCAGCAATGGCAAGCGCTTTCGCACTTATGCCATCCGTGCTGAAGCCGGCTCTGGTATTATTTCATTAAATGGTGCTGCCGCTTATATGGCAGACTTAGGCGACATCGTTATCATTTGTGCTTACGCTCAGATGGATGAGCAAGAAGCCGATACGCATAAACCAAAACTAGTCTATTGTAATGAAGACAATACTGTAAAAGATACGGCCAATATCATTCCGGTCCAAGTGTCTTAATCCCTACCCTTTATTTCCCCTTTTAGTAAATGCTAAGCGATTCACTTTGCTTAGCATTTTTTATTTTTATTATCCTATTATTTTTATTAATCCGTATGGGAGTGTTTTATGGGCCTAGCGATTGTCGCTGTTGTCCTTGGATTGGCCATTTTAGTTTGGAGTGCAGACACCTTTATTGATGGTGCCACCAGCTTGGCTGTGCGCTTTAATATGCCAAGCTTTTTGATTGGGGTCATTATCTTAGGCATTGGTACTTCAGCGCCCGAGCTTGTGGTATCTGCCTTGGCAGCGTTTGCTGGTAGTCCGGATTTGGCGCTGGGTAACGCTTATGGCTCTAATATTATCAATATTACCTTAGTACTTGGCGTGACCGCGTTAATTAGCCCCATCTTGATCCGTAGCGATGTGATTCGATACGACTTAATGCTGTTACTGGCGGTCACTGCTTTGGCAGCTATTCAGTTGGTCGATGGCAATTTATCTCGGCTCGATGGCATTGTGCTTGTTGTCGCCTTAGTGGCGGTGTTACTGATACAGATTCTGTTAAGTCTACGAAGTAACAAGGACAAAGTAGAGTTACCAGAGCAATTGGCAGCCAAAGAGCAGGTTAATGTTTTCAAATCCTTTGGCACATTAATCCTGGGCTTGAGTTTATTAATCGCCAGCTCACGAGCCATCGTTTGGGGTGCGGTTGAATTAGCCACACTGTGGGGCATGAGTGAGCTGCTTATCGGTCTAACCATCGTGGCCATTGGCACCTCATTACCCGAGCTGGTAGCCAGTGTGGCAGCCGCTAGACGCGGTGAGCATGACATGGCACTGGGCAATGTCATTGGCTCAAATTTATTTAATACATTAGGTGTGGTAGGGCTGGCTGCCATCATTAAACCCATGCAACACATTGACCCTCAGATTTTGTCTCGCGATGTGATGATGGTGGGCATGGTCAGCGTGCTACTTTTTATATTGGCAATTATAGCCTTTAAGCGCCAAGGTGAGATGAAGCATGGCAGTGGCGTGGTGCTCATTTTAACCTTTATCTTCTATTCAGTGTTGTTGGCGAAATCTGCCGCCTAGCTGCTGCACGTAGCTTTTAGCCAGATAAGCCATTGTTGTCGCAAAACCAAAAAAAAGAGGCCGTTAACGGCCTCTTTTTTTTATGTCTGATTATGATTAAGCTATGAGCTGGCGTTATAGTCTAGCAGCAAGCTCAGCCCCATCACGTATCGCCCGTTTGGCATCAAGCTCTGCTGCTAATTTCGCACCGCCAATAATATGGTATTCAGTTTTACCTAGTTTGGTACTGGCTTTGGCATCTGTTAAGGCCGGCATAAGCTCATTGACTGACTCTTGCCCTGCACAGACCACAATGGTATCAACACGAAGTAGCTGACTGTGGCCTTGCGGCGTGGTGACCCATAAGCCCTCATTGGTTACCTTGTCATAAGTCACACCAGGCATTTGTAGCACACCATGAGACTTAATATGGGCACGGTGCACCCAGCCGGTGGTTTTGTTCAGCCCCTTGCCCAGACGACCATCACGGCGCTGTAGCAAATACACACGGCGAGCCGGAACAATCTTCTCAGGACGAGTTAAGCCGCCATCGGTCTGATAATCCGCTTGAGTATTCACCCCCCACTCTTGCTTCCAGTCAGTCACAGACTGCGGCTCAGGGCGGTAGCTTGGGTCTTTTAAGGTCTCAGGGCCCAATTCATGTAGTGGCTGGCCATGACGGGCAGTCAAGTACTCACTGACATCGAAGCCAATACCGCCAGCCCCAATCACCGCTACGCTCTCACCCACAGCTTTTTCGCCAGATAGCAGCTCAGCATAACTAATCACCTTAGCATTATCCGCCCCTTCAAGCTTGCCTTCTAAGCTGCGTGGCACTACCCCTGTGGCGATAATGACGTGGTCATAGTCAGCCTCGTCCAACATCTCTTTGGTCACTTTGGTATTGAGTTTAATGGCAACGTTTTGATAGTTTAATTCGTTGAGATAATAGCGGGTGGTTTCAAAGAACTCTTCTTTACCCGGAATCACTTTGGCGTAGTTGAACTGGCCGCCTAAGATGTCTTTGGCCTCATAAAGGGTGACATCATGGCCACGTTTGGCAGCAATGGTCGCCGCTGACATGCCTGCCACACCGCCACCAACCACAGCAATTTTCTTCGGCTTTTTGGTAGGCTCATAGCTAAGCTCAGTCTCATAGCAGGCTCTGGGGTTGACCAAACAGGTGGAGCGCTTGTTTTCAAAAGTATGGTCTAAGCAGGCCTGATTACAAGCAATGCAGGTATTGATGCGATCGGTTTGACCATTTTTGGCCTTATTGATCCAGTCTGGATCCGCTAAAAAGGGGCGCGCCATCTGAATTAAATCAGCTTGCCCATTCGCCAAGATTTGCTCTGCTGTCTGTGGCATATTGATGCGGTTGGCTGCCATCACAGGGATGGACACATGTTTTTTGACCTCTGCAGTATAGTCCACGAAAGCGGCACGTGGGACACTGGTGACAATGGTCGGTACACGGGCTTCGTGCCAGCCGATACCTGTATTAAAGATACTCACCCCAGCCGCCTCTAATGCCTTGGCGACCGTGATGACTTCATCCATAACATTGCCATCTTTGACCAAGTCAATCATGGATAAGCGAAATATAATAATAAAGTCTTCACCCACCGCTTCACGTATTGCCTCGACTACTTCGACTGCAAACTTCATACGCCCATTGATATCACCACCATATTCATCGGTGCGCTGGTTCACATGACGCGATAAAAACTGGTTCAGTAAGTAGCCTTCTGAGCCCATCACCTCTACCCCATCGTAGCCAGCTTGTTTGGCAAGGCTCGCAGAGCGCGCATAATCAGCAATGGTACTTTTGATATTTTTAATGCTCATTTGGCGCGGTTTAAAGGGGGATATGGGCGACTTAAAGGGACTGGCAGATACCACAAATGGATGATAACCATAACGACCACTGTGCAAAATTTGCATAATGATTTTACTGTCATGGCGATGTACCGCACGGGTTAACCGCTGATGATTAATCACATCCGCTCTAGTATTCATACTACCACCTGCCGGCAGCAGCCACCCTTCACGGTTGGGTGAAATACCACCGGTAATCATCATCGCCACGCCGCCTTTAGCACGCTCAGCAAAATAAGCTGCCAGCTTGCCGTAGTTATAAAAGCGATCTTCTAATCCGGTATGCATCGACCCCATGACAATACGGTTTTTTAAGCTGGTATGGCCCAAATCTAAAGGCTCAAAAATATGTGGATAGGCCATATTGGTCACAGAAATATTCTGTGCATTATCGACCGAGATGGAAGGTTGGGCTGAGGTAGCGGCAGCTGCCATAAAAAATATCCTTATCAATATACAATGACTTAAAGGGAAAATTATCTAAATGGTTAGGTAACAGATGGGTAGCGGGTTCTCTACCGATAACATTGCTTAACTTAACTGAACTAATAATTAGCTCTTATAAAGGGCTGCGGACTAAAGCGGCAACTCAATCATAAAAAAAATTATTTATTAACTTATACTTAGCCGGTATATTGGGTAATACAAATTTGATATTGGTAGTTGACCAACTAATTTGAGTTAACATATACTCACTCATTGTCATCACAATAAAAATGACAAACTATCTGTATCATAAGCTTATTTAGAGGGGTCGTGCAAAGGGTATGCAATGACCGCTTAGACATTCATGCTCAGATACCTAACTCAACATTTCTGATAAAGGACTATCTTTTATGACCGATTATACTACCGGTTTAGGCAAAACCGAGGCCAATCACCAGCCGCTCACGCCCTTACAATTCCTCACTCGCGCCGCTTCGGTCTATCCTCATAAAACCTCTATCATTTATGATGATTTAGTCAACACGCCCATTACCTATACCTGGTCTCAAACCTTTGAGCGCTGCCGTAAATTGGCCCACGCCCTGCGCAAGCTTGGTATTGGCAAAGAAGATACTGTGGCCATTATGGCACCCAATACACCGGCCATGGTGGAAGCCGCTTTTGGAGTACCTATGTCGCAAGGGGTACTGTGTACTCTAAATACGCGTTTAGACATCAATGCCCTCACCTTTTGTTTGCAGCACTCCGAAGCCAAAGTGTTGATCATTGACAGCGAATACGCTCATCATGTAGAGCTTATAGAAGAAACCTTCCCCAACTTAATCCTCATTCACGCCACCGACATGACGCTGCCTGATGTGCCTGCTTTTGGCAAAATGAGCTATGAGGCACTCTTACAAAGCGGTGAATTTGACTCTGATGAGGCAATCAGAGCCTTTGATGGCACCATCTATCCCACCGATGAGTGGGATGCCATTGCTCTCAATTACACTTCAGGTACCACCGGCAAGCCCAAAGGCGTGGTCTATCATCACCGCGGCGCTACTTTGAATGCGTTGTCAAATATTTTAGATTGGGACATGCCCAAGCATACCACCTACTTATGGACCTTACCCTTGTTCCATTGTAACGGTTGGTGTTTTCCTTGGACAGTCGCTGAGCGTGCTGGTATTAACGTCTGCTTACGTCAAATCGATGCCAATTTAATCCTAAAACTCATTGCCAAATATCAGATTACTCATTACTGCGCCGCCCCCATTGTGCATAATATGATCGCGGCAGGTGATAGCCAGTTACAGCAAGCCATTAACCATAATGTGAAAGGCTTTGTGGCCGGTGCGCCGCCTTCTGAAGCCATGCTCGAGAAGATGGAGGCGATGAACTTTAATGTCACTCATGTGTATGGTCTCACTGAGGTCTACGGGCCGGTAACCATCTGTGCTGAGCATGATGAATGGCAACAGCTTTCGGTGTCAGAACGTGCTGCCAAAAAATCGCGTCAAGGTGTGGTGTCACACTTAATGAGCGGCTTTGAGGTATTCAAACAAGGCACCACCGAGCCGGTTGCTGCTGATGCAACTGAGATGGGCGAGCTGGCCTTAAAGGGCAACATGGTTATGAAAGGCTATTTAAAAAACCCCAAAGCGACCAAAGAGGCGTTTGCAGGCGGCTGGTTCCGTACCGGTGACTTGGGCGTCAAATACCCAGATGGCTATATCAAAATTATGGATCGCCTAAAAGATATCATTATCTCAGGAGGCGAGAACATCTCAAGTATTGAGATTGAAAACACCTTATACAAAATGCCTGAGGTGAGTAGCTGCGGCGTGGTGGCAGCCTCCAATGATAAGTGGGGAGAGGTGCCTGTGGCCTTCATCGAAATAGCTGAGGGCGCAACTTTGACCCGTGATCAGGTTATTGAGCATTGTCGTCAGCATCTGGCCAAGTTTAAAGTGCCCAAACATGTGATTTTCTGTGAAATTCCTAAAACCAGCACCGGAAAAATACAAAAGTTTGAGCTGCGTAATGCCGCCCAATCTATGGCCAATGAAGAGCCCAAGGTAAAGTCTTAGGCAGTATCCATACTTTATAGCCGCCTTGACTTCCTCCCCTCGCTAAACCGAGGGGATTCCTACAACTATACGGTCAAGCCCGACCGCAAGGATGTTCTTAGCAGCATTGATATCTCTATCATGCCATGTGCCACACTCAGCACACTTCCATCCTCTTATTCCAAGACCTGCTCTACCTTTTGGACTACTACCACTTATTTTAAGGCAGCACGAGCAGGTCTGGGTAGTGTAACTCTCATTTACCATCTCAAGCTGACAACCTGCATACTTGCATTTATATTCCAGTTGTCTTTTGAGTTCAAACCATCCTGCATCGTATGTTGATTTAGCTAGGTTGGTCATCGAATTGGTGAATGAGCGTGATTTAACATCACCAACCACAATTAAGGCATTATCCTTAACTAATTGGGTGGTGAATTTGTGAATTAATTCTAATCTTGAGTTTTTAATTTTGGCATGGATTGCTTTGACTCGCTGTTTGTTTTTCGCTCTTTGAGCTATTGCAAGCTTTTTAGCCCACTTTTGCGTTTGTTTGGTTGTCAGCTTGTCACCGTTTGAGGTGGTAGCAGACTGCTTTAAGCCTAAGTCAATACCAACGCTGCCTTTGCCACTTGCTTGTCTAGGAAAATCTTTGACGGTAATACAGGCATACCAGCGATTACGGCTGTCTTGCACTATCTCAAGCGTATTGATTTGATACAAAGACAAATTGTAGCTATCGAATACGTCTATGATTACCTTTTGACCTTTACAGAGCGATAGCTGTATGGTTGATTTCAGTGCCTTTTTGCCTGTCTGTCTTGTATGTAGATACTTGATAGCAGACTTTTTAAAAGGTATCCAACCTAAGCTTTTTCGTTTGGCATCGGGTTGGTTGGTTCGCCAATTAAGTTTGGCTTTTTTAAACTGCTTACGAGATTTGGCATGAGTTTCGTTGATGGCTTGCAAAGTTTGCGAGTGCAAGCCTAAATACTCTCCACTGCCTTTGGTGTATTGGCTTAAATCATAGGCCCAAAAGTACTTACCTGTGCGTCTTAAATGCTCAAAGCTTAACGCATTAACATAGTTCCACGCATAGTTAACACTCCCAGCTAGTTTGTTTAGCTGGTTTGCATGTTTGTCTTTGATGCGTAGCTTGAGGGTTTTCATAGGGTTAGTATGGCGAGGTTAATTTTAACTTGCAATACTTTAAGTACTGATCACGACAGTGTGTGTCGCCTTATATCCACCCCTGAAGTGGGTGGTTTTACGGCGACCGGTGATAAAAAACGCCAACGAGGAATGATTCGCTGGCGTCTTTTTAACTCTTACAATCAGCCAATTAAGCAGCAGGCTGCACCTTATCTAGCACTTGCTTAAAGCGCGCCACTGCCCCATCGATATCGATCAATTTATCTAAGCCAAACAGACCTAAGCGGAAGGTTTTAAAGCCATCAGGCTCACCCACTTGTAGCGGCACACCGGCGGCAATTTGCATACCTTGAGCAGCAAAAGCACGGCCTTTGTGCATCTCTTCATCTTGGGTGTAGCACACCACCACACCTGGTGCTTGATAGCCTTCGGCAGCAACGCTTTGGATACCGCGGTCTTCTAGCAAGTCGCGGATACGATTGCCAAGCTCCCACTGCGCCTGCTTTAATTCCTCAAAGCCGATTTCTTTGGCTTCTAGCATCACATCACGGAACATACGTAGGCCATCGGTGGGCATAGTGGCATGATAGGCATGTCCACCATTTTCATAGGCACGCATGATATTAAGCCACTGCTTTAAGTCTAAGCTAAAGCTGTCAGACTCAGTCGCCTCTACTTGGGCGACCGCATTTTCGCTGAGCATAACAAGACCGGCACAAGGGGTACTACTCCACCCTTTTTGCGGCGCAGAAACCAGAACATCAATACCTAACTGCTTCATATCCAACCAGATACAGCCTGAAGCAATACAGTCGATAACCAGTAATCCACCCACACTATGTACAGCCTCTGCTAACTGCTTGATGTAGTCATCAGATAAAATCATACCTGAGGCGGTCTCAACATGCGGCGCAAACACCACAGCAGGCTTTTTGTCTTTAATGGCAGCCACAGCGTCTTCGATGGCCACAGGTGCAAATGGATTGGGCGCGCCTTGTTCTGACTCACCCTCTACTTGCTGGGCCTTTAGCGCTTCTACAGATTTGGCAATTTTGCCTTTTTCTAAAATCTGGGTCCAGCGATAACTAAACCAGCCATTGCGTATCACCAAACAGTCTTTGTCTGTGGCCAATTGGCGGGCAATCGCTTCCATAGCATAGGTGCCTGAGCCTGGCACAATGGCCACAGCATCGGCGGCATAAACTTGCTTTAGATTGCTGGATAAATCAGTCATGACTTGCTGAAATACTTTTGACATGTGGTTTAAAGCACGATCGGTATAAACTACTGAATACTCTAACAAACCATCAGGATCAACATCGGAACGTAATGCAGGCATAGCTACTCCTATTTTTTATTAAAATCATACTTGGGGGGTGACACTAGTTATACCACAAATACTACCTTGCGTTTTTAGTATAGCTGTAACCTGCTGATGAGTACAACTTAACTCATGACTGAGCGGAATTAACAAAAAAAAGACCCACTTATGACTAAGCGGGTCTTTGGCAAAGATTACAAAGGTAATAGCAAGATAACGTATTACTCATCTTCGATTTTGGCTTGGATATAATTCTCAATACCCATAGCTTCAATCAAGTCTTTTTGAGTATCTAACCAATCCACATAATCTTCATTACCGTCTTTTAGATCCAGTAGCAGCTTGCGAGACACGTAATCTTGCTTTTGCTCACACAGTGTAATTGATTCGGTAATAGTATCAAATTTTTGATTTTCTAAAAGTACGTTGCACTCAATCATCTCGGCCACATCTTCACCGATGAACAGCTTGCCATAATCTTGCAAATTAGGCAGACCTTCTAGTAATAAGATGCGTTCAATCAGCGCATCTGACCATTTCATCTCAGCGATAGATTGTTTATAAAACGCCTCATTTAACTCTTCAATACCCCAGTTTTTGGCAATACGGGCATGCAAAAAATACTGGTTGATTGCGATTAATGACTGGCCAAGCACCTTGTTTAAGGCACGAATAACGTCTTTGTCACCCTGCATAACTTTCTCCTAATCCTGCTGTTGACTTCATGGCGGCTAAAATTGTGTACTCATAGCAAATGAGGCTTATTCTGAAATCTCGCCCATTTGGCTCTGTAAGTAGTTTGGTAGACCTACCATGTCAATCAATCGAAGCTGCTGCTCTAACCAGTGCGCATGATCTTCTTCTGTATCCTCTAACTGAGCCACCAAAATATCACGGGTGACATAGTCGTGCTCTTGTTCACACAGCGCGATGCCCTGTTTTAGATGTTGCTGTACTTTGTATTCTAGCTCTAAGTCTAGCTTCAGCATCTCAGGTACTGTGCTACCTATATTGATAGGATCTACAGTCATGTTAGGTTTGCCACCTAGCATTAATAGACGGCGGATAATGGCTTGGGCATGTAAGGTTTCATCTTCCATTTCATGATGAATACGATCATATAACTTACCGTAATGCCATTCACCATACATCTCTGAATGGATAAAGTACTGATCGCGGGCCCCTAACTCACCCCCGAGCAAGAAGTTTAAGTAATCAATGACTTTTTGGCTGCCTTTCATGGTAGTTACCTTTTATTTAACATTTTATTTATAAGTGACGCCCTATCATTTTCAATGTGGCTACGTCTTTAAACCCATAACTCTTTGTATAACCATAACTCTTTGTATAAATAATATAGTAGCAAATTCACAGTATTAAGACAGTTGTTTTTAGAACTGAGAATGGAGGGACAAATGCAAATGAGAACGTATCAAACAAAAAAAAGTGAACCTGAATTTATCATGGCTCACTTTCACTATATTGTCTTTTATATTGTATCTACGCTTTAGGCTGTTTTGCTTTTAATCCACTAAGGTTAAAGGCAAGCTAAACGGCATAAGCCAATTGACTTACCAATTCACTATCGTAGCTCATGGCATGATGCTCTTCTAGGTAGTCGTTGACCATAGGTTCACAGCAGCCGCAGCAAGTAGCCACATCTAAGGCCTCTTTTAAGGCATCCATAGAGTCCACGCCCGAAGCAAGTGCCGCTTTAATTTGGCGGTCCTTAACATTATTGCATATGCAAACGATCATTTTAACACCCTCAGTTATTGGCTTGCCAAAGCACCTAAGATTAGTAAGTTACTGCTTATGATAACGATAATAATTCTTATTCACAACAGTTATTTTTATCTAATTCGCCATATTTACAAAATAATCACCTTCAGAAAAACTTGATTAACGCCACTATTTGCATTAGTGATAACACCTAAAAATCACCTACCTATATAGCTTTTAGCCAAAAAAAAAGACTGAGCTTAAGCTCAGTCTTAATTGTCTTAGGATAATAAGTAGCGGTAATCAAAAATCAAACCACGACATAAAAGCTTGGCTATTTACCCGCTTTCATATCCATACGTACTTTTTTGACTAAGTAATCCACCACTTTTGGCACCTTACCATCTTCACCTTGTACCACGTATTTACCATGTACCACTACCGCAGGCACACCAGTAATTTGATAACGCATAGCACCTGCTTTAGAGCGCGCTACTTTGGTACTTACCGCAAATGAATTGTATAGCTTGTTAAACTCTTTTTGGTCTAAGCCTTGGCTTGCATACCATTTAGATAAAGAAGCTTGATCAAACAGACGCTTGTTGTCTTTATGGATGGCATCAAATAGCTTAGTGTGAGTTTGCGGTAGATATCCCATAAGTTGAGCGGCATAGAATCCTCGGGCATTTGTTTCCCACATAGGATTAAGCGCAGCAGGCGACTGCATGAAGATGACGTCGCTTGGCTTGTTTTTCGCCCATTTAAGCATATAAGGGTCTAGATTGTAACAATGAGGGCAACCGTACCAGAAGAACTCACGTACAATAATGTTGTCACCGCTGATGGTTTCGGGATTGTCCAATACTATATAGTCTTTACCGGCCACATAATCTGCAGCAAATGCTGGCATAGAAGCCAAACCAACGGCAGCAGCTAAAGAGGCCAAAGCAAAACCTCGTTGAGAATAAAACTTCATCGTAATTCCTTAAGAATATTTAGGAGGTGATTGGGGTCTATATTATAAGTGGCTTGTATTCAACATAGAGCTTACAGCGACAGCGAGTTCAAACAACCCTGATCTTGATATCTTTAGTAGATTGTCGCCTGCTACTTTACTTTTTTTAAGATTGCCTATGATACCGCATTTGCCCAGTCTGTGTGAACCGTCAGCATTGCTAAAACCTTAACCAATGGTTAAATAAGCGTTAGTAATTCTCATTTAGATCTTATATTGTGATTTTTTTCAGCCAACAACCTTAAAATAATGGCGTAGTCATCGTAGCAAAATATTATCAAAGATGCCCTATTTTATGAAGCATGGTAAGATAGGATTTACGAAGCATGGTAAGATAGACCATCTCATAATAAGGCATTTTAAGCCCAGTATCGGGTATCAGCCTTATATTATCTTCCCCTATTAACCCCCCTAATATTTTAAGGTTTAGGACAGCTCATGACTCAGACCCATACCGACGCAATCTCTAACACTGCTGCCACTGATAATACCGCCTCTAATCTGGGTAATAATGTTGATATGAGTGAAGTGGGTAAATTTACTCAACTCGCCAGCCAATGGTGGGACAAACAAGGTCCTTTTGCAACCTTGCATCAGATTAACCCGCTTCGTTTGAACTGGATAGAAGAGAACGTCATTCGTTACACAGGCACAGGGCTCACCGGAAAAACAGTATTGGATGTGGGCTGTGGCGGCGGTATTTTAACCGAATCTATGGCCCGCCGAGGCGCTGATGCTACCGGTGTGGACTTGGGACTTGAAAATCTACAGGCCGCGACCATACATGCTGAGCAAAGCGGCTTAACCGACCGCCTAAGATACAAGCACATTGCTATTGAACAATTGGCCGCTGAGCAGCCACAGAGCTATGATGTCATCACTTGTATGGAGATGCTAGAGCACGTACCTGACCCCAGCCAAATCGTGCAAGCCTGCTATGATTTACTAAAACCGGGCGGGGTGTGTGTGCTATCGACCATTAACCGCAATCCTAAGTCTTATCTGTTCGCCATTATTGGTGCTGAATATGTGCTGCGTCTACTTGACCGTGGTACCCACGATTATGCCAAATTCATCACGCCTGCTGAGTTAGACAAGATGGCAATTAATGCCGGCTTCAACCGTCAAGACTTAATCGGTCTACACTACAACCCCATCACCAAACGCTACTGGTTGGCACAGAATGTTGATGTCAACTACATGATGGCCGTCGTAAAACCCGCTTAATTGCCCATTTAGCGCTCTATTTAATGGGCCACTGAGCTTAAGTTTAGCGTTATAAACACACCTTTTAAAAAGTACAACATTATGTCAACAAATTATGTCAAAGCCGTCTTATTTGATTTAGATGGTACTCTAATTGATACCGCCGCTGATTTTATCCGTATTATTAAGCGTATGTCAGAGCAAAATGGCTGGCAATTACCGCCAAGTCAAGCCATTCGTGAGCAAGTATCGGCCGGTGCAGGTGCTATGGTGAGCCTAATGCTCAAGCACAATGAGCAGCCGCTTACTGAAGAGCAGATTCAGCACTACCGTCAGCAATTTTTGGATGAGTATGAGGCCGATATCTGTGTTGACAGCCAGGTGTTTACAGAGCTTGAGCCACTGCTAAGCTTTTATGAAAAAAGCGGCATTCCTTGGGGAATTGTCACCAATAAGCCGCGCTATTTGGCCACCAAATTATTACAAAGCCTTGCTCTCGATGAGCGCTGCTCAGTGCTGGTCTGCCCCGATGATGTGAGCAATACCAAGCCTGACCCTGAGCCTATGTATTTGGCATTAGAGAAGTTAGAATTGCCACGCGGTATTGCCAACAGTGTGATTTATATCGGGGATCATATCCGTGATGTGCAAGCAGGTAGTGCAGCAGGCATGACGACGGTTCTGGCCAGCTATGGCTATATCCCGCCAGAGGACCAAGATGACTTGGAAGCTTGGGGCGCCGATTATATTGCCGACACGCCCAAGGCCTTGGTGAAACTACTGCGCTCAAAGCAGTTTGATTATTTATAACTTAGTACTTATAACTTAGTATTTATCACTTAGTATTTACCATTTAATAAAACCTCTACCAAAATAGTAGTGACCTTATGACTCAACCTGTTTTAACTCATGAAGCGATACGCACCTTTAACCCTGAGCCCAATTGTCTAGAGGGTAAAACCATCTTAGTCACTGGCGCCGGTGACGGCATTGGCCGCGTGGCTGCTTTAACCTATGCCAAATATGGCGCCACTGTATTACTGCTTGGCAAAACATTAAGCAAGCTTGAGGCGGTCTATGATGAAATAGAAGCCGCTGGTGGTAAGCAGCCAGCCATCATGCCGATGAACCTAGAATCAGCCAGCTATAGCGATATGCAGCAATTGGCCAATCTCATCCAAAGTGAGATTGGTACGCTGCATGGCGTGTTACACAATGCTGGTATATTGGGGACCCTAACCCCGCTTGAGATGTATGATGTGGTGACCTTCGAGCAGGTAATGCGAGTGAATACCACTGCCACCTTTATGCTCACTCAAGTGCTTATGCCCTTGGTCACATCTGTAGATAACGGCTCATTTGTGTTCACAAGCAGCTCAGTGGGTACGCATCCTCGCGCATTCTGGGGCGCGTATGCCTTATCAAAACAGGCGGTGGAAGGCATGAGTGACATATTCACTCAAGAAACCCAAAATACCACCAGCCTACGCTTTAACTGTATCAATCCTGGCGCCACCCGCACCAACATGCGCGCCCATGCCTTTCCCGGCGAGAACCCTATGTCATTAAAGACTGCTGAGGACTTAATGCCGGCATATGTCTGCTTAATGAGCGATGCCAGTATTGGGGTTAGAGGTCAAGTTATTGCATTACAACCTAAATAAAGCTGACACCTGCTAACTGTGTTTTAAACCAGTGCCCTGTCATCAAGGCTAAGTACATCAGGTCGCCTAACTCGTATAGGTGGCCTTTTTTTGTGACATTTTTGTGCTATGCGTGTTACCAATCCTATTTACTCTGGCTTGATAACAGGCGGCTTGAGCCTCATATATCAAGGATAGCGCCCTGATTACCGGGTGCATCTGCATAATAAAAAGGAGTCAATTATGGCCGGAGGATGGGCGCGTGATGGCGCAGAACACGAACAAATGGACGCCACAGTGAATGATGCTCTAGAGCGGGCTCGCAGGGCGCTGCCAAGTGGTGAAAGCCTGCTGTATTGTGATGAGTGTGGAGAAAAAATACCCAAAGCACGTAGGCTAGCGCTGCCTGGTGTCGAGCACTGCGTAAAATGCCAAAGTGAAATAGAAGCTCATAGCAAGAGCCAAGAGCTGTATAACCGCCGTGGTAGTAAAGACAGTCAGCTACGCTAGCCAAGCAGACAATAAAAAAGGCGCTTAGCCCTATAGGGCTAAGCGCCTTTTTTATTGTCTTGTGTCTTTGATGAGCCATGTCTTATTAGATGTGTTAATCGGTAAAATGGAGTATTGTCACCTATCAATACCCTAACAAATACCTACTAATAAATACCTACATGCAGGCTAGGCCTCTTCTTCATCAGGAACAAATACGTACCCCACACCCCAGACTGTCTGGATATAACGAGCCTGTGAAGGGTTATCTTCGATCAGGCGGCGTAGACGCGATACCTGCACATCGATTGAGCGCTCCATAGCACCCCACTCTCTGCCACGTGCTAAATTCATCAGCTTATCACGCGTGAGTGGCTCTCGAGGGTGCTGTACTAAAGCTTTCAATACCGAAAACTCACCTGTGGTCAAGGTGACCACGTTACCATCACGTTTTAAAGTTCGAGTAGATAAATCAAGCGTCCATGGGCCAAACTCCACCACCTCCACTTGCTGCGAAGGCGCGCCAGGCAGCTCACGGCTGTGACGACGCAGAACCGCTTTGATACGGGCCAGCAACTCTTTTGGGTTAAAAGGCTTAGGCAAATAGTCGTCAGCACCCGCCTCAAGGCCAGCAATACGATCACTGTCTGAGCCTTTTGCAGTGAGCATAATAATAGGGATATCACTGTTCTCTTCACGCAGGCGCTTACAGATAGCAATGCCATCTTCACCGGGTAGCATTAAGTCTAATACCACCAAGGAGAATAACTCGCGCTGCATCAGTTTATCCATTTGGCTGCCATCATGGGCGGTACGCACCACGAAGCCATCATCTTCCAAAAAGCGCTGTAGTAAAGAGCGTAAACGGGCATCATCATCAACCACCAAGATACGGTGGGTTAAACTGTCGGTATTGTTGATTTTATTGTCTGACATACTAGGCGTCCTATTGTTATTTTATTTAATATGGCTTAATTATACACATTTAGCGCTAAAGCTTATGGCGCAAGTTTAGCAAATCACGATTAAAGCGTATTTTTGATAAAAGGGCTATCACTCATTATTATAAATTGATTATAAAGGGGCAATGGTTTTAAAGGGTACTACTTATTCGCTTAAATTATTATAAGAGACTCATTATTTATATGGGAGTGTTTGGGCTATTTATCAATCTTTTTATTCCCTATCCCTTATTGTCCGGTATTTATTATTATTTTAAGCGTCTTTTAAATCCTATACAGCAGCGCTTTATCTGCTTGTCATTTATGCGGCTGCTAGTTATCTGGTTGCTGTTTATGCGCGGCTGACACAGGTTTATTTTAGCGCAGTTACGTTTGTCTGATAATGACGGTGCTTTTAATAAACCATCTTTAGACGATATAGTATCTGTATTTAATGACACCAAGCGTCGGCTTTTATTACCCACATAAAGCAGATAAACTGTAGCAATTAATTAGTGTATAAGATTACGCAAGAAATTACACACTTATTACATAGTAATGCTGTATGTGTTTGTTAATTTAAGCAGACAAAATCACATAAATAAACATTAATAAGCAAAACCATTTTTATTATCTCAGCTTTTGCTATAATGCCAACCACATTTCTTAACTTCGATACGGATATGAACCAAACCGATACTACAACTGCCAACACCCCTACCAGCCAAAGCAGCAGCAATTTGCCGGCTGATGTCATTGCCAACATCCATAATAAGCTTGCAAAAGAGCTGGGTATTAAGCCTGCGCAAGTCGATGCGTTTGTTAAGCTTTACGACGAAGGTGCTACGGTGCCGTTCATCGCTCGTTATCGTAAAGAAAAAACACAAGGCTTAGACGACAGCCAATTACGTGCTTTGGAAAAAGGTTTACACTACGAGCGTGACATGGCCTCACGTCGTGCTAAGATTCTTGAGCTACTGCAAAGCCAAGGTAACTTAACCGAAGCGCTGCAATCTCGAATTGAGCAGGCCACCTCTAAGCTTGAATTAGAGGACATCTACCTGCCTTATCGCCCTCGCCGCCGTTCATTGGCTGCTAAAGCCCGTGCTGCAGGTCTGGATAAGGTTGCTAAAACTCTACTTAATAATGAAGTCACGCCACTTGACGCCCTAAGCGATTACAGTCTGCCTGAGACTATCACTGATGATACCGGCGCTGAGATTGACGTTGATTTTTCAGATACCGAAAAACAATTAGCCGGCGTGGAAGCCATTATCATCGATGGCTGGACCCAAGAGCTTGAGCTACTTGATAACTTACGTAGCGGTTTTGCTAAAACTGCCACTATCAATTCAAGCCTAGCTTCTGACGAAAAACGTGAGGTGGGTGAGAAGTTCGCTGATTATTTTGAGCATAGCGAAAGCTTAGCACGCCTGCCCAATCATCGCCTGCTTGCGATGCTACGTGGTCGTCAAGAAAATGTATTGGTGCTTAAAGTCGATGGTGAAGATACTCCTTTTGTCGATAAAGTTATCAATAAATTTGAGCTTGAAAATACCAAGCCTCAAGAGCGTCATGACTTTTTAATAACTGCTGCCAACAGCTTGTGGAAGGATAAGTGGCGCCCGCATTTAGAGCACCGCTTATTGACCGAAAAACGTCTGGCCGCAGAAGCTGATGCTATTGATGTCTTCGCCAGTAACTTACAGCACCTATTAATGGCCGCCCCTGCCGGCCGTAAAGTTATTTTAGGTGTGGATCCTGGTATTCGTCATGGTGTAAAAATGGCGGTGATCGATGCACAAGGTCAAGTCATGCAAGATGGCGAAGGTAAGCCGGCCATAGCGACAGTCTATCCATTTGCCCCCGATAACAAAATGGATGAGGCTAAAGCAACTATTGCTCAGCTGTTAAAAGACCATCAGGTAGAGCTTGTGGCAATCGGCAATGGTACGGCCAGCCGTGAAACCGATGCCATGATCAAAGAGCTGATTGAAGCCGATGAGACCATCACAGCCAAAGCCGTCGTGGTCAATGAATCAGGCGCTTCTGTGTATTCTGCCAGCGAGCTTGCCAGTGATGAGCTCGCTGATTTAGACGTCTCTATCCGCGGTGCAGTGTCTATCGCCCGCCGTCTACAAGACCCCTTATCAGAGCTGGTTAAAGTTGAGCCAAAAGCCATTGGCGTGGGTCAATATCAGCATGATGTGAACCAAGCTCAGCTGTCTGACAGCTTAGATAAAGTGACGCAAGACTGTGTGAACGCAGTTGGTGTGGATGTCAATACCGCAAGCCCTGCTATCTTAGCCCACATTGCCGGTCTAAACCGTAACGTCGCTCAGCAAATTGTCAACTACCGCAAAGAACATGGTGCATTTACTAACCGTGAGCAGCTAAAAGATGTGCCCAGACTTGGGGTAAAAACCTTTGAACAAGCAGCGGGTTTCCTACGCATTCGTGATGGCGAAGAGCCGCTGGATGCTACCGGTGTGCATCCAGAGAGCTATGACTTGGTGAAAGCCATATTAGACAAGTCTGGCAAGTCAATTGCTGACGTACTGGGTAATGACAGCCTTATCAATACGCTAAGCACCGATGGTATTGACGCAGCCAACGATGACAACATCAGCATTGCCGCCATTAAACAAGAGCTTTCTAAGCCTGCTCATGACCCTCGCCCTGAGTTCAAAACAGCTCAGTTTAGAGACGACGTAAACAGCGTAAGCGATCTAGAAGAAGGCATGCAGCTTGAAGGCGTGGTTACCAATGTGACTGGTTTTGGCTGCTTCGTGGATGTTGGCGTACATCAAGATGGCTTAGTGCATATCTCTGAGATGGCCAACGACTTTGTTGAAGACCCCATGAACTTGGTTAAACCCGGTGATATCGTCAGCGTTCGCGTTATTTCAATTGATGCCAAACGCAATCGTATCGGCTTTAGCATGAAATCAGAAGATGCCGCTTCGGCCAAACGTGCTACTAGCCCGCAGCGCAGTACTGACAAAAACGCTGAGAATGCTGCGACTAAGCCGGCCAAGGCCCGCA